>NZ_JBXWMC010000008.1:0-237595 GCF_059609665.1 Ruegeria sp. YTSC230 | reverse complement strand
CAGAAAACCCCGTCACAAAATGGGGCAGAACAATCAGCCAAATCACTCCATCACTCATAACAACACCAATCAACGCTACAGTGAATTAGGTCGCTTCGGCACAGGACCCAGCCGGAGTCGGATCTTGGCCGTAAGGCCGCCTCTGGAATGGTTAAACCCTGTCGCAGAGCCCCTCGGTCGGCTCTTGATGCCTGATGATGACCGCGAGCTATGAGGCTAAAGCACGGGCGGAGCCGCCCCAGTTTCGTTCAGGGCGTCCATGACCGACCCAATGTGAAACCCTTTGTGTAAATACGACCATAGATACGGTCAGAGTTCCGGGATTTCTGTGTCGCCTATGCGGTTGACTTGTTAGGCTGGTTCCATCCTGAACAGGAGGGGTTTTCATGCTTTTTATAACGAACAGATTTCCAACCCAAAGTATTCGCACCCGTAAAGGACGTCGCTTCACTTTTGATCTGGACAACAACGCACCTTCGAATTCGGTGTTCTATTGTGAAAAAGGCGAGGATGAACACCACACCGAAATTACCAGCAAAGAGCTCTTGCGGCGGGTGCGCGACAGCGATTGCCGTCAGATCCTGTTATACTTGCACGGGTTCAACAACCTGCCCGACGATGTGTTTCAAACAACGGCCGAGCTTCAGCGTCTGTGCGATCAGGCCAAACCCGGTGAAGTGATGTTGTTGCCTCTGATCTGGCCCAGCGACGCCAAGCAGGGGATCGTTCAGAAATACTGGGATGACCAGAAATCCGCGGACCAAAGCGGCTTTTCCTTTGCGCGGGTGCTGGAGCGTTTCCTGGAATGGCGCAACAGTGAGGATAACGAGCCCGAATCTGCCCCCTGCCTGAAACGGATCAACCTGCTGGCGCATTCGATGGGCAATCGGGTTTTGCGCCAGACGTTGATGGAATGGGATCGGTATGATCTGGCGTCGGGCGTGCCGCTGTTGTTTCGCAACACATTCATGGTCGCCGCAGATGTCGTCAATGAAACCGTGCATGAACATGAGCCCGGTGTGCTGGTCAGCCATGCGTCGCGGAATGTGGTTGTTTATTTCGCATCCGACGATCTCGCGCTGCGGGCCAGCAAGGCAGCAAACCTCAAGAACAAAGTGGCGTCTCGCCGTTTGGGACATACGGGGCCAGAGAATATCGATCGAACGCCGCATAACATATTTCAGGTCGACTGTGACGATATCAATACGGCCTATGACACCCCCACCGGCCACAAGTATATTGGTCCGGTTTCGCCGGGCGGCGAGGCGGGCCTGGTGTTCCGGCATATTTTTCAATGTGTCCAATCCGGGCGCGTTTTCCCGGATGATCCGCATCAGCGCTCGGTCATTTTGCGCTGAATCGGGTGTTCGCGATATGTCGGCTTTTCAAATTTGATCGGAAATCCAAATAGTTCACAATCTGGTGTTGCAACCTTCAGAATGATCTGGATGATCAGCACTACCAAGACCGACAAAACCGGTCTGCCGTTCCACGGAACGGTACCAACGAAAAAACGGGGAGATTATAATGATCCTGAAGAACTTGATGATCGCTGCCAGTGCGACCGCATTGATGGCGGGTGCCGCATCGGCGGAAACGCTGCGATGGGCACGTGCTGGTGACGCGCTGACGCTGGATCCGCACTCGCAAAACGAAGGCCCGTCACACACAATACGGCACCAGATGTACGAGCCGCTGATCATTCGCGACGTAACAGGCGCGTTTGAACCTGCGCTGGCGACCGAGTGGGGTCCCAAGGCTGATGACCCGAATGTCTGGGTCTTCAAACTGCGCGAGGGCGTGAAATTCCATGATGGCGCGGACTTCAACGCCGAAGACGTGGTGTTCAGCTTTGAGCGGGCCAAGCAGCCGAATTCGGACATGAAAGAGCTGATCGGTTCGATCACCGAAGTGCGCGCGGTGGACGATTACACCGTCGAGATCGTCACCGATGGTCCGAACCCGATCCTGCCGTCGAACCTGACCAACCTGTTCATTCTGGACAAAGGCTGGGCCGAGGCAAACAACACTGTCAATGTGCAGGATTTCGAGGGTGGCGAGATCACCTTTGCCACCACCAACGCCAACGGTACGGGGCCCTATGTCCTTCAAAGCCGCGAGCCTGACGTCAAAACCGTGATGGTGCGCAACGACAACTATTGGGGCATCGACCAGTTCCCCATGGAAGTGACCGAAATCGTCTATACCCCCATCCAGAACGCCGCGACCCGCGTTGCGGCGATGTTGTCGGGTGAGGTGAACTTCCTGCAGGATATGCCGGTGCAAGACATTGACCGCGTCAATGGCGCCGATGGCCTGATGGTCAAGCAAGCCCCACAGAACCGTGTGATCTTCTTTGGCATGAACCAGGGTGCGGACGATATCGAAGCAGACAACGTAGACGGCAAGAACCCTCTGGCCGATGTGCGCGTGCGTCAGGCGATGTCGATGGCGATCAACCGTGATGCGATCAAGCAGGTCGTTATGCGCGGCCAGTCGCAGCCTGCGGGCATGATCGCACCGCCTTTCGTGAACGGCTGGACCGAAGCGATGGACGGCGAATCCGCCACTAATCTGGAAAAAGCCAAGGAACTGATGGCAGAGGCAGGTTATGCCGATGGCTTCTCGCTCCGGTTGGACTGCCCGAATGATCGATACATCAACGATGAAGGGATCTGTCAGGCGGCCGTGGGGATGTTGGGCCAGATCGGCGTGACTGTGAATCTGGACGCAAAGCCCAAGGCGCAGCACTTCCCGCTGATCACCGATGGCAAGACAGATTTCTACATGCTGGGTTGGGGTGTTCCGACATATGACTCGGAATACATCTTCAACTTCCTTGTCCACGGTCGCGAAGACGACATCGGCACATGGAACGGAACCGGCTATCAGGACGACGCGCTGGACACGAAGATCAAGTCGCTCGCTTCGAACACCGACCTGGACGCCCGGAATGCCGACATCGCCGACATCTGGCGTGTCGTGCAGGATGAGGCGCTTTACATACCCATTCATCACCAGGTTCTGAACTGGGGTATGGCTGACGGTGTCGGCATTGAAGTGGATGCCGAAGACCAGCCCAAGGTCAAATACTTCACCATTAAGTAAGTCAAAACCTTTGACGATCAGACAGGGCGCGATTTTCGCGCCCTGTTTTTTGTTGCGATCTGAGATTTCCTTGCGCATGCGGCAAAAACCAAGAAAACTCAACCACAGAAACAGGGAGACATAACAATGATCCTCAGGAACAGCGCCATTGGCATTGCAATGCTGGCTGCCACCAGTGTTCAAGCTGCAGATTTCAAATGGGCCTCCACCACGGACCCGCAAACCATGGACCCGCACGCGGTCAATTCGGCTCCGGTTCTGGGATTTCTTAACAACGTCTACGAAGGACTGGTCCGCCGCGACAAGGACATGAGCGTTCAGCCCGCCCTGGCTGTCAGCTGGGAGCCGATTGGCGAAGGCGACGGCTGGCGCTTCAAGCTGCGCGAGGGCGTGACCTTCCACGACGGCAGTACCTTTGATGCGCAGGACGTTCTGTTCAGCTATCAGCGCGCCTCGGGCGAGGCTGCGGATACCCGCAGCTGGTTTGCGCCGGTCAGTGAGGTGATCGTGGTCGACGATTATACTGTCGATATCATGACGACCGCGCCGAACCCGTTGTTCCCGTCTTCGATTGCCAACTGGATGATCATGGATCAAGGCTGGACCGAGGCGAATGATGCCGCCGTCCCAGACAAAGAGACCGGCAATTATGCGACGATCAATGCCAATGGCACCGGTGCATTCATGGTCACCGAGCGTGAGCCTGGTCTGAAAACCGTACTGGAGCCTCATGCGGGCTGGTGGGGCGACGTCGAGCACAATATCACCCGCGCCGAGTTTAACCCGATCCAGAACCCTGCGACCGCCGTTGCGGCGCTGTTGTCGGGTGATGTGGATATGATCAACCCGGTGCCAATCCAGGACGTCGCGCGCCTGCAGGAAGACAGTGATGTCGAAGTCATCAAGGGGATCGAGGCCCGCGTGATCATGCTGGGCTTTGATCACGAGGCTGAGACGCTGAAGTATACCGACGATGAGGGCAAGCCGAACCCGTTCCGCGACCCGCGCGTCCGCAGGGCGGTGGCGCAGGCGGTGAATGTCGATGCCATTCTGGCCACCATCATGCGCGGCAATGCCGAAGCGGCCTCGCAATTGGTGAGCCCAGCCATGAGCGGCTATTCTGCGGCCCATGCCGAACGTCCCGCATTTGACGTTGAGGGTGCCAAGGCTCTGCTGGCCGAGGCAGGCTACGCCGATGGATTCTCATTTGGACTGAAATGCCCCAATGACCGCTATCTGAACGACGAAGCGGTGTGTCAGGCAGTAGTCAGCATGCTGGCCCAGATCGGGATCACGGCCGAGCTGGAAGCGATGCCTGTGCGCAATTACTGGCCCGAGCTGCGCGAGGATAACTATGACATGTACCTGCTGGGCTGGAGCCCCGGCACATTTGACGCCGAACACCCGGTCCGGTTCCTAGTCGCGACGCCAAACGAAGAGAAAAAGCTGGGCAGCTGGAACTTCGGCGGCTTCTCGAACGCACGCGTGGATGAACTGCTGCCTGCCATCCAATCCGAGCTGGATGAGACTAAGCGTCAGGCCATGCTGGACGAAGTGGCTAAGATCATTCAGGACGAACAGGTCTATGTGCCCATGTATGTTCAGCCACTGGTCTGGGGCACGCGCAGCAATGTCGAGCTGACACAGCGCCCCGACAACTTCTTTTTGCTGCGCTGGGTGACCGTAAACTGAAGACGTTTTAGCATTGGATTGGCGAGGGCCGGTTCGGCGCCGCCAATCCGCAACGTACCCTGCTCAAAGCCGATGACGCAGGAAATAAGGATCGCTCTGATACCATCCCGTTAGCGATACCTTGACCATTTAGCCGACCCGTGCATAGAGAAGCGGATCAATGGGGAAAGTGAATGTTCGCATATATCGTCCGAAGGATGCTCCAATCCGTGATCGTACTGCTGGTCGTGGGTCTGGTCGCATTCTCTATGTTCCGGTTTGTCGGCGATCCGATCGACAACATGCTTGGTCAGGAGCGTACGCAAGCCGATATCGACCGGCTGCGGGCTGAACTGGGGCTGGATCAGCCGTTTCCGGTTCAGTACTACAAGTTTCTGAAAAATGCCGTTCAAGGCAATTTCGGTGTGTCTTATCGTCAGGGACGTCCTGTCTCGACCATCATAGCCGAGCGCGCGCCGGCCACACTGGAACTGGCTTTTGTTTCCGGCTTTCTGGCAATCACCATGGGGATTGCGCTGGGCGTGTTCACAGCCATCCGACGACAAGGGATTGCTGCGAATGTCATCATGACCGTTTCCCTGATCGGGGTGTCCCTACCGACTTTCCTGATCGGGATCTTATTGATCTACATTTTCTCGGTTGAATTAGACCTCTTACCCAGCTTCGGGAGGGGCGAGACCGTTATGATTGGCAACTGGTCCACCGGCTTCTTGACGACTTCTGGCCTCAAGGCGCTGATCCTGCCTGCGATTACGCTGGGTCTGTATCAGATGACGCTGATCATGCGCCTGGTCCGGTCGGAAATGCTTGAGGTGTTGCGCGCCGATTATGTCCGGTTTGCACGCGCTCGCGGTTTGTCGGACCGGGTGATCAACTTCCGCCACGCGCTAAAGAACACTATGGTTCCCGTGATCACGATCACCGGTCTGCAGCTGGGCTCGATCATCGCGTTCGCCATCATCACCGAGACGGTGTTCCAATGGCCGGGTGTTGGCCTGCTGTTCATCAACGCGATCCAGTTTGTCGATATCCCTGTCATGGCCGCTTATCTGATGTTGATTTCGGTCATGTTCGTTTCGATCAACCTGATCGTCGATCTTCTTTATTATGCCATTGACCCGCGCCTGCGTGTCGACGCGAGGGCCACATGACCGATACCATCGAAACTCCGACCGCCCCCACCAAATCGCGATTTGCCAAGTTCTGGGACAGCGATTTTGCGTGGTCCTTCCGGCATTCTCCGGTTGCCTTGATCGCCTCACTGGTGGTGCTGATCCTTTTGCTGGCCGCCGTTTTTGCCCCGGTCATCGCACCATATAATCCGTTTGATCCGGCATCGCTAAACCTGATGAACGGCTTTACGCCGCCGGGCACGCCCAATGCCTTTACGCAGGAAACCTTCTTTTTGGGGACCGACGATCAGGGACGCGATGTATTCTCGACCATTCTATATGGCATGCGCATCTCATTGTTTGTCGGCGTGTCAGCCGTGATGCTGGCGCTGATCATAGGTGTCATCCTTGGGCTGGTTGCAGCGTATTTTGGCGGTTGGGTCGAGACGCTCATCATGCGGATTGCCGATGTGCAGCTGACCTTCCCGGCCATTCTGGTTGCGATGCTCATCTTTGGTATCGCCAAGGGGGTTACGCCCCCCGAATACCGCAACGAGATGGCGATTTATGTTCTGATCATCGCGATTGCCCTGTCCGATTGGGTGCAATTTGCGCGGGTCGTACGCGGCGCTGCGCTGGTGGAAAAGAACAAGGAATACGTACAGGCCGCCCGTCTGATCGGGCGCGGGCCAATTCCGATCATGTTTCGCCATATACTGCCCAATGTTCTCAGCCCGGTTCTGGTTATTGCCACGATTTCGCTGGCGCTGGCGATTATCGCCGAGGCAACGCTCAGCTTTCTGGGCGTGGGTGCACCGCCGACCCAGCCGTCGCTGGGAACACTGATCCGTATCGGACAGGGCTTCCTGTTCTCGGGTGAGTGGTGGATCCTGTTCTTCCCGGCCTGCACCCTTCTGGCGCTGGCCCTGTCTGTCAACCTGCTGGGCGACTGGCTGCGCGACGCGCTGAACCCCAAGCTGCGGTGATAACATGAGCCTTCTGACGATCAACGACCTGACGGTCGAATTCCCGACGCGCCGCCAACTGTTTACCGCCGTGGACCACGTGGACCTGTCCGTTGAACCGGGCGAGATCCACGGTCTGGTGGGCGAATCCGGTGCGGGCAAATCCACAATCGGAGCGGCCATCATGGGTTTGCTGGACCGGCCCGGCCGGATTGCCAGCGGCACCATCAAGCTGAGCGGCGACCAGATCAGCGGTCTGGATGCCGTCGCAATGCGCGGCCTGCGTGGCAAGAAAATCTCGATGATCTTCCAGGATCCTCTGACCTCGCTGAACCCGTTGTTTACCGTGCGCGAACAGCTGACCGAGACGATCCAGGCCCATCTGGGCGGAACGGATGCCGAGGCGAACCAGCGTGCCCGTGATCTGATCGACAGGGTGGGCATTCCTGACCCGGACACGCGGCTGGACCAATATCCGCACCAGTTCTCAGGTGGGATGCGGCAGCGTGTGGTCATCGCTCTTGCGCTGTGCACCGAGCCGGACGTGATTATCGCGGATGAACCGACCACGGCGTTGGACGTGTCCGTTCAGGCGCAGATTCTGGACCTGATCAAAGAGCTGGCGCTGGAACGGCAGGTTGGCGTTATCCTGATCACTCACGACATGGGCGTGATCGCGGATACCACGGACAAGGTGACGGTCATGTATGCGGGCAAGGTGGTGGAAACCGGCCCGACGTCTCAGGTCATGGGTCAGCCCACGCACGAATACACCAAGTCACTGATCGCCGCTGTTCCGCGCCCGACTCTGAAACTGCACCGCTTTCCGCAGATCAGCTATGGCGGGCGTGAGACCCGTTTTGCCATCGACGATATGGCCCGGCACTGGCCCAAGGTGGACAACGACACCAGCAAACCGGTGTTCGAAATCCGCAATCTGACCAAGAAGTTCCTGCAGCGCAAAGGCCTGCTGCCGTGGGACCGCACTTATTTCACCGCCGTTGACGACGTAAGCTTCGACATTCGTGCGGGTGAGGTGTTCGGGGTCGTGGGTGAATCCGGCTCTGGCAAGTCTACCATCGCGCGGATGATCGCGGGGCTGTACCCGGTTGATGGCGGTACGATCACCTTTGAGGGGCAGGTGGTCAGTGATCTGACCAACAGGGCCGCTTTGGATGCCTATCGCAAGAACATCCAGATGATCTTCCAGGACCCTTATTCGTCGCTGAACCCCCGGATGCGGGTCGACGATATCGTGGCCGAACCGATCCGCCATCATAAGCTGATGGAAGGGTCCGACATCAAGCGCCGCGTGGACGAGCTTTTGGATCAGGTCGGGCTGGGCCATGAGGCCGGGCTGAAATACCCGCACGAATTCTCGGGCGGTCAGCGACAGCGGATCTCGATTGCCCGCGCGCTGGCAACGCAGCCGCGGTTCCTGATCTGTGACGAACCGACCAGCGCGCTGGACGTGTCAATTCAGGCGCAAATCCTGAACATCCTGAAAGATTTGCAGGAACATCTGGGCCTGACGCTGCTGTTTATCAGCCACGACCTGCCGGTGGTGCGTCAGATGTGTGATCGGGTGGCCGTGATGAAGCAGGGCAAGGTGGTTGAACTTCAAGAAACCAACGAACTCTTCGCCAACCCGCAGACCGAATATGCAAACGAGCTGCTGCGGTTAATGCCGAAACTGGACGATCTGTCGACGGACGGGCTAGAGGCCGAGATCTAATTCCAAAAACCCAATTGCCCGTCACGCGGGCAATTGGGTGTGCATATACATTAAAATATTCAAACTTTGCAGACTCATCCGGGTCTGTTGTGCTACGTCTGTCTTTGGAGTTGGGGGCTTCAGAGGGGCGAAATGTCTCAGGACCTTAGGGACTGGCTAAGCGCACTTGGATTATCTGACTACGCGCAGGCCTTTTTGGATAACAAAATTGATTTTGGAATTTTACCCGATTTGACGGGTGAAGACCTGATCGAAATCGGAGTCACTGCTGTCGGCGACCGCCGGCGGCTTTTGCGCGCGATTGCCGAGCTTGAGACGTTCGAAACCGCTCCGCCATTTCAGCCTGAGGAATCGCTGGAGCCTGCGAAGCGCCAGGTGACAGTCATGTTCGCCGATCTGACCGGTTTTACCCGGTTGACCAGTGAACTGGATGCCGAAGACATGCACGCGCTGCTCAACGCGTTTTTCACCAGGGTGGACAAGGTCGTCGAAAAATACGGTGGCCGGATCGACAAGCATATTGGCGATGCGGTCATGGCCGTGTTCGGCGCGCCAATCTCGCACACGAATGATACCGAACGAGCCGCACGGGCCGCGCTGGAAATTCACACGGTTCTGCCCGGCCTGAACCCTCCGCTGACCTGCCATATCGGGATTGCATCAGGACAGGTGATTGCCAGTACGACAGGCAGTCAGGCCCATACGGAATACACTGTGACAGGTGATGGTGTGAACCTGGCGTCGCGCATCACCGACATGGCAGCGCCGGGGGAAACTCTGGTTTCACATGACATTCAGCGTGCGTTAGGGCCGCTTTTCGTCGGTGAATCGATGGGCGAAAAGGCGATTAAAGGCCTTGGTGATCCGGTTGAGCTGTGGCGGCTGGACCGGATGGCGCGCAACATCCGGTCGCGCAGGCATCGCTTTGTGGGCCGCGAGCGAGAGCTGTCCCTGTTTTCGGCAACGTTCGATCGATGCCAGCGGCACGGTAAGGGTGAAGTCCATATCGTACTGGGCGAGCCGGGCATCGGCAAAACCCACCTGTCGGAACAGGTGGCTGAGCTGGCCGACGGCCTGTCCTATTCCGTCCACAATGGCGTGGTCATGGATTTCGGCGCGCGCGAGGGGCATTCAGCTATCCAATCCGTGACACGCAGTATTCTGGGGCTGGAGCCGACGGATGATACGGAAACCTGTGCATCTGTCGCGAAGGATGCAATTAGCAAGGGTTGGGTAACAGCGGCGAATGCCGCGCATCTGAATGCGCTGCTTGAGCTTGAACAAGACCCCGGTCTGGCCGAGGTCTATGCGGTGATGGACAATGCAACCCGTCTGCGGGGGCGGCGTCAGGTCATCGACGACCTGATTTCGGCCCGCAGCCAGGAAACGCCTTTGTTGATCCATATCGAGGATATCCACTGGGCTTCACCCGAGATCCTGACAGCTTGCGCCCATATCGCGGCGATGACACGTAATCTGCCCTGCGTGTTGCTAATGACCAGCCGCGTGGAAGGCGATCCGATCGACCGCGAATGGCAAATTGCGACGGATGGTGCCCTGATATCCAAGCTGGAACTGGCGCCGATGGGGGACGAACAAGCCCGACAACTGGTCGAAGAGTTCACCGGGATCGATCCTGAACTGTTAGACGCCTGCGTGAAACGCGCCGGGGGCAATCCGCTGTTTCTTGAGCAGTTATTGCGCAATATCGATGTGCTGAAACAGGAATCCGTTCCCGGCAGCATTCAGGGCATTGTTCAGTCCCGTCTGGATTCGCTGGACCGGACCAGCCGGACGTCGATTCAAGCGGCATCCGTGCTGGGGCAGAGATTTTCGCCCGAGGTTTTGAATTTCCTACTGGGCGAAGGGCATCTGGATACCTCGACTCTGATCCGCTCGGCCCTGATCCGCGAGGCTGAGGCCGATCTGATGTTTGCCCACGCGCTGATCCGCGACGGATCTTATGCAACTTTGGTGAAATCCGAACGCGCGCGCCTGCATCGTCAGGCCGCGAGTTGGTTTGAGGACCGTGACGCCACCCTGCGGGCGCAGCATCTGGATCGCGCGGGTGCAACCCATGCGGCCCAGGCTTATCTGGAAGCCGCGGACAAGCTGATACAAGTCTTTCAGTTCGACGATGCCAGCCCATTGATCGAACGGGGGCTGGAACTGCCAGCACCCGCAGGGGTTCGCTTTGATCTGTTCTGCGCCCGGGGTGAGACGCACCGGTTGCAGGGCCTGTCCAACGATGCCCTGCGAGAATTCAAAGAGGCCGCAGAACTGGCCGAGACGGATGAACAAATCTGCCGCGCACAAATCGGCCTGGCGCAGGCCGCGCGGCAGGCCAGCTTGTATCAGGAAGCACTGGAAAGTCTGGACATTGCCGAGGCAGCTGCGGAACGCTGTGGGTCTGACCGCGACATTGCCCAGATCAACTATGTGCGTGGCAATGTATACTTCCCGCTGGGGCAGGTGACAAAGGCGCTTGAGAGTAATGAAAAGGCTCTAACACTGGCCAGAAAGCTTGAATCCGCGCGACTTGAAGTTGGCGCGCTCAGTGGATTTGGCGACGCCAATTTCATGAATGCCACGATGCAGACCGCAACGAGATTCTACACGCAGGCGGTCGAACGGGCGCGGGAAAAGGGTTTGGTCCGTGATTTGGCCGCAAACCTGCACAATCTGAGCGTCGCGCGCAGCTATACCGGCGATGTAGCGCAAGGAAAGTTGGATGCGCAGGAAGCCATCGAGGTGTCACAGAAGTATTTCGCCTTTGTTCCGGAATGCGTGGCACAAACTTGTTTGGGTGTCGCGCACACCTTTTTAGGGGAAATAGATCAGGCGCTGGACGTCTTTACCCTGTCTGCCGAGATCGCAAACCGCGTTGGCGCGAAACGCCTTGAGGCGCAGGCGCTGGAACACCTTGCCCGCACGCAGGTCTATGCCGGACAACTGGAACAGGCGCGCGAAACCGGTCGCCGCGCGGTCGACATTGCCCTTGAACACGGTCGGAATTTTGTCGGACCAAAAGCGCTGTCAGCTTTGGCCATGGCCGAAGAGGACCCAACTGCGCAGGATGAAAACCTAAAGCTTGGCGAGAAGATCATCGCCGAAGGCTGTGTTGGCCATAGCCACCTGCATTTCTATACGGACGCCGCTGCCGTCATGTTGGCGCGCAAGCAGTGGGACGAAGCCACGCGGTACGCAGATGCCTTGGCCGATTTCACAGCGGATGAGCCCTTGCCGATGGTTGATCTGTCGATCCTGCAGGCTCGAACACTGGCTGAATGCGGGGGTTGGGGCATCCCTTTGACGGCCCATGAAGGGTTCGATGAATTGAAGGCGCGGTTTCAGAACCTGGGCATCAAACAATCGCTGGTCGGGCCGCTGGACTAATCAGGTGAGGGGCTGAATGAGCATAGAAAAGAAAGTCTGGCTGATCTCGGGTTTTGTTACGCTGGGTCTGGCCCTTGTTCTGTTCAAACTCTGGATTGAACTGAACCATTTCGACGAGGATCCGACGCAACTGCCAGATCAGGCGTCGGTCGACGCTTATCTGCAAGACCTTCCCAATTTGCCAGGCTATCAGGTCAAAACTGGCATATTCATCAAATCTTTCAGTTTTACCGGTGCCAGCGATGTGCATGTCAGCGGCTATATCTGGCAGCATTATGAGGACGGTGTGCATGACGCCATCAAACCAGCCGAAGGCGAAGTGGGGTTCATCCTGCCGGAAGCTGCCGAGGCAGCGAGTGGCCTGATTGAAGAAGCCTACAGGATAGATCAGGGCGGGTCCGAGTTGATCGGCTGGTATTTTGAACAGACCCTGCGCCAGGCCTTTGACTATACCAGCTATCCTTTTGACCACAAAACCGTCTGGGTCCGATTCTGGCCGGGCGAGTTTGACGTCAATGTGGCTCTAATCCCCGACTTTTCGGCATATCCGGCCACTGGGCCGGACGATATCTTTGGTATCGACAACCGGATCGTCATGGGAACATGGGAGCGTGAAAACACATATTTCGACTATCGCCTGTCCGATCTGGATACGACCCTGGGCATCGGCAAGAACGAATATCAGACCAACCTGCCCGAGCTGCACTATAACTTCGTCATCAAACGGAACTTTGCGAATGCTTTTATCGTTCACATGATCCCCCTGATTGTTGTGACGATGCTGTTGTTCGGGGCCGTCATGACAGTCACGCGACGCCCCAATCTGGTGGAACGGCACGATTTCAGTACGTCCAGCGTTATCGGCACCTGCTCGGTCCTGTTTTTCGTGATCCTGCTGGCGCATGTACAATTGCGTGAAGGGTTCGCCGGATCGCCTGTGATCTACATGGAATCGTTCTTTTTCCTGATGTATTTCCTGCTGCTGGCAGTGTCGGTAAACACCTACTTCTTTGCAGCCGAGGCCGTGCCGTCCCTGTGGTTCATCCACTATAAAGACAACCTAATACCCAAGGCCTTTTTCTGGCC
This sequence comes from Ruegeria sp. YTSC230, assembly GCF_059609665.1. NCBI lineage: Bacteria > Pseudomonadati > Pseudomonadota > Alphaproteobacteria > Rhodobacterales > Roseobacteraceae > Ruegeria > Ruegeria sp. YTSC230. The sequence goes on along the minus strand of NZ_JBXWMC010000008.1, from coordinate 224,501 downwards.
CTTTGTCCTGTCGTGCATGGTGATCATCACGGCCTATAACCTCAGCCTCAAGGACAGCCCTAAGGATGAGGTCGGGATACAGGTTCAAAACTAGGCGGGCGGCTGCCATCCGGGTTTTAATGTGCCTGTGGCCATGTCCAGCGTGTATTCCCCGACAACCCCGGCTGCGCCCTTCTCCAACTGATCCAGATACTTGGTGGGCTGCGCGATCACATAGGCATATGCGGGTTTCATTACGCCCTCGATCAGCACGTTGATCCGCTTACGGACGTAGACGTTCTCGGGTGATCCAGGTTCGTAAAAACCTTCGAGCTTGTCGAGTTCTTTCATACCGGACGAAGTCACCCGATACACCTCTCCGTGGATCGGTTTGCCACGGCCTTTCTGGTCGACCAGCGTGGCCATCCGATGCAGGTAACCACAATTCGGATTATCGCAATGCGGCTCATGCGGCACGATTAGGGGCATTCGCTGTCGGGTCACGGCCTTGCCAACGAAATCGCCCAGCACATCTGCGTGGGCTTCGTGGTTTGGGAAGCCTTTCTTCAACGAGCCATAGGTGAAGTAGAGATAGGTACGTTCACGGTCATCTACGACATCGTCTTCGCTCTCTTCCTCGATCTCCGCAAGCGTGTGGCTGTTAGCCCAGTCATCCAGCATGGTCAGCACTTTACTCGAGATTTTGGCTTCATTGACGTCCTCGGCGTTTTTGGGGCTTTGCAGGAAGTGGATGCACGAACTTGCGTCAATGCCATCTGCGGCCAACAGAGTTTTGACCATATCAACCGAGTTGTTCATCACCGCCACGTGCAGGCTGGTAAACCCATGGTCGTTGGTCGCATTCACGTTGATGCCGCGCCGTATCAGCTCTTGCGCGGCCTCAATGTCAGGTTTGCCCAAGCCCTTTCCGTTTTCATGCAACTCACCTTCGCCGCCAGCTGCGTAATGCAACAGCGTATCGCCATTGTGCTCATCCACGATGTCGATCCCGGCCATCCCGTTTTCAATCGCGTCGAAAACACGGCGCCATTGCGCGAACTCATCCGAAGCTGCGGCCTCTTGCGCCCATTTGCAGATGTTGTGTTCCTGATCGGCCAGTTCCTCGAACGCTTCGTCCAGAACTTCCATGATCTGGTCCGGGGTGGCCATCATACCGATCCCCATCATGCCGTTCGACAATCGCCCTTTGCGGGGACCGACCAAATCAACACCCAGATCGCGCAGCTTTTCGACATTCCTTTGGGTTGTGACGTTGTTCCACATGTTGGTGTTACACGCCGGGCAAAGGATCGCCGGTTTGTTCCGGTACTGCCAGGCGACAAAGACCGAGGTCAGCAGATTGTCGGCAATCCCATTGGCGATCTTGCCCATTGTATTGCAGGTCACGGGCGCCACGATCACGCAATCGGCCCAATCACACAACGCAAGATGCGAGGCTCGCAGCGGCATGCCGAACTTGGTGTATCGAAAGTTCCATTCGTCGTCGTCGCGGTAATAGTCGTTGTGAGAGATATAGTCCTCGACCTTCTCGGGCTCATATCCCCTTTCAATCTCGACATCCGCTTCAATCTCAATATCGCGAAAGAACCTTTCAGCGGACACGGAAGGGATCAGTTTCACATTGTGGCCGGCATCGGTGATTTTCTTCACCAGTTGCGGCACCTTGTCCGCCGCCGATGATCCGCAAGCACACAGCAACACGTTGCGCTTTTCGCTGGGGGCATCGGTCAGCCCGCCCTTGGGGTACCCAAAGATGTTCTTGTCCAAGCTGGGGGATTCATGACGCAGCAGAACCGGCAACCCGGCCTTTTCCACGTCCTTCTGAAATTCACCTTTCAGGATACTGTCAACGATGTCGTTTCGCCGGCCCAGACAAACGCCATTGAAAAACAGATACGGAACGGTTTCCTTACCGGTTCGGGCGATCAGTTGCCGGCGCATTTTCATAACATTTGCACCATGCCCCTCGACATCAATCAGCTTGATGTCGGTGATGCCGATATTGGCCAGGATACTGCGCAGCATGTAGGACCAGGGGTCTTCATCCGCATAAAAAAGAACAAGCGGGTTGTTTTTGACGACCTGGTCTACATCGCTGGGGTCTTCGGGCGGATCGTGTTTTTCGATCACGAGCAAGGCCGGGTCCTTGAGGTCTCGAAGGCCGCGGAACAAATGCCCGCGCGGTGCTTGCCATACCTGTGAGGTTGCGGGGCTCATGTCCACAACCGTCACCATATCGGTTGCCTCTTTATAAGCGATACACAGGCACCAGAACTCCTCCAACAGGGCCGTTTCACGGAACGCATTCTTTGGGGGACAAATGACCTCAGACCCCAGTACCTTATTGAAATCGATATTGATCATCAGATGACGACAATCTTTGTGTTCGTTCAGGCCTAGCAATTGGTAGCGGAACCAGTCTTCGGGTGATCTGATGCTTTTGTCCGAACGATTGGCATAGCTGCGGAAAGAGCTGCCCAGATGCACGTCCGGTTCCTGACTTAGGTACCGTTGCGCCATCGCGTGCATTTCCCGGGCTGTCGACACACGGCTAAGCGCTTCGGCCAAATCGGTTTGCGTTGCCCTTAGCAGTTTATCCTCGTCAACCTGTTCATCCCCAAGGATGGCCAGGCTTTCCGCAAGAACGCCCATCGAATTCATGTTCGGGCTGGCCCGCCTGAACAGGTTGCGCCGCATTTTAGGGTCCTTGGCCAGGTATTCCGTACTGTCGACATAATTGCAGTCCTGCTTCAGGGTTTGCAGGTATGTTTTGACTGCGTCTAGCGCCGAAAACCGCAGCATCCCCCGTGATCGCATCGATGTTCCATCGCGGTCGGTCATCCCGGCCCACAGACGATCAATGGTTGTCACCCATAGCTTGCCGTACTTTTCCGGGTGAACGTCCATCATATGCACAAGGCCGGTGCTTGGGTTGCACTTTGCGATAATGGCAAAATGGCCGCCCGGCATGTTCTCCTTGCCATGTGCGACACCGACTTGAAAGTTCGCCACAAGAATATCGTTCTTTCCACCCAGCCGATTGGATTCGTCTATTGCCTCAAGCAGCAGATCCACGGATGTCGTGGCCTCATCCATGAAATAGGCCTGCACCTGAATGACATCGCGCAGGTCCTGAGTATGGATGAATGTGCAGGCAACATCGAAAAGTTCGCCCAGCGATATTCCGTCGTTTACGACAAACGAGGTCGGTAAGCCGCATTCGCGAAAGATGTCGTTGACTTCGTAGCTGAACCCAAGCGCCGACATGCTAAGGGCTGCAGCGGTCACGCTGCAGCAATTGATCGGCTGTTGATAGTTCTTCAGATGCACACTGACCAGATCGCCAAACAGCGTATCTTCACAGGCATCCTTGATCTTTTTCGGGATTGCCTTCCATTGGTGTTTGGGCAGATAGGCCAATCGGGTGCCCGGAGTGGCCAGCGCCTGAAGACTGACGGGAATGTCCTCGATTTCGAGATGTTCTTCGTAAAAATAGTCCCCGGTGTCTGCGGTCGCGAGAACCGCTTTGTCCTGCCGGAGCTGAACCATGCCGCCAAGGACCACAAACATACCCTCAGAGGGCAGGACCATCTCTTCGGATACTTCGTAGAACTCGAATTTCGAATGAATGACTGATGGATCCTTGGATGGCAGAACCTCGTCTATCAATTTCAGATCGTCTTGGGATGGATTGAATGATTGAGAGCTTTCAATTGGATCTTTAGGCACGTCTTGTCCCCCCTGAACTTCGCCGTGAAAATTGTCAAAGACCCAACGCAGAAGCTTGTTTTTGGGTCAGGCACCCATCGGTCATACGGAATAGAAAACCGGCCTGACGTAATTTCCCGCGCTGGGCGGACCGATTGAACATATTGATATGCGCGAACAAAAGGGTCCAATTGAGCGTACTGTATAATATCTGAATATAAAAATCACTGGCGTTGTTGATTGGGCCAATTGCGTTGCAGCCATAGGGTGATCATGTCGTTCATCGTGCCGCCGAGCGCGGAAGCTCGCACAGGTGGTGCGACGAATCGACAAAAATCTTGTCAATATGACAAGCATAACCACGATTTCGTCAAGATTGCCCCTGCGTTTCGGACAGAAGCGGCCTCATACTTTCAAAAACGAAAGAGGAGGCGCGTTTTGAGCTGGAACATTTGTGTCATCGGAGCAGGCAAGATCGGTCAGATGATCGCGACCTTGCTGAAGTCATCGGCCAATTACTCGGTCACAGTGGCCGACCGCGATTTGGCTGCGTTATCAGCATTGAACAAGCAGGGCATTTCGACCCGGCAAATTGATGTGAGCGACGAAGTGCAACTGACCGAAGGTCTGGGTGGGTTCGATGCCGTAGTCTCGGCGGCCCCATTCTTTCTGACGCCGAAAATTGCCAAGGCGGCCAAGGCCGCTGGTGCGCATTACTTTGACCTGACCGAAGATGTCGCGGCGACCAATGCGGTGCGTGACTTGGCACAAGGCAGTGATACGGCATTCATGCCGCAATGTGGTTTGGCACCGGGTTTTGTCGGTATCGCGGGGGCATCGCTGGCGGCGGAATTCGATGAAATCGACAGCCTGCATATGCGGGTGGGGGCGCTGCCGCTCTATCCAACCAACGCGTTGAAATACAATCTGACCTGGTCCACCGACGGGTTGATCAACGAATACTGCAACCCTTGCGATGCCATTGTGAATGGTGAACGGGTCAAGACCGCTCCGCTGGAGGATTATGAGCTGCTTGGCCATGACGGGGTGGAGTACGAATGCTTCAACACCTCTGGCGGATTGGGCACCTTGCCCGAAACGCTGGACGGCAAGGCGCGGGCAGTGTCTTACCGTTCGATCCGGTATCCGGGTCATTGCGACATACTCAAACTGCTTCTCAAGGACCTTGGGCTGGAGCACCGCCGCGATCTGTTGAAGGACATTTTTGAAACTGCACTCCCGCGCACTGATCAGGATGTGGTGCTGGTCTATTGCACGGCAAAAGGCATGATCGACGGCGCGTTGCGCGAGAAGTCCCTGATCAACAAGAGCTTTGCCCGCACGATTAACGGGCAGATCTGGAGTGCCATTCAGGTCACCACCGCTGCAGGCGTTCTGGGCGTGGTTGATTTGATGCGGACCGGCGCACTGCCTGCGAAGGGCTTTGTCCGGCAAGAACAGGTGAACCTGTCCGATTTCCTCAATACCGAATTTGGCCGGCTCTATCGCGCCGGCGACGTAACCGAACAGAACAAGGCGGCCTGAGATATGAAAGACATCGTGATGACAGCCCAAACAACCCTCGCCAATCTGGATCTGACCGAGGCCGAACTGACCGGCGGCACGCTCAAAGTGACGTCTCCGATTGATGGCAGCGTGTTGGCCGACGTGCATGAGACACCCGTTGCCGACATGGACGCCATCTTTGCCCGTTCTAAAACGGCGTTCAAAGAATGGCGGACAGTACCGGCCCCACGCCGGGGCGAGCTGATCCGCCTGTTGGGAGAGGAACTGCGCGCTGCCAAGGACGATCTGGGTGCTTTGGTGAGCTGGGAAGCCGGTAAGATCACATCCGAAGGCTTGGGCGAAGTGCAGGAGATGATCGATATCTGTGACTTTGCGGTCGGTCTTTCGCGTCAATTGTATGGTCTGACCATTGCGTCGGAACGTCCGGGTCACCGGATGATGGAGACGTGGCATCCGGCAGGCCCGGTCGGGGTGATCTCGGCCTTCAACTTCCCGGTAGCGGTTTGGTCGTGGAATGCGGCACTGGCGCTGGTTTGCGGTGATCCGGTGATCTGGAAGCCGTCCGAGAAATCGCCGCTGACCGCGATGGCCTGCCAGAAAATCTTTGAACGCGCGCTGGCCCGGTTTGGCGATGCGCCGGACAACCTGCTGCAAACCCTGATCGGTGGTGCGGCGCTGGGCGAGGCCTTGGTCGCAAGCGAAGACGTTCCGGTTATTTCGGCCACCGGGTCCACCCGTATGGGGCGCGCCGTGGCACCTATCGTAGCACAGCGTTTTGGCAAGTGCATTCTGGAGCTGGGCGGCAACAATGCAATGATCGTTGGTCCTTCGGCCGATCTGGAAATGGCTGTCCGTGCGGTTGTGTTCTCGGCCGTAGGAACGGCCGGTCAGCGCTGTACCACGCTGCGCCGCCTGATCGTACATAACTCGATCCGCGAAGAACTGGTGGGCCGTCTTAAAAAAGCCTATGCGGGATTGCCCATCGGCAACCCACTGGTCGAAGGCACGTTGATTGGCCCGTTGGTAGACGAAGCCTCGGGCACGGCCATGACCGCAGCGCTTGAGGCTGCCAAGGCCGAAGGTGGAGCCGTGCACGGTGGTCGTCGCGTGACCGAGGGTGTGCCTGCTGGTGTCTATATGGAACCGGCCATTGTCGAAATGCCAGGCCAGACGGCGGTGGTAAAAACCGAAACCTTTGCGCCCATCCTCTACGTCATGGGCTATGACGATTTTGATGACGCGATTGAGCTGCAGAATGACGTCCCCCAAGGCCTGTCCTCTTGCGTGTTCACCCTGAATATGCGCGAGGCCGAGCAGTTCCTGACTGCGGCCGGGTCGGATTGCGGTATCGCCAACGTCAATATCGGCCCGTCAGGTGCCGAGATCGGTGGAGCCTTCGGTGGTGAGAAGGAAACTGGCGGTGGGCGCGAAAGCGGCTCGGACGCGTGGAAAGCCTACATGCGTCGTCAGACAAATACGGTGAACTACTCGGCTGAGCTGCCTTTGGCGCAGGGCGTCAAGTTCGACATTTGAACCAATTATCCAGCGGCGCCTTAAAGCGCCGCTGGACGCTCCAGATTAATCGGCAAAAAGATAATCAAGGCTCATGATGGCTTGCGCCTTGTCCAGCGACACGCCCAGAAACTCGGCAATCGCGGTCTCATTCTCAATATTTGAGTTGGTCTCGCGGATACGCAGGTATCCGTCGAACTCTGCCTCGCGGATCAATTCGGATTCGTGCACCAGTGAACTGCGCAGTGCTGGGATCAGACGGGCCACGGATTCCCGGGGACTGCTTTCTCCGGCCAACCCCACGCGGCGGGCGTGGCCGATCAGATAATCGTCGGAGTACTCGCACTCGATTTCCAGAACATGGCTGCGGGCCTGAACCGAGCAAAAATCCTGAATGATATCCAGATCTGCGGGATCCACGCACAAGACCAGCTTGTTGGAATCAAAGCTTTCAAACAGCATGCGCGCCACCGCGCGCCGGTGCCGCGTGCGCTTGGCCAGAGACGATTCAATGCCACCCAGATCAGGCAAAGAAGTGTCTTCTTCGTTGAACAGGTATTCCACGCAGGGAATGTCGGTTTCCGAGACGATCTGGTCCACCAACCTCTTGGCAACATGCCATTTCTTGCTCACGATCAGAAACACTTCGCGCTCGGGGCCCAGTGAATTGCCTGCCTCCCAGAACCGTTGCGCATAGCGCCGCCCCACCCGGCCACGCCCTGTCAGAAAACTGTACAGGTTGCGGCCTTCGTTCGAGATGTGAAAGGTCATCCCTTCGGTTGCGTACATCTGACCCAGCCTGTCCTTCAGCTCATGGGCTTCGGGGCTGATCTTGCGGGCGAACAGGTAATCTTGCGATAGAAGCAAGTCATAGTGATCGTTGTAGAACGTCACCGGCATGCCATAATCCGAGAACATCAGAAATGTGGGCGTGCGGTTATCGATCTCAGTCTTGGGGATCAGATGGCGCACCAACGTCTGAAAAAAGGTCTCGTCCGGAATCCAGGTGGTCGAAAAAAACCGTTTCACATCCGGGCGCTTTTGCAGAAAATCCAGGATCATTTCGATGGTCCTGCGGCGCAGGCACCACCATTGGCTGCCGATCATTATCTGAACATCTGACGGAATCTCGCGCGTCAAACCAAACCGTTTTTGCAGATTGTACGACCCGTAAAACAGCTTGGCCTGTGTGCGTTCGTTGAAATAATGCCGATAGATCAGCCGGTCTTCAACCATGCCGGTCTTGATCCAGTTGCTTTCCAGGAAATCATGGCTTTCGACGAAATCAACGTCGTTCTGGTTCAGAAAGTCGTGGATGTACTCAGCCGATTTGATCGGCATGCAGTCACCCGACACCATGTAGAAATGAGTGGCGCGGGGAAACGCATCCACAGCGGCCTGCAGGGCGTTCAGCGTGGCCTGAACCAGTGACCACGCCCCCCAGCCGCATTTGATGCGCTTGCTGGCAAAAGTGACATTGGGGTTGTCTTTCAAAGCCTCGCAAATGCGTTCGAAAGCGGCCGCACTGGCCCGCGCGTCAAAGTGGATCGCCATGCAATCCCCGGCGGCGGTCAATTGCTCGGCCTGCGCGATGATCGCGTCAGGGTCTTTGTGACATAGCAATATGTAGGCAATTCTTGCCATATTGGCCTATTGTTTTCCGTTTCTGCCCGTTTCCAACCGTGATACTGAGGATGAGCGATTGAATAAATAGAATATTTTTGGTTTTTTGGTTTCGAATGCTGGCGCGTCAATTTTGAGACCAGATCAGCAAAGGAGGCACAGCAGATGGGTTTTCCCGGTACATGGATGACCGAAAGCGAAAGCATGGTTTACCGTGTGGTGCCGAAATGCGCCTGTTCGACCATTGGTCAGATCATGTTTTATTCGGATCACGGGCAGTTTTTTGACGGTGATATCCATGACGCGAAGGACGGGATGCACAAATGGGCCTTCGGTCCAAGTCAGGATCAGATCTCGGGAAATGTCCGCAATCACAAGTCCTTGGCCTTTACTTGCGTACGCAATCCCTACACCCGAATTCTAAGCTCGTTCTTCGACAAGATCTGCGGCATTCAGCGCAACGGCAAGCGGTATCGGGGCAGTCTGGTGCCCACGCTTATCTATAATTATGGGATCGAAGTTGGCGGAGACGATGGCAAGGGTGAGTTCGATCAGATCGCCAGTTTCCGCCGTTTTTTGCTGTTTGCACGTGATACGATCCGCTGGCGCCGCCCGATGGATCCTGACATTCACTGGTCGGCCATGTCCGGCCATGTCTCGACCTTCATCGTGAATGGTGGGCAGTACGATCAGATTTTCTGGACTGAGCAGTTCAATGAGGGAATGCAAAGTGTCCTTGATCGGTTAGAGACACCGCACGCTGTGAATTTGTCCGAAATCCCGCGATTCAATGAATCCGAAGGCCACGGGCCCAAACGTGCGCATCCGGTCGAGGACTACTTTGACGACCTTTCGATGCATCTGGTCTACGAAATCTACAAACACGATTTCGAGTTGTTCAAATACGATTTTGAAAACCCGGGCAACAAGATGCCAATCGGTGAGATTGATCTGGACGAAGTTCACGCCAAACTGGGCGACTAGGCGAACGAGTCAGCGATTGATCAGACACTCTTTCAGGCCGGTCGGGTATAGCTCTGGGCCGCCGGTATCCAGAGCATCCAGACTGAACCATCCTGCTGTCCAGCTCAGGCCATTGTCTTCGGTGAATGAAATCGGCGCGTCGGGCCAGTTCAAAAGCTCGGGGCACTGAATCTCGGCCACAAAGATGATCTCATGCCCCTGATGCCCTTCATGCTGGTACAGGTTCTCAATCACCAGCGGTTGCCCTCTGACTTCAACCGTCACATCGAGTTCTTCGCGGAACTCACGTTTCAGGGCGTCATGCCATGTTTCGCCGAATTCGACCGATCCGCCCAACGGGCGAACACCCTTGATGCGACCGTCGTCATTTGGGACTTCAGCAGCAAGAAGGCGGTCCCCCCGCCAATGCAAGCCGATGGCTTTGACACGGATACCTTTGTGCGGGCGCCAGAATGTCATGCTTCTCACCGATTGTGCTATGGATATCGTTGAATACAAAAGAAAAAGGTCTCGCTAAACAAACTAGCGAGACCTTTGAAGTTATTGCAGTTTGGGTGGTTTGGAAACCGCTTCGTCAGACTTGGCGCACGGCACCTTTCGCGGCACTTGTCGCCAGCTTAGCATAGGCCTTGAGCGCGGTTGACACCTTGCGCTTGCGCGGTGCGGCGGGCACCCATCCCTTTTCGTCCTGCTCTTCGCGGCGAGCGGCCAGTTCTTCGTCAGACACGGCCAGATGAATCGTCCGGTTGGGGATGTCGATCTCGATCTTGTCGCCTTGCTTGACCAGCCCGATTTCGCCACCCTCGGCGGCCTCTGGTGAAACGTGGCCAATCGACAGGCCCGAAGTGCCACCCGAAAAACGCCCATCGGTCAGCAGGGCGCAGGCTTTGCCCAGACCCTTGGATTTCAAGTAAGACGTCGGATAGAGCATTTCCTGCATCCCCGGACCGCCGCGCGGGCCTTCATAGCGGATCACCACCACGTCGCCTTCTTTGACCTTGCCGGTCAGGATGTCGTTCACGGCCTGATCCTGGCTTTCGCAGACATAGGCAGAGCCGGTGAACGTCAGGCTGTTGGGATCAACGCCTGCCGTTTTCACGATACATCCTTCGCGCGCGATGTTGCCGAACAGGACCGCCAGACCACCATCCTGACTGAACGCGTGTTCCTTGGATCGGATCACACCGCCTTCGCGGTCGGTGTCCAGTTCCTTGTACCGGTTCGACTGGCTGAATGCCTGCGTCGTGCGCACACCGCCGGGCGCGGCCTTGAACAGGTCCTGCGCTGCGGGGTTGTTGGCGACCTTGATGTCCCAATTGGCAATCGCTTCGCCCATGGTTGCCGAATGCACGGTGCTGCAATCTTCGTGCAGCAGCCCGGCGCGGCTAAGTTCGCCAAGGATCGAGAAGATGCCACCGGCGCGGTGCACGTCCTCCATATGAACATTCTCAGTATTGGGCGCGACCTTGCACAGACACGGCACCTGACGGCTCAGGCGATCCATGTCGGTCATGGTGAAATGCACCTCACCCTCATGCGCGATGGCCAGCAGGTGCAAAACCGTGTTGGTCGAACCGCCCATGGCAATATCCAGCGACATCGCGTTCTCAAACGCGTCGAACGTTGCGATTTCGCGTGGCAGGAAGCCTTTTTCATCCAGATCATAGTGACGCTTGGTGATTTCCACGATCCGACGACCGGCCTCGAGGAACAGCTCTTTACGATCGGCGTGTGTGGCCAAAGTTGAGCCGTTGCCCGGCAGAGCAAGACCCAGCGCCTCGGCCAGACAATTCATCGAGTTTGCGGTGAACATACCGGAACATGACCCACAAGTTGGGCAGGCGTTCTCTTCGATGTGCTGGACCTGTTCGTCGGTGAACTTGTCATCGGCGGCGGCGACCATTGCGTCAACCAGGTCGATCTTCTTGGCGTCCAGATCGGCGATGTCGATCTTGCCGGCCTCCATCGGTCCGCCCGAGACAAAGATCGCCGGGATGTTCAGGCGCATCGCGGCCATCAGCATGCCGGGGGTGATCTTGTCGCAGTTCGAAATGCAGACCATCGCATCAGCACAGTGGGCGTTGACCATGTATTCGACCGAATCCGCGATCACTTCGCGCGAGGGCAGAGAATACAGCATTCCGTCGTGGCCCATGGCGATACCATCATCGACCGCGATGGTGTTGAACTCTTTCGCAACGCCGCCAGCGGCCTCAACTTCGCGCGCGACCATCTGGCCCAGATCTTTCAGGTGCACGTGGCCGGGGACGAACTGGGTGAAAGAGTTGACGATAGCGATGATCGGTTTGCCGAAATCGTCGTCACCCATTCCGGTGGCGCGCCACAGGCCGCGGGCACCGGCCATGTTGCGGCCATGGGTAGAGGTTCTGGATCGGTACATTGGCATGATGCTGTTTCCCTATTACCCAAGCTGCGATATTGGGTGTGTACGTTATAGCGCACGTATCATATGTACGTTATAACGCACAAGACAAATCGCAAGGCCTGGGTATGGAATCGGACGAACTAACACTTAAACTCAGGGATGTTCGCGCAGCGTCAGGGCTGAGCCTGTCCAAAGTGGCCGAACTTACCGGGGTTAGCAAAGCCATGCTGGGTCAGATTGAACGCGGCGAATCAAGCCCGACGATCGCGACCTTGTGGAAGATCGCAAAAGGTTTCCAACTTCCGTTAAGTGCTTTGATCGGCACCGCTGCGATGCGCGACACAAAGGATACCGGCGTATTTAGCACAGTAACTTTCCCGGGCAGCATCGAGGTAAAGATTGTCTTCCCCTTTGATCCCGCGTTGGGCGCCGAAACATTTCACGTAGATCTGTCGCCGAATCAAAGTCATGAATCACCCGCCCATGCAGCCGGCGTGACCGAAGAGGTTTTTGTACTGAACGGAACACTGGACGTCCTGCGCAATGGAAACTGGGTTCCACTACAAGCCGGTCAGGGGTTGCGGTTCGCAGCTGACGTGCCGCACGGGTACCGCGCCGGTGATTGTGGGGCGGCATTCCTCAACATGCATCACTATTCGCAACCAATTGAGTTTCCAGAGCAGGACCGAACACTTCAATGACCGCATTTTTTGACAGCCTGACCTTCGTGGATGCCATCGGTTCTTTCGGGGCATTGATTGTAGTTGCGGCTTATTTTGCCACCCAGATGCGAATGATGAACTCGGATGACCTTGCTTTTCCGATGGTGAACTTGATCGGCTCGATTCTGATCGTGTTTTCGTTGATGCAGAACTTCAATCTGGCGTCGATGCTGATCGAAGGGTTCTGGATTATCATCAGCGTCATCGGGATTATTCAGTATTTTCGCCTGCGTCGGGTGCGGTAAATCCAGAACGACTTGGGCGCTAGCGTTATCCAGCCTTGAACCAGCATCCCACCAAGTATAGGGAAAAACCAAACGCGTTTAGGGGAGGCTTTTATGCAGGACGATCCGAAAACCCTCGTTTCTACCGAATGGCTTGCCGCCCATCTCAAGGACCCGGATCTGCGGGTGCTGGACGGGTCGTGGTATCTGCCTCAGCAAGGGCGGGACGCAAAGGCCGAATATGACGCGGCCCACATCCCCGGTGCGAGGTTCTTTGATATTGATGATATCTCGGACCACCGCTCGGACTTGCCGCATATGGCGCCCCCGGTCGAAAAGTTCATGTCCCGCCTGAGGGCGATGGGCGTGGGCGACGGCCATCAGGTTGTCGTCTATGATGGGGCCGGTTTGATGTCTGCCGCCCGCGTCTGGTGGTTGTTCCGGTTGATGGGGCAGGAAAACATCGCCGTTCTGGATGGTGGTCTGCCGAAATGGCAGGCCGAGGGACATGAGATCGAAGATCTGCCGCCGGTGATCCGCGACCGCCACATGACCGTCCGGGTCCAGAACCATCTGGTCCGTGACGTCACGCAGGTGTCCGCCGCCGCCAAGCTGGGAGATCATGAGATCATCGACGCACGCTCTGCCGACCGTTTTGCCGGAACCGGAACAGAACCGCGCGAGGGTCTGCGTTCCGGCCGTATTCCGGGGTCGCGCAACGTGCCCTTTGGCACGCTGCTGAACAAGAATGGCACGATGAAATCCCCCGAGGAATGCCGCGACATCTTCGAGTCCGCAGGTGTGGATCTGTCGAAACCGGCCATCACGTCCTGCGGGTCGGGTGTGACCGCCGCAATCCTCAGCCTTGCGCTTGAGCGCATCGGCAAGAAAGACCACTCGCTTTATGACGGCTCCTGGGCTGAATGGGGTGCCTTCCCGACCCTGCCCGTCGCAACCGGAGAGAACTGATGTTCGAAAACCTCAAACCGCAGCCTGCCGACAAGATTCTGGCGCTGATGCAGGCGTATCGCGAAGACCCGCGCGATCAAAAGATCGACCTGGGAGTTGGTGTTTACAAAAATGCCGAGGGCGTGACCCCGGTGATGCGTGCGGTGAAAGCGGCCGAAAAGCGCATCCTGGAAGAGCAAGAGAGCAAGGCCTACACCGGATTGGCGGGCGACCCGGCTTATGCCGATGCGATGATTGGCCTGATCCTGGGCACCTCGGTTCCACGAGGCAACATCGCTGCCGTGGCGACGCCCGGCGGAACCGGTGCCTGCCGTCAGGCGTTTGAGATGATCCGCATGGCCAACCCCTCGGCCCGCGTGTTCGTGTCGAACCCGACATGGCCCAACCACCTGTCGATCCTGAACTATCTGGGGATGGAGACAGTCCAATACCGGTATTTCGACGGTGAAACCCGTGGCGTCGATTTCGACGGTATGATCGAGGACCTGAAGACTGCGAAAGCAGGTGATGTGGTTCTGCTGCATGGCTGCTGCCACAACCCGACTGGTGCCAACCTGAACATGGTGCAGTGGCAGGAGGTCGTGAACCTGATCAACGAGCGCGGCCTCGTGGCAATGATCGATATCGCCTATCAGGGCTTTGGCGACGGTCTTGAGGAAGACGCGCAGGCAACCCGACTGGTGGCCTCGTCGGTCAAGCGTTGCCTGATTGCAGCGTCCTGCTCGAAGAATTTCGGTGTCTACCGCGAGCGGACCGGCCTGTTGATGGCCATCAGTGATGACCCGGCGCAGACGGCTCTGAATCAGTCCACACTGGCATTCCTGAACCGTCAGAACTACTCGTTCCCGCCGGACCACGGCGCCCGGGTCGTAACGACAATCCTGAACGATGACGCCTTGCGCGCTGACTGGGCGGCTGAGCTGGAAGAGGTGCGCCTGTCCATGCTGGGCTTGCGCCAACAACTGGCAGACGAGCTGCAGGCCCAAAGTGGGTCCGATCGCTTTGGGTTTGTCGCCCAGCACCGCGGCATGTTCTCGCGTTTGGGGGCGGCACCGGAACTGGTCGAAAAGCTGCGCGCGGATCACGGCATCTACATGGTTGGTGACAGCCGGTTGAATATTGCTGGCTTAAACGCGACGACGGTTCCGATTCTGGCTAAGGCGATCGTTGACGTCGGTGTCTGATTCAATTCTATAAATCAGAAAACCCGGGCGCGAACGCCCGGGTTTTTTTGTTTTCCGGTGGCTGGCTCTTAGCCTTTCGAAAACTCTGGATAAGCTTCCATACCCAGTTCTGCCATGTCGAGGCCGTTGATTTCGTCTTCTTCGCTGACGCGGATGCCGACCGTCGCCTTCAGAATTGTCCACAGGATCAACGCGCCAACAAATGTGAACACACCATAAGCTACTATACCGGTCAGTTGGGTGATCAGGTTTGCCTCGCCGTAGAAGATCACGGCGATGGTGCCCCAGATGCCTGCGAACAGGTGAACCGGGATGGCACCGACAACGTCGTCGATCTTGAACTTGTCCAGCATCGGAACCGCGAAGACCACGATGATGCCGCCAACTGCACCGATCCAAAGCGCTCCGAACAGGGTCGGGGCAAGCGGTTCTGCGGTAATCGAGACCAGACCGGCCAGCGCGCCGTTCAGCACCATGGTCAGGTCAGGTTTCTTGTACAACACCTGCGTCATGATCAGGGCTGCGATAGCACCAGATGCGGCGGCCATGTTTGTGTTGGCAAAGATGCGGGACACGTCGGATACGTCACCTACGGTGCCCATCGCCAGTTGCGAGCCGCCGTTGAAGCCAAACCAACCCAGCCAAAGGATAAACGTACCCAGGGTTGCCAGCGCCAGATTCGAGCCGGGCATCGGGTGAACTTTGCCGTCTTTGTACTTGCCAATGCGGGGGCCAAGGATCAGGCAGCCCGCCAGAGCGGCCCAGCCACCGACCGAATGCACAACTGTCGAACCGGCGAAGTCGGAAAAGCCCATGGCATCCAGCCAGCCGCCGCCCCATTTCCACGATCCCGAGATCGGGTAGAGGATACCAGTCAGCACTATGACGAAGACCAGGAAGGGCCACAGCTTTATGCGCTCGGCCACGGCACCGGACACGATGGATGCGGTTGCCGCCACAAAGACCAGCTGGAAGAAGAAATCCGAACCGATAGACGCGTAATCTAACGCCGCGTCTGCGGGCGCGACACCCACGGCATCAAGCACGGTCGGGCCGCCAAGAGCAAAGAAACCATTGAAGTCGCCCGGGTACATCGTGTTGAAGCCGACCAGCCAGTACATGATCGCGGCAATCGAAAACAGCGCGATGTTCTTGATCATCTGCATGGCGACGTTCTTGGAACGCACCAGACCGCCCTCGAGCATGGCAAATCCTGCTGCCATGAAGAAGACAAGGAAGCCTGCCATCAGGAACAACAGGGTGGTAAAAATATACTGGGTGTGCAGCGCGGCTTCGCCCTCGGCGGCCTCTTGCGCCAGACCCATCTGCGGCAGCACGACTAGCGCGGCGGCTGGGATGAGAGATTTCATCAGGTTCATTGTCAGTCCTCGAATGCTTTGGAGTGGCGGCGCTTACAGCGCCTCTTCGTTCGTTTCCCCGGTCCGCACGCGCAGCGCCTGCTCGACATCAAGGACGAAAATCTTGCCGTCACCGATCTTGCCGGTCTTGGCGGTTTTGGTGATGGTCTCGACGATTTGGTCGGCCATCGTGGCGGGCACCACGATTTCAAGCTTGATCTTGGGCACGAAATTCACCGCGTATTCGGCCCCACGATAGATTTCAGTGTGGCCCGATTGCGAGCCGAAGCCCTTGATCTCGGTCACCATCATGCCGCGCACGCCTGCTTCGGTCAGTGCCTCGCGCACCTCCTCCAGCTTGAACGGCTTGATTGTCGCAATGATCAGTTTCACGTCTGTCCCCTCTTCCTGTCCGGCGGAACCGGTTTGTTTGCACCTGCAGAAAGAGAGCGTGACTGACCGCAGTAAGAAACGGTCAGGGCGGGAGAACGCAGGGGAAAAGGGGGGTGAGGTGCACAATTTTTGCACAAAAAAACGTTTATGCCCAAAAATCAGGCGAACTAATGAGGCCGGTTAGCGGAATTTCATACCTCTACTTCGCGCCAGTGGCAGGGTATGGTGCCTCAAAATGATAACCGGGCAGAGTTTGAGCATGACTGAGTCCAAGCGCCGCAAGACATCGCTTGTTGCGGACAAAAGATACCCTTCCAAAGGGCGCAAACCCGCGACCACAAAGCGGACGACAAAGCCCGCCGGCAAAAAGGCGACGGCGCGTAAAACGTCGACGCGCAAAACCGGCCGGAAGAAAACCCGCAAGACGTCCGGTGGCGGCGGCGGCTTCTTTCGCCGCTTGTTCCGTTGGATTTGGCGGTTGATTTGGGGTGTGACCTGGCGTGTGGGCGCGGTGGCTGCCATGCTGTTGGCTTTGGCGGTTGGGGTTGTCTACTCCTCTCTGCCTGACGTCGATGCCTTGCTAGACGGTCGCGCGCGCGGGTCGGTGACCCTTTTGGATCGGGATGGCAAAGTTTTTGCCTGGCGTGGAGACCAATTTGGTGGGGTGATCACCGCCGATACCGTCTCGCCGCATCTGAAGAACGCCGTCGTCGCGACCGAGGACAAGCGGTTCTATCGCCATTTCGGCGTCAGCCCGCGCGGTGTCGCAAGCGCTGTACGCATCAACCTGAGCGAAGGGCGCGGACCGCTGTCGGGGCATGGCGGGTCGACCATCACGCAGCAGACGGCCAAGCTTTTGTGCCTGGGTGTGCCTTATGAGCCCAGTGAATGGGAATCTGAGGCTGCATATGAATCCGATTGCCGTCAGGGCTCGCTTTGGCGCAAGGCCAAAGAGGCGGTCTATGCGATGGCGATGGAGGTCAAGTATTCCAAGGACGAGATCCTGACCATCTATCTGAACCGGGCTTTCCTGGGCGCGGGTGCGCGCGGGTTCGAGGCGGCAAGCCAACGCTATTTCGGGATTTCGGCGGCTGAGGTCAGCCCGTCGCAGGCTGCTATGCTGGCTGGTCTGCTGGTGGCACCGACGCGCTATGCACCGACGAATAACCTTCAACGTTCGCAGGATCGAGCGCGGCTGGTGGTTGGCCTGATGGAGGCACAGGGGTATCTGACCTCGGCACAAGCAAGCAGTGCGCGCAGCAATCCCGCGCAACTGTCCGAAGCCGCTGCTGCGCGAGCGGGGGGCTATTTCGCCGATTGGGTGATGGCCAGCGGGCCCGAGTTCTTCACACGCAACACGACCGAAGATGTGGTGATCCGCACCACACTGGATCAACGTATCCAGAAATCGGCCGAAGAGGCGCTGCAGTTCATCTTCCAGGAGAAGGTCCGCGAAGGATCAAAGGCGCAGGCCGCGATCGTGGTGATGTCGGCGGACGGGGCTGTGCGCGGCATGGTTGGCGGGCGCAAGACCCGCGTGTCCGGCGCATTCAACCGAGCCACGCAGGCGCTGCGGCAAACGGGGTCTTCCTTCAAACCCTTTGTTTATGCCACCGCGCTGGAGCTTGGCTATTCGCCATTGGATACGGTCGTAGATGAACCCTACTGCGTGAATATTCCGGGGTCCGGTCGGTGGTGCCCCAAGAACTACACCAAC
Source organism: Ruegeria sp. YTSC230 (assembly GCF_059609665.1). Taxonomy (NCBI): domain Bacteria; kingdom Pseudomonadati; phylum Pseudomonadota; class Alphaproteobacteria; order Rhodobacterales; family Roseobacteraceae; genus Ruegeria; species Ruegeria sp. YTSC230. The sequence goes on along the minus strand of NZ_JBXWMC010000008.1, from coordinate 206,194 downwards.
AAGTTCTATGGGCGCGTCACGCTGGCGGACGCGTTAAAGAACTCGCTGAACATCCCAGCGGTAAAAGTGGCTGAGATTGCCGGGTTGGACAATGTCCGTACCGTGGCGAGCGAGTTTGGCATCGATAGCGATCTGGCGCAGGGCCCCGCATTGGCGCTGGGCGCGTCGGAAAGCACGCTGATCGAGATGACGGGGGCCTATGCGGGTATCCTGAACGGCGGCTCGGCGGTGGAACCCTATGGGCTGACCGAATTGAAGCTGTTGGGCGATCAAACCCCGGTCATGGTGACGACAACCGGCATTGGTGAGCGGGTCATCAACGACAAAGCCGCCAAACAACTGACCTGGATGATGGAGCGTGTCGTGTCCGAAGGCACCGGTGCGCGCGCTCAGTTGCCCGGTTGGCAGGTCGCGGGAAAGACGGGGACGACTCAGGCAGCCCGCGATGCTTGGTTCATCGGTTTTACGGCAGACTACGTGACGGGCATCTGGATGGGGTATGACGACAACACCCCATTATCCGGTGTGACCGGAGGCGGGTTGCCGGCTGAAGTCTGGAAAGAAACCATGCTGCGCGTGACCGAAGGCATGACACCGACGCCGTTGCCGATGCTGGCCCCGGACCCACCGGTCAGAACAGCGCAACCGCAGCAACAGCGCCGTAAGAACCAAACCGGGTTGGATCGGGCTATCAACAACCTGCTGAACAACATTTTCGGTGGAAATTAAAAAAGGCGGTGCGCTGGGCACCGCCTTTTGAATTGAATGTGGGTCCGATCAGAGGCTGTCGTCGAGCGCGCCCAAAATGGCGTCGCCCATTTCCGTGGTCGAAACCGGCGTGACGCCTTCGTCGGCCAGCAGATCACCAGTACGTACACCGTCGGCCAGCACCTTCTCGATCGCGGCTTCCAGACGATCCGCCTCTTCAAGCTGATCAAAGCTATAGCGCAGGGCCATAGCAAAGCTGAGGATACAGGCGATCGGGTTGGCTTTGCCCTGACCGGTGATATCCGGGGCCGAACCATGGACCGGTTCGTACATCGCCTTGGGGCGGCCATTCGCCATCGGAGCACCCAACGAGGCCGACGGCAGCATTCCCAGCGAGCCGGTTAGCATCGCGGCACAGTCCGACAGGATGTCGCCAAACAGGTTATCGGTCAGGATGACGTCGAACTGCTTGGGCGCGCGCACCAGCTGCATCGCGCCATTGTCGGCATACATATGGCTCAGCTCGACCTCGGGGTAATCCTTGGCCACTCGGTTCACAACTTCGCGCCACAGGATGCCGGATTCCATGACGTTGGCCTTCTCCATCGAGCAGACCTTTTTGTTCCGGCGCATTGCCAGCTCAAATGCCGAGCGCGCGGCGCGTTCGATCTCAGATTCGGTATAGCGCTGGGTGTTGATGCCAACACGCTCATTGCCTTCCTCGAAGATGCCGCGCGGCTCGCCGAAATAGACGCCCGAGGTCAGCTCGCGCACGATCATGATATCGAGGCCAGAAACGATGTCTTTCTTCAGCGACGAGAAATCGGCCAACGCGTCAAAGCACTGTGCCGGGCGCAGGTTGGAATACAGGTCCATCTCTTTGCGCAGGCGCAGCAAGCCGCGCTCGGGCTTGAGGCTGAAATCCAGATCGTCGTATTTCGGGCCGCCCACAGCACCCAGCAGAACCGCGTCAACCTCTTGCGCTTTGGCCATCGTCTCGTCCGACAGGGGCTTGCCATGCGCATCATACGCGGCACCACCGACCAGATCCTCGCTCACGTCGAATTCCAGGCCGCGTTTCGCACCGAACCAGTCGATGACTCTGCGCACTTCGGCCATGACTTCGGGGCCAATTCCGTCTCCGGGCAGGATGAGGAGCGAGGGGTTGGACATGAAGGATCTCCTTGCGTTTTACAGCACAGGCCCTAGCGCCTGCGCGGCATCGGGTCAATGAGACGATCCCGCCTGACGGCAAGGAAATTACAGGTTTGTTTCCGTTAGCGTCTGAAAATTGCGTCAGGTCTGCATTGCAGGCCAGATCATGGCGCAAAATGCCGTATCAGCGAGGCAGTGTCAGGTCGACCCAGATCAGCCGGTGACGGCTGGCGCTTTCGGCGGTTTCGCGTTCTTCGGAGCCCGCGACGGGCCAGTGCACCCCGGAATCCACCACCTGCCATTGGGCCGATGGCAGGACGTAATCGACCCGCATTGGACCAACCATTTTCCAGACCACCGTTGTCAAATCGCCTGAGGGGTCTGCGGGTGAAGGGTCCTGAAGGCGGGGGTCGTTCAAAAACTCTCGGATCGCCTCCTTGCGTCCATCACCTCGCACTGGGTCCAGATTGGCGTCACCCGCGATGACAAACAGACGATCGGGTTTGCGCCCGACTGCCCCATCCATCACTGCGGACCAAAGGCGGATCTCGTCCTTGTTCCTCAGTCCATTGCGATCCTCTGGCCCGTCAAACACGGGGGGTGAGGCATGAAAAGTCATCAAATCCAGCTGCCCTACCGAAGTTTCAATGGGCACAATCCAATGCGCCACGGATGAGAGCCGCTGAACGTTCTGCGCCGGTTCTGATGGGTAGGGGCCTGCGTCATGTTGAGGCAGTTCAGCGCCGGGCAGTTCCAGCCATAGCAGGTCGGACAGGTCCTGAATCTGATCCGATGCGATGGGATAGCGGGACATCACGGCCAGCCCGCCCTGACCGGTGAACCGACCCCAGCCTTGCGCGTCGCCGGGGCCGTTGGTGCGACCATCTCCGTCCAGATCAAGATCCGTTTCCAGGCCGGAATTTGGTTGGGCTGCGAAAGTGTAGGGGTAATCCAATCCGGCCTCGCGCAACCGATTTGCCAGCGCCGCCAGCGCCAGCCCCTCGAAATCCCAGTCGATCCCCTGCAACGCAATGATATCGGGGCGGGTGTCCGCCAAAACGGCAACAACCGCCATCACCTGATCATCACCGCGGTGAATATCCCGCAACAGCAATCCCGGACCATCGCGGCTGAGTTCTGTGTTGTAGGTGGCAATACGGATCGTCTCTGCCTGTGCCACAACGGGCAACAGCAGCAGGATCAGAATGCGGATCATGCGGTCTGGGTAGACTCGGCTGTGGAATAGGCGCGCCGTTTTTCGACGATCAGATTGGCAATGCGCAGGGTCGCCATGCCACGCATGATCATGCTGGCCGGTAGGAAGGCCCAGGCGCTGAGCGTCCAAATCAGGGTCTGAGGATTGCTCAGTGAGATCGGATCGGCATAGTCAGTCAGCAGTTTTATCAGCGCCGGGATCAGGAACGGCAGCAGTATACCGATGCAAATGTTCAGCCGACCGTCGCGCTGCAGGCGCGTAACTACGTCACCGCCTTTGGTGGGGTCGAACAACGGAAGATTGGTCCAGACATTGAAGGCGCCATTTCCGGTCGGCCAGCCGCGCACTTTCACCGCATAGGCAAAGCTGGCGATCGTCACCAAAGCAGCAACATACGCGACGCTGGCAGAAATACGGACAAGTTCGATCAGGGGGGCGCTTGCGTCAGTCGGCAGCATCAGGATGATCAGCCGTACTGGCGAATAGGGAAAGTCGACCACATTCGCGACGCCCACGCCGAAGGAATAGAAAACTGTCGTCAGGCCGGTCGGCGTATATGCGTTTTTGCAGATCAACGTCAGGAACGTGACCATCGACATCAGGCCGACAAAGCGCAAACGGTTCACAGGTGGCGCATCGCGGAATTCGATAAAGCTGGGAAAGGAGGAGTTGTATTCAGCGAATGTCAGGAAAAACGCGAGAATGGCGAGAAAGACGACAATCTCGGTCCCATTCGTTGACGTTACAGGCAGGTACAACGCGGGCGTCAGCACCAAAAGTGCGACCAATAATCCCCGAATCGCCGCCCCTGTTGTGCGCGCAATCACTATCCAAACCCTTTCAAACCGGATTGACCGCTTCTTTGACGGTTTCGTCCCAACTTGTGCCCGATAATTATTATTCGACGGGTGCCTCTATTATCGCCAACACTGACGATAAGCGGCAATCCGCTCAAGCCAAGCTGCAGAAAACACGGAATTTCAGGCAAAAAGATGGCGAAACTGGTGCGCCTTTGCATCATTTCCGTCGCAAATTCGGCGTGTATCAGAGGGGGAATACCACATGTTGTGGTTGCTGGGCTGATAACCCCAAGAACGCGAAAGGGGTCGCCCAGGCGACCCCGATAGGTTGAGTATCCACAGATTCGTTCTTGGAATCACACCCAGGGGCGGGCCTGGCTTGCATGATCCTCGAATTTGTCGATGTGGTGATCTTTCTCCATCGTCAGGCCGATATCGTCCAAACCATTCAGCAGGCAATGCTTGCGATGTGGGTCGACACTGAATTCGATCACAACGCCATCCGAGGTGGTGATCTGCTGATCCTCCAGATGCACGGTCATGCGGGCGTTTTCGCCCTTATGTGCGTCATCCATCAGAATGGCGTGATGTTCCTCTTCCACCACGATGGGCAGGATGCCGTTCTTGAAGCAGTTGTTAAAGAAGATGTCGGCAAAGCTGGTCGAGATCACAACCTTGATGCCGAAATCCTTGATCGCCCAGGGCGCGTGTTCGCGCGACGAGCCGCAGCCGAAATTGTCACCGGCAACCAGAATCTCTGTCTGACGATAGGCGGGTTTGTTCAGCACGAAGTCTTCGTTTTCGCCACCATGTTGATGGTATCGCATCTCATCAAACAGCACGACACCAAGGCCGGACCGTTTGATGGTTTTCAGGTGCACTTTCGGGATGATCATATCGGTGTCGATATTGATCAGCGGCATTGGGGCGGCCACCCCGTGGACTTTGTCAAACTTTTCCATGTCTACACTCCTGCAGGAGAGGGCCGCGCCCATATCCCGCGTTTAAGCTTCTTTCGCTTCTGTTGTTGCGTCGTTGGGTGCGTTCCGGATGAAGAACGCCATGAAGACCAATCCGAACCCGTTGAACAGCATCTCAATGCCCAGGAAGATGCCCAGAATGCTCAGAAGCACCTGAGGATCGCTTCCCACATAAGTCCAGATGATACCGGCAAGGACGATCGACAAGATGCCCGAGATCATCGTGGGCCAGAAAAACTGTGTTCCTTTCATCTGGAACGACAGAATGACCCGCGCGATGCCGCCTGCCATGAACAGGATCAGCATCACGGTCGCCAAGGTCAGGGTTCCCTGCAACGGGTGGTCCAAGAAAGACCAGCCCAAAAACAGCATCACCGCACCCATGATGAGTGACAGAATTTTGTTGCCGGTGCCTTCAACCGTAAAGCCGCCAACAACTTGCAGCACGCCCGAGATCAGCAGCAACACACCTGTTACCACCGTCACCGCGACAGACGCCACAACTGGCGCGCCCAGTACAAAGATACCGAACGCTATGGACAGAAGCCCCAGCAGGAGCCATTTGACCCAGTCACTCATGTTTTCAATCCCTCAAATATCTAGATGTGATGGGACCTTACATCAATTCACGGACGTCTGTCAGCCGTCCTGTGATTGCCGCTGCGGCAGCCATCGCCGGGCTCAGCAAATGGGTGCGTCCGCCCCGGCCCTGACGGCCTTCGAAGTTGCGGTTTGAGGTCGCTGCACAGCGTTCGCCCGGCTGCAGTTGGTCAGGGTTCATCGCCAGACACATCGAACACCCGGCCAGACGCCATTCGAAACCGGCATCCTTGAAAATCTCGGCCAGACCTTCTTCTTCAGCCTGCGCACGAACCAGGCCCGAACCTGGCACGACCATGGCACGCATGCCGTCCTTGACCTTTTTGCCCTTCAGGATCTCGGCTGCGGCACGCAGGTCTTCGATGCGGCCATTGGTGCAGGACCCGATGAAAACAGTGTCAATCTCGACGTCGCTCAGCTTTTGACCGGCTTCCAGACCCATGTACTCGATCGAGCGGCGGGCTGCGTCAACCTTGCCACCTTCAAAATCTTCGGGGTTCGGTACAGTTGCGGTGATCGGCAGTACGTCCTCGGGGCTGGTGCCCCAGGTCACGACAGGCGCGATGTCTTCGCCGCGCAGGGTGATGACCTTGTCGAAATGCGCGTCATCGTCGGTAAACAGCGTTTTCCACCATGTCAGTGCTGCTTCCCACTGGGCACCTTTGGGCGCGTGGGGACGGCCTTTGACATATTCATAAGTGGTCTCGTCTGGCGCGATCAGGCCGGCGCGGGCGCCGCCTTCGATCGCCATGTTGCAGACGGTCATGCGGCCTTCCATCGACAGATCGCGGATCGCTTCGCCGCAATATTCGATAACATAGCCGGTCCCGCCGGCAGTGCCGGTCTCACCGATCACAGCCAGAGTGATGTCCTTGGCGGTCACACCGGGCTGCAATTTGCCGGTGATTTCCACCTTCATGTTCTTGGACTTCTTCTGGATCAGGGTTTGCGTGGCCAGAACATGTTCAACCTCGGACGTGCCAATGCCGTGGGCCAAAGCACCAAACGCGCCGTGGGTGGCGGTGTGGCTGTCGCCACAAACAACGGTCATGCCAGGCAGCGTCCAGCCTTGTTCGGGGCCGACGATGTGAACGATGCCCTGACGAACGTCATTCACCGGGTAATAGTGAATGCCGAAATCTTTTGCGTTCTTGTCCAGTGCTTCGACCTGAATGCGCGATTCGGGATTTTCGATCCCGTTTACGCGATCCGCAGTGGTCGGAACGTTGTGATCCGGCACAGCGATGGTCTTTTCCGGTGCGCGCACCGGACGGCCCGCCATGCGCAGGCCTTCGAAAGCCTGTGGGCTGGTGACTTCGTGCACCAGATGGCGGTCGATATAAAGCAGGCAGGTTCCATCATCGGCTTCGTGCGCGACATGGGCATCCCAGATCTTGTCATAGAGTGTTTTGGGGGACATCGGTCCTCTCCCGTATGTAATGAGAAATAGCTGGCGAGTGGCTGGGCGCCGCTTATAGGCGGGCCAGAACCGTGCGGGCGGCCCCAAAGAACCGTTCACGCAGGCGCGTGCGGTCTTGCAGTGTCGGAGCAGGGGCCAAATAGACTCTCATGCGCCTCAGATATATCGCGTGTGCCCGTCAATCAAGGTTCAATCCGGCCTCGGGCTTGCATCACCCCGAGTTGCTGTCCAAGCTGCGGGTCAGGAGACCTGTATGAACCAAGACCTGATCCCCAGCTCGCTGTCGGAACTCTATGAAAACATGGTCGCGGGGTTTTCCGTGCAGTTCGGCAAACTTGCCGATCTGATCGTTACGCCGGGTTGGCGGCGGCACCAGTTGATCATCATCCTCGCCCTGTGGGCTTTGGCATATGTGCTCAAGCTGGTTACGCAAAACCGGTGGGAAACCTGGGCACGTGCCCGCACCGGCTGGCCCAAATGGCGGCTGCGCACTCTGGTTCAGCTGATGCAGCGTCTAACACTGGTCTATTTCGTTTTGTTGTCCTGGACGCTGTACCTGTTCATGCAGAATGTGACCTGGCCGTCGCACAGTTACATTATCGGCGTGATCGCGACATTGGCCGCCGCTTGGCTGGCGATCGCGCTGGTGGCGCGACTTGTCCGCAACCGTACGCTGCGGCGGATCTTCAAATGGGCAATGTGGGTCTATGCAACACTGGTTGCGCTGAACTTGACGGATGATGTGGCCGAGTTTCTGGACGGCGTGGCGATTTCCATCGGTGATCTGCACATCTCGGCCCTGGGGATTCTCAAGGCCGCTTTGCTGATCGGCGTGCTGCTGACGTTGGCCCGCATCGGGACCCGCACGGCCGAGCGGGGATTGCAGAGGAACGACGACATCACGCCTTCGATGCAGGTTCTGTTGGCCAAAGGCATTCAAGTTCTGCTGTACGGAGCTGTCTTTATGGCGGCCATCCGCACGCTTGGGTTTGATCTGACTGGCATCGCGCTGTTGTCAGGCGCGATCGGCGTGGGCATCGGTTTTGGTCTTCAAAAAGTTGTGTCGAACCTGATTTCCGGGATCATCATCCTGATGGACCGCTCGATCAAACCGGGCGACGTGATTTCGTTGGGTGACACATTCGGATGGATCAACGCGCTGGGCGCTCGGTATGTATCGGTGGTCACGCGGGATGGGCGTGAATACCTGATCCCGAACGAAGACTTGATCACCAATCAGGTGGTGAACTGGTCGCATTCGGACCGTTATGTGCGTCTGGATCTGGACTTTGGCACCAGTTACGACGACGACCCGCATCAGGTGCGCGCAACCGCGATCCGGGCAGTTAAATCGGTGAAACGTGTTCTCAGCGGCGGTTCACATGAGCCGGTCTGCCATATAACCGGGTTCGGCGACAGCAGCGTGGACTATGTGCTGCGGTTCTGGATCAGCGATCCGACCAAGGGGCTTACCAATATCAGGGGCAATGTTTACCTCGCCCTCTGGGACGCCTTCAAGGCCGAGGGGATATCGATTCCTTTCCCCCAGCGCGAGGTTCGGCTGCTGCCCGACGGCGCAGACTCGCAACAGATCGCCAAAGAGTGAGCACCCGTGCGGCCGCAAAAGCGCCCGTTCATTGAAATGTTGCATTCCCCTTGTTACCTTATTAGTACCCCTGCGCCGGGGTTTGGCGGCGCGCAACAAAGGAGGACTATGTCCTGTCTCTACATACACAGGCGGGTTTGCCCGCCGATGATGGGGCCAATGTAATGGCCCACTCTCAGTCAATCAGCGACAAGCTGCTTGAGCGTATCCTTTCCTCACTTTCCGATGACAAGGCCGAAGATGTCGTGCAGATCAACCTGCAAGGCAAGTCGTCTGTCGCGGATCACATGGTGATTGCCTCGGGTCGGTCGACCCGTCAGGTCTCGGCCATGGCGGAAAAGCTGACGGATCGCATCAAGCAGGAATTCGGTTTCACCTCGAAGGTCGAAGGCAAGGATGCCGGCGACTGGGTGCTGATCGATACGGGCGATGTTATTGTCCATATCTTCCGCCCCGAAGTGCGTGAATTCTATCAGCTGGAAAAGATGTGGCTGCCTCAGGGCAGCAGCGCCTCAGCCAACTGAGGCGCTATCCCGGCCTGCATTAACGGGCCGGAGGCGAGAGAAATATGCGTATAAGCATTTGTGCGGTCGGGCGATTGCGTGCCGGACCGGAGAAGTCCCTGCTTGACGATTACCTGACCCGATTTGACCGGACCGGCCGTAGCCTGGGCCTTGGTCCTGCACAGGTGGTCGAGGTCGAAGACAAGAAAAACGCAGGCATGGGGGCCGAGGCCGCGTTGCTGCGCAAGGCCCTGCCCAAAGGTGCGGTGATCTGCACACTGGATGAACGTGGGCGGGTGATGTCCTCGCCTGATTTTGCAAAAAAACTGGGTGGCTGGCGCGATGCCGGGCGGCAGGATCTGGCATTGATCATTGGCGGTGCGGACGGAATAGACCCTGATCTGCGGGCCGAGGCCGATTTTTCCATCTCATTCGGGTCGATGGTCTGGCCGCATATGCTGGTCCGTGTGATGCTGGCCGAGCAACTATACCGGGCCGCGAACATCCTGTCGGGCGGTCCCTATCACCGGGTTTGACATGGCGCAGCTTCTGATTGTCTACCATTCGCGCACTGGCGGAGCCCGTCAAATGGCCCAAGCCGCCGCGGCAGGAGCGCGGGACGAAGCGGAAACGGTTCTGAAAACTGCAGATCAGGCGACCCCTGAGGATTTGCTGGCCGCGGATGGGTATATTTTCTGCGCGCCCGAGAATCTGGCGGCGATTTCCGGTCTGATGAAAGAGTTCTTTGATCGCTGCTACTACCATGTGCTGGGCAAGATCGAAGGACGGCCCTATGCCCAGATGATCTGTGCCGGGTCTGATGGCGAGAATGCGGCCCGCCAAACCGCGCGGATTGCCACTGGTTGGCGCTTGAAAGAGGTTCAGTCGCCGCTGATCATCTGTACCCATGCGCAAACGCCCGAGGCTATTCTGGCCGAAAAGACCATCCCGCAAAACCAACTGGATGTGTGCCGTGATATTGGGGCTGCGTTGGGTGCGGGTCTGGCGCTAGGTGTGTTCTGAAGATCAGTTCAGTGTGACCAACGTCGTCTCGTCACCCCAGCCATCGACACTGCACCGCGCCTGAATCTGAACCTGAGACACGCCATCTGGAATCACCACCCCGGACAGGGAGCGTGTAAAGGGCTGCTCATTCTCATGTGGATGATGCAATACGCGCATGCCCAGTTCATTACCGTCCATGTCTAAAACACGCCAGCCATCAGCATAGTGATCCCACCCGGTATCGGGATGGCGGATCGTCACGTCGAATCGCCACGTGTCACCGCTTTGGCTGGCCGCCACTTTTTCAATCACAGAAGGGTTGGCCAGCGCCGGGCTGGCGAGAAGAAGGCTGAGAATCAAATACCGCATGTGGCGATCCTAGGCTTTGTCCGTCGGCTTCGCGATCACGAATCCGTGTCGCCCGGTTGGGACAGCAGGACCAGCCGGGAATGCGACGCAAACTCGCGCCGGTATAGGACACCGAACGTGATCGCCGTGCCCAGCAACAGCGCCACAGGCCCAAGTATCCAGGCAACGGATGCCAGGGCAAAATAAGTCACGCGCAAACCGCGGTTAAAGCTGCGCGCCGCGGTGACGCAGATCTCGGCCGCTTGTGCTGCGCGCGGATAGGCTTGTGGGTCCGACGGTTCATTGGGCACCGAGGCCATCAGAACCGCGCAATAGCCAAACAACCGGTGCGCCCAGACATATTTCAGGAATGCATTGGCCAGAAAAAGGATGATGATCAGAATCTTGATCTCCCACACCATGGCCGGTGCGCTGCCGATGGCCAAATCATTGGCGACACCGGCAAGGCGTTCGGTATTGCCCAGCAAAGCCAACCCGCCCCCGACAGCGATCATCGTGGTCGAGGCGAAGAACGTGCTGCCCTGCCGCATCGCCGCGACCACCTGCGCGTCGAACATTCGGGGCTGTCGAGTGACCATTTCCCGCATCCACTCTCGACGATAGTCATCCATCATCATCGTGACAGAGCTCTTGGTAGGGGAGGGGTTTTCGATTCGCCACCCGATCCAGAGCCAAGCAATTAGCAGCACGGCAATTGCCGCATAGTCCAGCGGTGAAAAAAGTTGTGCCCGATCAATCCACGTCATGCGGCGACCTTAGGGCCAGACATGAGAACTTGCCAGATGGAGAAATTGGTAATATTATTTTACCAAATGGAGGATCAGCCATGGAAATGCCAACGCCAAATCCTGACGTTCTGCGCCGCAAGGCCGTGGTTCTTCAACGTTTGTTGCAGGTCTTGCCCGAAGAGGCGGTTATTCACGAGCCGTCCGAGACACGTGCTTATGAATGCGACGCACTGACGGCGTATAGGTGCCCTCCGATGCTGGCGGTGCTGCCGTCGACCACGCAAGAGGTCTCGGACGTTCTACGCATCTGCAACGAGGAAGGCGTTCCAGTGGTTCCGCGCGGGTCGGGTACTTCCTTGGCAGGTGGCGCGTTGCCAACAGCGGATTGCGTCATCCTTGGAGTCGCCCGGATGAACGAGGTGCTGGAGGTCGACTATGACAACCGCTTCATTCGCGTTCAATCAGGCCGCACGAACCTGAGCGTGACCGGCGCGGTCGAGGAAGACGATTTCTTCTATGCGCCAGATCCGTCCTCACAGCTCGCCTGTGCCATTGCTGGGAACATCGCCATGAACTCAGGCGGGGCGCATTGTCTGAAATACGGCGTGACCACCAACAACCTGTTGGGCGTAAAGATGGTGCTGATGGATGGCAGCGTGGTCGAGATTGGCGGCGCGCATCTGGACTCTGGGGGCTTGGACCTGCTGGGTGTCATCTGTGGGTCTGAAGGGCAGTTGGGCGTAGTGACTGAAGCCACGCTGCGCATTCTGCGCAAACCCGAGGGCGCGCGACCCGTGCTGATGGGGTTTGATGACAACGAGGTCGCCGGGCAATGCGTCTCGGACATTATCAAGTCGGGCATCCTGCCGGTTGCGATCGAATTCATGGATACTCTGTGCATCAAAGCCTGTGAGAATTTCGCCCATGCCGGTTACCCCGCCTGTAACGCTTTGCTGATTGTCGAGGTCGAGGGGTCCGAGGCCGAGATGGATTATCAGTTGTCAAAGATCATCGAAATCGCCAAGCGCCACAATCCGGTCGAACTGCGCGAAAGCCAGTCGGCCGAAGAAAGCGCGAAAATCTGGCTGGGGCGCAAGTCGGCCTTTGGCGCGATGGGGCAGTTGAACGACTACATGTGTCTGGACGGCACGATCCCGGTGTCGTCCTTGCCGGAAGTGCTGCGCCGGATTGGTGAAATGAGCGAAGAATACGGCTTGCCGGTCGGAAATGTGTTTCATGCAGGCGATGGCAACATGCACCCATTGATCCTGTTCGATGCCAACAAACCCGGTGATCTTGAGAAATGCGAGGCGTTCGGAGCCGATATTCTGAAGCTTTGTGTTGATGTGGGTGGCTGCCTGACAGGTGAGCACGGCGTTGGGATCGAAAAACGCGATCTGATGTCCCACCAATACGCGCCTGCGGACCTTGAGGCTCAGATGGTCATCAAGGATGTGTTCGACCCGAATTGGTTGCTGAACCCCGCCAAGGTTTTTCCGTTGAGTGCGTCTGAATCCCGACGCATCGCGCGGATTGCCGCTGAATAATCGGCTCTAACAAAGAAGAATTGTCATGAAACCAAAGACAGAAGCCGAACTGGCCGAGATGGTGGCCGGGCTGGGCGAACCGATCCGCATCAAGGGAGGCGGTACGCGCGGTGTTGTGGGACCAGATGCGGTGATTGAAACAAGCGGACTAACCGGCATCACACTTTACGAACCCGGTGCGCTAACGCTGGTAGCGAAAGCCGGCACGCCGGTGACAGAGATCGAGGCCGCATTAGATGCAGAAGGTCAGCAATTGGCCTTTGAGCCGATGGATCACCGGGGATTGCTGGGCACCAATAGCACACCGACCATAGGCGGCGTTGTGGCGGCCAACATATCAGGCCCCCGGCGGGTACAGGCAGGGGCATGCCGTGATTTCCTTTTGGGCGTGCGCTATGTCGATGGCATGGGGCGGGTCATCAAGAATGGTGGCCGGGTCATGAAGAACGTCACCGGCTATGATCTGGTCAAACTGATGGCGGGATCCTGGGGCACTCTGGGCGTTTTGACCGAAGTGTCATTGAAAGTACTGCCAAAGCCCGAAGTCGCCGCAACGCTGTCTGTTCAGGTACCTGATGTGACCACCGCAATTGCAGCGCTGTCCGCCGCATTGAAATCCCCTTTTGAAGTTAGCGGAGCAGCGTACGACCCGGATATGGGAAGCGCCTTACTGCGCCTCGAAGGATTTGCGGGTTCGGTGACATACAGGTCGGATCAACTGAAATCCCTACTGTCTGGTTTCGGCGAGGTTGCCGAACTTGAGCAGCCCGGCACATTGTGGGTCGACCTACGTGACGCAGCCGGTTTCCACGAACAAAGCGGTGATGTCTGGCGCATTTCGGTCAAACCCTCGGATGCGCCGGGCATCGTTGCGCGCATCCGGGCAGATCGAACGTTGTTTGATTGGGGTGGCGGGTTGATCTGGACCTTGGTGCCGGTTGGAACTGATCTGCGTGCGCAATTAGGCGCGTTTGACGGTCACGCAAACATCGTGCGGGCAGGGCGGGAAACACTGGCTGAACTGGGGCACTTTCAACCGGAGGCGCCAAATATTTCGGCTCTAACTAAGGGTATACGTCAAAGATTCGACCCCCGCTGTTTGTTAAATCCGGGGTTGATGGGGTAAGCCGATGCAGACGACATTCACCGAAGAGCAGTTGCAAGATCCCGCGATCCAAAGATCAAATGAAATCCTGCGAAACTGCGTCCATTGTGGGTTTTGTACAGCCACATGCCCGACCTATCAGGTGCTGGGGGACGAGTTGGATAGTCCACGGGGGCGCATTTACCTGATCAAGGACATGCTGGAAAACGAGCGTGTGCCGGATGAGAAAACGGTCAAGCATATCGACCGCTGCCTGTCATGCCTGGCCTGTATGACCACGTGTCCATCGGGTGTGCACTACATGCATCTGGTCGACCACGCGCGGGAATACATCGAAGAGAACTACAAACGCCCCTTCTCGGATCGTGCGCTGCGTTGGGTGTTGGCTCAGATCCTGCCTTATCCGATGCGGTTCCGCTGGGCTTTGATCGGGGCGAAGCTCGGGCGGCCATTCCGCTTTCTGATGCCTGATGCCCGGTTGCGTGCCATGCTGGACATGGCACCCAAACATATCCCGCCCGTTAGTCGCAATGACGACCCGCAGAGATTTCCGGCCAAGGGACCGCAGCGCAAGCGCGTTGCTCTGATGACGGGTTGTGCGCAAAAAACTTTGAATACTGACATTAACGACGCAACTATTCGACTTTTGACCAGGGTGGGATGCGAGGTCGTCGTGGCTGAAGGGGCAGGGTGCTGCGGCGCGCTGACCCATCACATGGGCAAGACCCGCGAAAGCCATGAGGCCGCAAAGGCCAACATCAGGGCCTGGACCGCAGAAATGCACGGCGACGGGCTGGACGCCATTGTCATCAACACCTCGGGCTGCGGCACGACGGTCAAGGGTTATGGCCATATGTTTCGCAACGATCCCATAATCGAAGACGCGGCGCGGGTGTCATCGATTGCAATGGATATCAGCGAACTGCTGATCCAGCTGGAACTGCCTGAAGGTGAAGAAAGGGGCCTGACCGTTGCATATCATGCAGCTTGTTCTTTGCAGCACGGTCAAAAGATCAAAGCTCATCCCAAAACTCTGCTGAAACAGGCCGGTTTTGCTGTGTTAGAGCCTACAGATAGTCATCTGTGCTGCGGCAGCGCGGGAACTTACAACCTGATGCAGCCCGAGATTTCGGGCAAGCTGAAGGACCGCAAGGTCAAAACGCTGGAAGCCAAAAAGCCGGACGTGATCGCGGCGGGCAATATCGGATGCATGATGCAGATCGGCTCTGGCACGGACATTCCCGTGCTGCACACGGTCGAGCTTTTGGATTGGGCAACGGGTGGGCCTGTGCCGCGTGCATTGCGTGAACCAGCCAAACCCAAGGTTCCGGTCCTTAGATAGGCCATGCTGATGCAACTGCGCACCACTCGCCCCGTTAAACGGACGCGGGCGTCATCGCCCTATTTTTGCCGCACCGGAGACGTAGGAAAATACGTCAACAGCAAAGCCGGAGTGCCGTTTGCGAAACTGGATCACAGCATTGGCGCTGGCTTTGACGCCGTTGTCCGCCGCAGCCCAGGATACCGGGTTGAAAAGCCTGGACACCACCGATGCGGGGCGCGCGTGGATGGCGGTCGGGCGCCTGGATATCAAGGACGGCGCCGGGTTTTGCACCGGGACACTGATTTCTCCGACCCAGGTTTTGACGGCTGCCCATTGTCTGTTCGATAAGGTAACTGGTCAACGGATTGACCTGGCAGAGGTCGAGTTTCTGGCCGCCTGGCGTCTTGGGCGTGCATCGGCCTATCGGGCCGCACGTCGCGCTGTTGTTCACCCGGACTACGAATACAGCACCGAGGCATCGGCCTCGCGGCTGTACAATGACATCGCGCTGATCGAGCTGTGGCAACCGATCCGCAATACGAGCGTAATTCCGTTCGAGACCGGAGACCGTCCGGCCCGAGGTGCCGAAGTGGGGGTCGTGTCCTACGCGCAGGATCGGGCCGAGGCTCCCTCGTTGCAAGAAGTGTGCTCGGTCATGACGCGCACATCCAACGTTTTGGTGTTGTCCTGTGACGTCGAGTTCGGGTCGTCGGGCGCACCGGTCTTTTCCTTTGAAGGGGACCGGCCGCGCATCGTTTCGGTCGTCGCAGCCAAGGCCGAATTCAACGGGCAGCGCGTGGCCGTCGGCACCGCGGTCGAAGATTCATTGGAGCTGCTGCAGGCAGAATTGTCGGCTGGCCGCGGATTTGGCGTATCTTCCTCCCAAGGAGGGACACGCCGCAATATTGGAGCAAGGTTCATAAAACCATGAGTCGCTTTTTTCTGAATTTTCTTTTGTTTTTTTCAATTTCCGCTTCTGCAACTTACGCCCAGACCGCCAAGCGTAAACTGACGGACCGCGATGACCTTTACGGGTGGGAGGCGGTTGGACGTCTGGACATCGGCGATGACGGGTTTTGCACAGGCACCCTGATTGCGCAGGATCTGGTCTTGACCGCTGCTCACTGTGCGTTGGACAAGGCCACCGGCGAACCGTACCCGCCGGGAATGGTGACTTTTCGGGCGGGGTTAAGCGGCGAGGACGCATTAGCCGACCGCAAAGTAATTCAAATCGCGGCGCACCCGGATTTCGTGGCAAACGGCCCGGTGTCAGCACCGCGGGTGAAGGTTGATGTGGCTCTGATGCGTCTGGACGAGCCAATCCCATATTCCATCGCCGATCCTTTTGCCCTGCATCAGGGTAGGGTCTCGGGAAATGAGGTCAGCCTGGCCTCATACGGGCGCGGCCGGTCCGAGGCGATTACACGTGAAAGGTCCTGTCGGATATTGGATCGAGACCAGGGATTGATAACTTTCAACTGCGATATCACCTTTGGGTCCTCAGGTTCTGCCTTACTTGCCAAAAACGGCCCGCGTTGGCAGATTCTGTCGGTGGTTTCCGCAGTCGCGTCCAACGGGTATCAGAAAGTAGGGTTTGGCATGGAACTATCTGGAATCGTTTCCGAACTAAAGGCGGACTTGCGACGCGATGCCCCGCGTCCACAGGCAACGATCCGCCGGTTGCAGGTCGGGTCCGGCAAGTCGAATTCCGGCGCGAAATTCATCAGCTCAGGCGGGGGTTGAACTCGATCAAATTGCTACCCATGTGAACTGTATCGGGTCGCCACGAACGGGGCCCGTATCAACCAGATGCCCGTCCGAACGGAGGGCAGAACACAGATCGCTCTGATATGAGGATATGACACATGCGTAGTTTTGATTTTGCACCCCTGCACCGTGCCACCGTTGGTTTTGACCAGATCGCCGACATGATGGATCGCGTGTTGACCAATGATGTGGCTCAGCCGAGCTACCCGCCTTACAACATCGAAAAGACCGATGCCGACACTTATCGCATTTCGGTTGCAGTCGCCGGTTTTTCGGAGAATGACCTTTCGGTCGAAATGAAAGAAAACGCCCTTATCGTTGCTGGCAAAAAAGCCGCCGAGGACAAAGAGCGCAGCTACCTGCACCGTGGCATCGCCACCCGCGCGTTCGAACGCCGCTTTGCTCTGGCTGATCACGTACGGGTCATCGGCGCGAGCCATGAAAACGGCATGCTGAACATCGACCTGAAGCGCGAAGTGCCCGAGGCATTGAAACCGCGCCGGATCGAGATTTCTTCGGCCAATGCCATTGAAAAGGACGTGGTCGACGCCAAAGCCGTGAACTAAGGCGACCGCTATACGCCGCGATAATCGTTCCTCTCTGGATTATCGCACCACACGCCCCGCGTTCCTCCAGGCGCGGGGCGAAGTGTTATAGCGAGGCTCTCAAATAGAGCCACTAGGGTATTGAGGTATCGTCGCGCTTGGCAAAAAAAATCCACGCTTCAGGTGTTTGCCGTTCGTTGGGGGGCGAAGATTTCAACGGATTGCGATAGAGGGCGCTCTGGTTTTACCCCCAACGAAGATGCGGGCTAGTTCTTCATTTTTTGTGCACGACCAGAACTTGGTCTCTGCGGTGTTTCTGATACCGCGCAGGTTCAATAATGCAGGCCGAAATCTGAGGAATTAGTGCGTTAAATTCTTCGGCTATGGATGGGTTTGAATGTGTAAATTCTCGGTCATTCTGAAAGCTACGAAAAAGTGCGGCAGTCTTTGTTATGCCCGCTAATTCATAGGTTTTTGGCTGCCACCTCAAATCTTCGATAATATAGAGCCCTCCTGAAGCGAGCTTCGGAAAAACCTCTAAAAAAGCACTCTGTTGATGATGACTTGCATGACTTGCATCATCGATCACGATATCTGGCGCTGGGTCAATCTTGCCTGCTGTATTCGCAATTTCCTCTCGGTTATTCATGTCACACCGGTGAAATGTGAAGCGTTCGTGTTTAAACCACGAGAAATCGGAGACATCCAAGCCATGAATTTGTGCCTTCGAAAAGTACTCAAGCCACATTCGAATAGAGGGGCAATCTTTGGTAGCTCGATCTTTGTCGACCCCGTGCTCAGGTCCACCGATCAGAAGGCCCATCTCTAGAAAAACAATTTCGCTATGACGGTAAGGGTGAAACAGCAAATGGTAGAGTTCGGTGTATCGATGTTTTGATGAACCTTTGTCTGATCCATAGCGATCTGCCAATTCGGTCAGATTCTCAGCCTCACTTATGCTCATTCGGCTTACCCTTGGCTTTGCGGTCTATTCGCTTTGATTAAACTCAACACTGCGTTGGTGTAAACTCCCGGAAATCCGGACAAGCCATTTGCTACCAAGCTCCTGGTATTGCCGACGCCCAAAATGTCACGAATTTCTTGATGGGTCTGCGAGAAGAACGGGGCAGTGTCATTTTCGATACGCGCGAAAAAATCACTGATAAAACCCAATTCCTAACTGAGGTATCGCCCTGGTTTCTAGAGCATTGACCACCAAGCCCCGCGCGCAATACGCGGGGCTCAACATAATTCGAGATAGCGCTCAGTTCCCAGCCGTAACCGATCCAATCGACCAGAACATCGTCTCGCCCGAAGCATCGTCGACGCCGTCATTGTCGGTCATCACAAACGCCTCGCCCGAGGGCAGGATGGCCAGACCTTCGATCTTGTCCAGAACGTAACCACCGGTTGAGGTCAGGTCAGGCAGCAGGTCGCGGACCTCTTGCTTGCTGACCACGGGCAGGGGACCGCCTAACGGGGCCGGGGTCATCTCTGACAGCGGGATACGGTAGACCTTTTTGGTCACGGCGCGGTGGTCATGTTGATTGTCGCGCTCGATGACATAGACATGGTCACCAAATGCCACGATTTCCGACAGGCCAACCCAGCCTTTTTCCGGGTCAGCCTTGGGATAGTACACTGCACCCCATTCCTTGGTGTCCAGATTGTACGCGACCAGTTTCACGTGGTTCTTGGGGTCGTCCTTCCATTCGCGCTGAACGGCCATCCACAGGGTGTCGCCAACCTTGGTGATGCCCTCAAAGCCAAAACGCTTTTCGACTGCCATCAGTTCCGGCGGCAGGCCGATCTCGCCTTTGCGATCCTTGATCAGGCCATCAGCGGACACGTGGTAGATCGCGTGCGGGATAACACGGTCGGTGCGCCCTTCGGAGGCGACGTAGAATCCGCCTTTACCGTCCAGCGTGATGCCTTCCAGATCCAGCTTCTGCGCCGGGTTGCCGTCCTGACGGTGGATGCGGATCACATCCACGATGCGGGCGGGTTTCTGGCTGGGGTCGATCTTGAAAATCGAAGGCTGGAAGCCATAAAAGCTGTCGTTGACCGCGTAGATCATGCCGTCCTCATCAGACACCAGACCGGACAGCGCGCCCCAGCCGATCAGCTCATCCGTGCCTGCGGACGTCAGATGCGGATAGGTGGCCGGGGCGTCCTGATATTCGTAGATCTTCACGTGTGCACGCGGGCCACCGTCTTCGATCAGGTCCTTTTCATTAGCCGAGATCAGCAGGTTACGTTTCGGGATCGCAACATAACCTTCGGGACCAACGCCTGAAGGCAGCAGCTGTTTCAGAACCGGGTTGGCCGGATCGGTGGCGTCATAGACACCCACGACCGAGGCGCGCTCGGCTCCTACAAAGATCATTGGTGTGTCACCGAAGGTCGCTGCGGTCACACTTTCAGGCTCAACACCTTTGGCGTCCGAGCGTTTGTCGGGATAGTGACCGATCTGGATGATGGCTTTCTCGAAACCGGTACCGTTTTCGTAAACTACGGCGCCGTCCTTGTGGAAGATCGTCCAGCCACGCGAACCGCCCTCGTAGTCGCCTTCGTTGGCGGTGGCGAAGTGGTTCTCGTCGACCCATTTCACCGCGTCCGGTTCACGCAGACGGCCCGGCTGACTTTCGGTGAAAACCAGTGCGCCGCGCTCATCGGTGGCGTCGATACCATCCAGATCTACGCTACCGGCCGAGAAATGGCTGATCACCTTGCCGTCTTTGTCCACGACCGCGATGTGGTTGTTTTCCTGCAGGGTGACGACAGTTTCGCCCAGACTATTGATGTCCACGAACTCGGGTTCGGGGTCGGTGGGGGCAACGTCGGCCAGACCGGTCAGCGAGGCCATCTTCATGCCCGCGCAATCCAATGCGCCGTCTTTCAGCGGCACCAGAGCCAGTGTTCCGGCAGGCAGCTGAGGGAGGACCCCGTCGTCCAGGTCTTCGTCACGCTCATTTTCGATGGCTACGGAAACAAAGTTGCCATCCGGGGCAATCGCGACACTGTCGGGCTGACCACCCAGGTCACAGGCACCGGTTTCCACCTTGCCTGCAATATCGACCGAGATCAGCTTGCCCGAAGGGACAGTATAGCTTTCCGAAGTGTTCACGCCCACAAAAGCCGTCGTGCCAACAATCCCCACGGATGTCGGCTCACCACCCACGTCCATCGCACCCAGTGGCGCGGGGTTCGCGGGGTCGGTGATATCGACCATACCAATCATACCCAGCGGGCTGTCCGTATAGACCAGCGTCATGCCATCAGCAGTCGCCGCGATGATCTCGGGCGAGGTTTCGCGGGTGGTATCCGCCCCCTCGGCCATATTTTTGACGACGGGGAAAGACGCAATTCGGTTGAAATTCATTTCTGCCGCTGCCTGACCGGCGGTCAGGGCAAGGGCAGATGTCAGGCAGACACAGCGCAATGACATCGGGTGGTATCCTCTCTCACTTGGATGAGAGGGGGATGAACGCGGGTCATTGCAGGGATGTGACGGTTTGTTTGCAGTTTTGTGACAAACCGAATGGCCCCGGCGCTGTGCTCCGGGGCCTTTTCAGATCAGACCGACAGGCAGACGTACTTCATTTCAAGATAATCTTCCATGCCGTGATGGCTGCCTTCGCGGCCCAGGCCGGATTGTTTGACACCGCCAAACGGGCCGAGCTCGGTCGAGATGATACCGGTGTTCACGCCGACGATGCCGTATTCCAGAGCCTCGGCCACTTTGTACACCCGGCTCAGGTCCTTGGCGTAGAAATATGAAGCCAGACCAAAGATCGTATCGTTGGCCATTGCGATGACGTCATCTTCGTCTTCGAACTTGAACAGGGGCGCGAGCGGGCCAAAGGTTTCGTCCTGTGCGACCATCATGTCCTGCGTCACGCCGGTCACGATGGTGGGCTGGAAGAAGGTGCCGCCCAGATCATGCGGCAGACCTCCGGTCAGAACCGCGCCGCCCTTGTCGGTAACGTCTTTGATGTGTTCCTCGACCTTGGCGACCGCTTCTTCGTTGATCAGCGGACCGGTGGTGGTGCCATCGGCCAGACCGTCACCGATTTTCAGCGCTTCGACGGCGGCTTTCAGTTTGGCCGCGAATTCATCGTACACGCCCGCCTGCACATAGATGCGGTTGGCGCAGACGCAGGTTTGGCCGTTGTTGCGGAACTTGCACATCATCGCGCCTTCGACAGCCGCATCCAGATCAGCGTCGTCAAACACGATGAACGGAGCGTTGCCGCCCAGCTCCATCGAGCATTTCATGACCTGATCGGCCGCCTGTTTCAGCAAGATGCGACCTACTTCGGTCGAGCCGGTGAAGGTCAGTTTGCGCACGCCGGGGTTTTCGCAGAATTCCTTCCCAATCTCGCTGGCGCTGGAGGACGGCAATACGTTGAACACACCAGCCGGAATGCCAGCCTGTTCGGCCAGAACGCCCATGACCAATGCGGACAGCGGTGTTTCCTTGGCTGGGCGCGCAACAAAGGCGCAGCCAGCCGCCAGCGCTGGAGCTGCCTTGCGGGTGATCATCGCATTGGGAAAGTTCCAGGGCGTGATCGAGGCCGCAACACCGATCGGCTGTTTCAGCACCATGATCCGCTTGTCGCGCTGGTGACCGGGGATCGTCTCGCCATAAACGCGCTTGGCCTCTTCGCCGAAGAACTCGATGAACGACGCGCCATAGCCGATCTCGCCAACGGCCTCGGCCAGCGGTTTGCCTTGCTCGGCGGTCAGGATCTTGCCCAGATCTTCGGCGTTTTCCATCATCAGGTCGTACCAGCGACGCAGAATCACGGCGCGTTCCTTGCCGGTCAGCTTGGCCCATTCCTTTTGCGCGGCCTCAGCTTGTGCGATCGCGCCGGCGACTTGCGCGCGGCTCAGGTCTGCGACTTCGGCTACGACGTCGCCGCGCGCCGGGTTGGTCACGGCAAAGGTGCCATTGTCCCCGTCGACCCACTGACCGCCGATATAGGCTTTGGTTACAAGCAGATCGGGGTTTTTCAGGATTGATTTCAGGTCGGTTGTCGCGTCCAGCATAGGTCAGCCTCCGGCAATAAAAATTTGTTAGCACTCAAACATGTGCCTCCCGGATTGTCTATGGCCACCCGTGGGGTCAGATCAATCCAGTTTTCGTATGGTAAACGTGACGTTTTTTGCCTACCGGAGCGCATTCATGCGATCTGAGGCCAAAGTGTCAACCCGCCTATCTTTTTTTGGCGGAGTTTGCCAAAGTTCCACAGGATTGGTTGCCCAAGGGGATGTAAATGATCGTAACATCTCCTATCTTGTTGGGTGCATAATTAAAAAAGGAATAGGACAGATGTCGAACCAGCAGTTTGATGCGTTGATTGAGGAAACGCAGCAAAAAGTGCGCGAAAGCCAGTCTCAGATCGAAGGGCTGACATCCCGGATTGAAGCCGCGCGTTCTAAGATCGGCTCTGCCGAGGCCGACATCGACATCGAAAACGCCACACTTGAGGATGTGCACGCCCATACCGAGGTGATGAACGCCAATATCGCTGAGTTGATCATGGGTCTGGACGACGTCACCAGCGCCTTTTCCAAGGATTTCGATGAGATGCGCTCGAAGTCCGGGTGGGAGACGTTTGTCGGCATCTTCTCGAAAGGAAAATCCGAGTCGATGCGGCAGGAACGCATGCGCACCGCCAATATCGACGACAAGCTGCAGGACCTGATCGCCAAATCCGACGTAATCGTTCAATTGCTGCAAGGGCAGTTATCCGTGTTGGAAGAACAGCGGGTGAAGGTCGAGGAAAACCTGACCGGTACGCTGGACGACCGCGAGGCGACGGTGGCCGAGTTGGAGGCGCTGCGGGCCGAGATTCAGGATATGGATCCGACGATCATAACTCTGGAAAACAAGATCAGTGTCGAACAGGATGCCGCCGCGCGGACCCAGTTGGAGACTGAACTGGCCGAGCTGAACAAGCAATACAACGCCAAGGTTCAGGAAGAGCAGGTCAAGCTGGCCAAAAGCCAAACGCTCGAACGTTATATTGAAAAGGGCAAGACCTGGGTCGACTCCCTACAGAACCAGGCCGCGACGCAAATGGTGCTGATCAACAAGCTGCAGACAGACACGCAACAGCGCGTGGTACTGTATGACGCTCTGACCAAATCGCTGAAAACCGCGCAACAGCAGGACGTGGCCCACCGCATCAACGAGATCGGCGTGCAGACGGACCAGGAGGCGCAGACCGCCATGGCCGCCATCGGCACCGCGACCAACCAGAAGATGGCCGACATGCTTGAGGCGCATGAGGACCACATGGTCTTTGCCCGTGATGTGCTGGAGAAAAAGGCCAAGGCGGATGAACGCTTTGCCCGT
Source organism: Ruegeria sp. YTSC230 (assembly GCF_059609665.1). Taxonomy (NCBI): domain Bacteria; kingdom Pseudomonadati; phylum Pseudomonadota; class Alphaproteobacteria; order Rhodobacterales; family Roseobacteraceae; genus Ruegeria; species Ruegeria sp. YTSC230. Next base: position 182,452 of record NZ_JBXWMC010000008.1, on the reverse strand, counting down.
CGCTTCGCCTCGATTGTCGAGAAGCATGATAAGAATTTGTATGGTGGGTAAAAAAGAGTGGTTGCGACGAATGCCATTTTTCTTGGAGCAAGACAAAGACAAGACTTGGGTAGAACGGAACGGTGAGCTTGTTTGGGGTGCAATTGGCCTCGTTTTCCTCATCTGTTTTCTGACGATGATGGCGAATGGGTTTTACCTTTTGAGTGGCGTTGGTGTTCTCGGTGCTTTGTGGTCGGGCTATCGACTGGAAATGTTTCGCAGATCGCAAGGAATTAACAGTGTGCCAACTAATGTCCAAAGCGACGGCAGTCAGTCACCTGGCCCGGACCTAGGTGGTTTTGGTGGCGGTGATGCATGACTGACCCCACTAAAGACCATGTGGGACTAACCGACACCTTCTCCTCGCGCCGCTATTTTCGAAAATTCGAGGTGATCACCGTTCACTTGTTGCGCGTGGCCGCGACGATGGAGGCTGAGGGCGCGATCTCGAAACAAGAGGTGCGGATCGTGTCGCGTTACCTTTCGGGGCTGCTCTACACCTTCCGGGCGCTCTCCATGAAATACCTGCTGGTCGGGCGCGATACGGGCCGGTTCTTTGGCAGCCTCGCCATGGACAAGCGTGACAGCGGATTTCCGGTGGCGGCCGAGCTGCTGACCATGGCCAATGACGCGCAACAGGCGCAGGTGCATCTGGCGAATATGCCGTCTGAAGATGATCTGAAAACAGACATGGTGCGGACGATCATTGGCGATCAGGAAATCCCCACCAAGCTGCAATTCGCCCTGTCTCAAAGGCTCTATTACGAGGAATTGCTAAAGGGTCAGCTGTTCTGGGCCCGCAATGATCCCGAATGCCACTGGATCGGAAATGAGGGCGAGCGGCGCAAGTTCATGATCCACTGGGCGGTTTATGACAGCCAGATCAACCTGCCGGTCATCTACCTGATGCAGTTGGAGGACAGCGGCAAAACCGCCCTGCCTAAAGACCAGCGCCGCTGGCCCGAAGTGCAGGCGCATCTGATGGCGCAAAGCTTAGGCGGTCTGAAACTGGTGACCATCGCCAAAGGCTTCGATCAGGATTTCGACGACCTGCACCCCAAACATCTGCGCCGCATCCACGTGGGACCGATGTATTCCTCGGCCTATACCGAGCAAACCGGCCCGTTGCGGCAGGTACTTGAGGATGCACAGGCACCGCAAGGTCAGGACTGGGCACTGGCATGGACCACAGAAGAGCTGGAAAGCGAAGAGGTGATCGAAGAACGCGCCGGGTGGTTCTCGACCGTAGAACGTGAGGTTTTTGCGCTGGATCCTTTCGGCGGACAGGGGGCCGAGACCGGGGCTACGCGCACCCAACGGTCGATCATCTTGCCCCAACGCCCGTTTCAGGTGCTGGCTGAGCGTAACCCGCCGGGATTTGGTGATGTGCGCAAATTCGTGGTCAGCAAGAGCGGGCAGGTGCTGAGATATTGAAGACAACAAAGGCTATTTTCAGATGAGTTTGACGTCAGATCAGATGGAACTGCGCGAGGACGATATTCGCAAGCATTATCCGGCAGCGACCGCCTTGCTGAACGGGTTTGAACACGCGCCGCGGATAGCCAAAGCGGTTGAGGTGGCGACCGAACGGTCTCCGGGCGTTTCAACTGGGCGGCGGTTTCGCTCCACGACGCCGGGGCTGGTGACACGCCGAACCGTGCGCGCAGCCGGAGTGCATCTGGTCGAACGGATCGAGGCCTCGGATGATGGCGATACGCTGGTCTCGCCGCCTCAGGCGACCACGCAGCAGGCCATCCGCCGCGCCATTGCCGTCGCTCTGGCTGTGGGTGAGGCCTATGCGGAACAGACCTCGCTGGCTGATCTGAAACGCGCGAATCTTGCTGGAGACTTGCCCGCCGCGCGCAAGACCGAATTCTCGGAACTGCTGACGGCGGAAGCTCTGATCACCTCGCACACGTTCGGCAATGCGCTGGCGTACTTGATGTCCTCGCATTTGGGTGAAACCACCGCCGATATCAGTGAGATCGAAGAGGTTTTGACCGATAATGGCCAACTTGCCCTGCATGGCGCGCTGTGGGAGCTGGACCAGACCCTCGCCAATCATGCCCCCGACGATGCCCAGCTGATTGCCGCCACCAGCGCCTATGCCGAGCAACTGATGGACAAGGCCGCGCTGCGCGCGCAGTCAGCAGGCCATCTGGCCCCGTTCCAGAACGCCGCATGGCACATCGAGGCTGATGATCTGACGATCCGGGGGTTCGAACCGGCCTCAAAGGCCAAATCCACCACCCTCACCATGACGTTCAAGAAACCAAACGAAGTGGTGGGCAACCACATCGCCAAATATCAGGCGATGAAGCTTGCCAAGATGGTGATGGCCTATGACTTCGACCGCCGCCTGAACCCGTTTGCGGAACTCGGCGGGTTCATCTTCACCTTCATGGGGGACGGTAAACCGGGCACCGGCAAGACTACTCTGATCCAGATGATGGCCGGGCTGATCAACGATTATTGCCAGAACGCGGGCTATCCGTTCCGCTATCAGAACCTGAGCACTGACAATATCGACAGCTATCAGGGCAAGTCAGGCCAGAACGCGAAGGCCTTTATCAACACGATCATCGACCCCTCGGTCATCGGCTTCGGCACCATCGACGATATCGACCAACTGGCGGGTAAGCGCGGTGACCGGCAATCCTCGGCCGGGCAGTTGGAAATCACCGCCGTGCTGATGGAGAGTTTTGCGGGCGCCAACACCGTCGTTCGGGGCAACTGCACCTTTGGCATGTTCTCGAACTACCCCGAGAATGTGGACGACGCCTTGCGCCAACGGGCGGGCGCGCGGTTCCTGGTTGACGGGCCGCAGACGCGCGAGGATTACATCGATATCCTGCACCTGCTGATGGGCCGCAATCACGACATCCCGCTGGGCGAACACGAAGCCTATGCCGCGCAGGAAATCAAAAAGGCTGTCGCTGCCAGTTTCGAAAGTCATTCCCGCCCGCACGAAGAGGCTCTGCTGCAGGTCTATGACGGGGTCTCCGGCGAGATTGGCCAGATGGACACGATCGCCAAACTGGGCACCTACCTCAAGGCGATCCAACAGGCCGATGAGCGCTTTACCGGCCGCGCAATCAAGAATATCACCGATGCAGTCAAGGTCCGTGCGATGGATTTCGAACTGCCCGACGAATGGATGGAGAACCCCGACCTGTTCCTGTTCCGCGACTACGACACCAAGAAGGCGATGATCGAGGACCTGCGCCAGCCGATCACGGTTGAGATGGTGATGCAGGAAATCAACCGCTACGCCGACAGCGAGTTCCGCTATGCCGACAAGAGCGACGAGGTCGCCATTGAGAACGCGGTGCGTGAGATGGGCCGGATGGAGGAGGCCAAGCGGCGGTATTTGGAGGGGAAAAAGTGAACTGGTACGGCTTCAAATTCTCCGCTGAGTTTTTTGTCGTGATAGCGATTTTCGGCGCGCTTGTTGTTTTTTTCTACGACTTCGAACACCCTCGGCGCGCCAGAATAATTGCGAAACTGCAACTGCGAAAACTAAGACGGCAAGACAGCCTTTTTAAAAGCGGACTTTTACTCACTGCACTTTTTCTAGGTCTGATCTTTTTTTCCTTCGGGTTTGATTATTGTAAAGCACCTAGTGCCTGCGAAAGCAAAGCACGTGCGTTGATCTATTCGTCTCCCAACGAGTTTGGAGACACTTTGACTGGTGTAGCAGGCACTCTTGCTTTCTTGTGGATCATCATAACGGTAATGATGCAGGCAAAGGAGCTGCGTGCGCAACGTGTAGAACTAAGACTTACTCGTGAGGAATTTCGTAGTCAGAGAGTTATCTCCGAGAAACAAATAAACATCCTACGTGATGAGGAGCAGTTTCGAAAAGAACAAAGAGCAAACCTAGAGTTTGAACAACTACTCAAAGATTTCCGCCGGGCGATGGAATGGCATGGCTCAAGAAAAAGATTGTGCAGAAAAATGTGGGGACAAGTGGTAAAGAACAACGCTGAAAACGAGGATGATGTCGAGTTCTTTCTCGATCTATTCTTTGTGATTCGTAAAGTTGATCCTATGTCTTCCGAGCTTCATGAATCAGCAGACAAAACTATTAATTTACGATGGGAGGATATGATCTCAAAGGCAGATGCCATTTGTGAAATTGAACCACGGTTATCTAGCGCAGACCAAATCCGCCTTCAGGGTGCGCGGATAAAGCAGATTCGAGACTTCCTGAATTCGTTTAGTAGTTCTTTTTCCAGCATCAAGATGACTTAAATGATCCGCCTCATCAAAAAAGGCCTGATGTTCGGCAATCTCGTCCACATCTCCAGCCCGGCTCTGGTCGAGCGGTATAACCGCGCGCTGCAGCATCTGGCGGGCAAAACCACGGCGCTGACGGATTTCCATGTGGATATCTCGGGCTATTCGCCGGAAGTGGGGATTGAGCTGGAGGATGAGCTCTACCTCAACCCCAACGGGGTCAACCGGCAGTTCATCCTGCTGACGACCGAGCAGAAACGCGCGCCTTTGCTCAACGTCAAATTCTCGACCTCGCGCGATATCCTGCGCGACTTCATTGAGATGAACGAGGCGCAGCTGTTCGCCCTGACCGCCACCGATGCGGTGGCCGGAGAGTTGGTGAACTCGGTCATCAAGCTCTCCACCCCGCGCGATCTGCTGAACCTGCGCAAGATCGAGATCGAGGCGGATACCGCGGGCGGCACCCTGCGCAAGGCACAGCAACTGGCGGGCATGGTCGAACGGTTCAAAACCGAAGAGGATGCCTGGTTCGACGATGTGCTGATCGCGAAGATGATCGAGACGGCCAAGGAAACCGGCGACGTCACCCGCAACCCTGTCCGCCTGCGTCACACAGCGTTCGAGCAACGCAACTTCTGGACAGCGCATTTCGGCGGGCTGTATATGTTCCCGGATCTGGACCACCCGGCGGCGATCTGTATGGGCGACAGACCCGACGATATTCCGATCAAATACGTTTTCGACCCATCGCAGCGAAACCAGATTGCCAAGTTCCTCGGGCTAAACGACTTGGTCGAAACGATCATCGAGGCGCGCGGTGTCAATTCCGCCGCAATCCTGCAGCAGAAAATGGATTTTCTGACCGTAGACGCCGCAGCCGATGCAGGCGTTGACCTGACAGGGTTGGATCGCGGTGACATGCGACGGCTGGCGCGAAACCATTCGGATCGTCTGCCCGAGGCTTATCACGGTCTGGCACAACTGCTGCGCTGGGCGAAGGATGGCGGACCTTGGCCGCGTATCACCTCGGATCACCCGGCCTATTTCTATACGTTGCGGGCAACCAACACACCGAACCGCGATCTGGTGAACATGTTGCTGGCGGAACTGGCCCCGTTGGACCCGCGTCAGGTGTTCATTTGCCATAAGGAACTGTTCTACCGCACCTATGCGACTTGGCCCGAGGCCAAGAAAGCCTATGTTGCCGACTTCCTTGCACGCGAGTATCAGGTGGATAAAGCTGGCGCCCGGGCCGCACTATTCGGCCACGAACCGGATATGAGCGGTAATGACCGGATCAGCGAAGACATCATCGCACGCGTCGGCCCCTGGGGCGCAGTAGGGAGAAGTTAAATGTTCGTCGCACTGCGCTTTTTGATACCGTTGCTGGTCGTTCTGACGGTAATTTATGTGGGCGTATCAATCTATTCCCGCTGGATACGGCGCAATAAGTTGATCGCCCATTGGGAGAAAAAGGGTCTGACCGGCGACCGCGATGCATTTGTCCAGCGAGGGCTAAAAAAGTACGACGGATCGTTTCGACGCAAACTGATCCTTGGGATTTACGTGGTGCCGCTGGGCCTGATCGCAATCCTGATTTATGTTACGAATTTCATGTGAGGGTTTCGCTGATGCGTTACATCAAATGGGCTATCATCATCCTGTTCTGGGGCACAATTGCCGCGGTGTTGAATTACACCCTTCCGCAGCACGATGTGGTTCGGATTTCGGATACCTATGAGAAACGGATCGACCCCGGTGAGAACAGCATCTTCTGGTCGGTTCATGACGTCGGCAGTGATGCGACAACGCCAAACCGCGATGTGTTTTTCATTCAGACCCGCAAGACCAACGGCAAGGTCATGGTGTATCGGAACGAAGACACGGGCTGGGGCTGGCCACCTTATTTTAAACTAAACTCGTCGAACCTGCAGGCCGAAGCCGCAGACTTGAAATCAACAAACGAAGCGCCTCGCTGGGTGGTTGTTCGCCACTACGGTTGGCGAAGTGAGTTCCTGTCGATTTTCCCGAATGCAGTGAAGATTTGGTCAGTAGACAGCCAAGACGTTCGGATTATTCCCTGGTTCAATATCATTTTCCTGACCGTATTCTTCGCGATAGTTTGGGCCCTTTGGGTCCGCTGGCGCCGGTTTCGCGAGGCGCGGGTTGATCCCGTGATCGAGAATATGGAAGATGGCCTTTATGCCGCTGGCGACGCCATAGAAGAGCAGGGCAGCAGGTTCCGAAAGTGGCTGAACAGTTGGAAATCCCAATAGTTTTTGGTGGGGCCGTTTGGCACCTCCCTCAGCCTTGGCGGTGACCTGTTGGCCTGTGTTCCTCAGCGTACGATAAATTCGGCGTGCAGCGCTCCGGCGGCTTTGATCGTCTTCAAAATGTCGATCATGTCGCGGGGCGACACCCCAAGCGCATTCAGACCTGCCACAACTTCGGACAAGGTTGCTGCTTCGGGTATTTCAGCCAGTCCGGTGCCTTCCTCTTCTTCTATTCCCGCGATTGTTCTGGGCACCACAACGGTCTCGCCGCGCGCGAAGGGGTTGGGTTGAACCGCAATCGGCGCCTCTTCGACTGTTAGCGTAAGGTTGCCCTGCGAGACCGCCACGCGGGATATCCGCACTTCCTGCCCCATCACAATCGTGCCCGAACGCTGATCGACCACGACGCGGGCCTTGGTTTCGGGTTCGACCAGAATGTTCTCGATCCGCCCAAGCGCGTGGGCGGTCGAAATTGCCTGCGTTGCCGCGATGTTCAGCTCAACCGTCCCGGAATCGCGCATGATGGCCACCGCGCTGTTGAACTCGGTATTGATGGCAAGCTCGATCCTGCCTGCCGTAGTAAAATCAGGCTCTCGCAAAGCAAGGCGCATCTGGGTAAGAGCCGAAAGTTCGAAATCGATTTCACGTTCTACCCTTGCTCCGGAGGGGATCACACCGGAAGTAGGAACGCCCTGCACAACCGAGGCGGCCTCTCCCTCAGCCGACACGCCGCCTGCCAAAACGGTGCCTTGCGCAACAGCGTAAATCTGCCCGTCAGCAGCGTTCAATGGCGTCATGATCAGCGTACCGCCCAGTAGACTTTTGGAATCTCCGATGGCAGAGACCGTCACGTCGATCTGCCCCCCAACGCGCGAAAAAGGCGGCAGGCTTGCAGTCACTAGAACAGCGGCCACGTTTTTGGGGCGGAAGTCCTCGCCGTTGACGTTGACGCCCAACCTTTCGAGAATGTTGGACATGATCTCTTCGGTAAAGGGCGAATTCCTGAGCCCGTCACCGGTTCCATTCAGCCCCACAACCAGACCGTAACCGACCAGATCGTTTCCGCGGACTCCGTCGAAGTCCACCAGATCTTTCAGTCGGATCGCGCCGGCGGAGGCCAGGCCAGGAAGCAACATCAGAAGAAAAACAAGAACTCTCATCTCAGGAAATTCACCAGCGACAGGTTCGCGTTGCGAACGGTGACCGAATACAGGCTTTCCAGTTGGAACTGCACGGTTTGCAACTGAGTGGCGGTTTCATAGGGATCCGCCGCGATCAATTTGCTTCGGCTGCTTTGCAGGCTGGTCCGCGCCGCATTATTTCGCGTTTGCGCCTGTTCGATTCCAGCTTCGGTCGCGCCGACATCGGCGCGCAGCCCTACCAACTGATCCTTGGCGTTGACCAGATCGACGCCCAATTGTTTGAACAGGGCCGTTCTTTGTTGCGTCGGGACATTCAGACCGCTGTCCGCGACCACGGCTGCGACTGCAATGTCGCGAATTGCGGCTTTGATGGCTGGGTCGGTCGCTGTCACAGGAATTGAAACGCTTTCATTCTCGGATATCTGCATGGGGGCCAGTTTTGTGCCGGATCCCTGATAAATTACCGCATCGAAACCGGTAGGATCGTTGAACCAATCCTCTGCCCTCTGCCGGATGTCCGCGACAGTAGCTGCGCCCGTCAACTCGGCCTCTAGCGCGGTGATCAGCGTGTCAGCGGACGGAAGCGGAGAGACATCCGTTGCGGTGCCCGAGTAAAGGCTGCGCCCTCCGGCGCGGGTGTTCAACGCAGATACGATCGCGTCCAGTTCGTTTCTGGCCTGAGCCGATGCGTTTTCGTGGGTCACCGCCTGATTTGAGGTGCCAAAGGACAGAAGTGAGGCGGTAATCCCCCCAACAGCGCCGGCAACTGTGTTCAGGCTCAGCTGCATCGCATCCGTGAACAACCCGGCTTCGGCGGTCGATACTTTGAACGCATCCAGTCTGGACAGGCTGCGATCCAGATCCAGCAGATGAGAGTAATCACCGTCCAAATGGCCAGACAAGTCCTGAACCCGTCCGGATGACAATTCGTAGGACAGTGTTTCGATCTGATTTTTGATCTCGGTCGACCGGGTTCTCAGCGTCAATCCGCGCGCCAGATCACCTATGGATGTCAAATTCATCGTCATAACCTCAGCAGAGTGTCCATCATCTCATCCACGGTCGAGATGAGCCGCGCATTCGCGGCATATGCCTTTTCGATCTGCATCAGATTTTGCAGTTCGGTGTCAGTATCCACGCCGCGTTCGGTTTCGATCTTGGCCATTTCTAGTTGTGATTGCTTGGCGAATGTCATGCGCCCCTCGGCGGCATGGGCGTTTGCCCCGGCCTTAGACAGCAGTGCCTCGGCAATTTCCGCAGCTCGCATGTTGCCGGTGCCAAATACCGCCCCGGCAACGGGACGGGCATCGTTCAGGACCGCGCTAAAGGTCCTCAGCTGCGCTGCATCGCCCGGATCCCCTGGAGTGGCGGCGCCGAGGCCCGTCCGCAATTTCCAGCTGTCACCACCAGCATCGGGGTCCACCGTCACGTTCAAGCGTATGCGCGAAGCCAATCCGATTGCCGCAGTTGCGTCGTAGCGATTGCCATCATCGGTGAACACGCCGGGATCAGTTGCCGCGACGGTCGGATCAAGACCGGCGGTCTCGAACCGTTCGATCAGGTCTTGGGCGGCGGTGTCCAAGTGTACTTGAGCCTCAACCGCCAGTTCATCGCGAATCTCGAACTGAGCCGCCAGCGCGCCGCCCCTAAGCTGCGCACTATTGCCGCCGGTGCGCACAGGCTGCCCGTTCACTTCAAGACCGGACAAAAGGCTGTTGGCAATTGTCATGTGCGGCTTGGTTTCGCCGGTAGTCGTAAAACTGAATTCTGCTGCCTGCCCCTCTAAAAGGATCAGGCCGCCATCTGAATATAGCGACACACGGTCGTTATCCCGCGCTACGACATTGACCGGCATCAGTTCGTTCACTTGATCAATCAATACCTGGCGCTGATCCAGCAAGGCATTGATATCGCCTCCAGAATTCTTGATGCTGGGGATCTTGTTGTTCAGGTTTTCGATGTCCTGCAAGGACTGGCTCAGGCGGTTGACCTGCTTGCCGATGGTCCTGTCTGCGTCCGAACGCGCCTGACGCAAACCTTCGGATGCCGCGTTAAGGCTGTCCGCCAAATCCCGGGCAGCGCGGGCCGCCTGATCCAGCCGCACTTTGGAATCGGGCAAGCTGGCGGCCGTTGTCATGTCGTTCTCAAATTCGGTCAACCGAGAGGCAATGGAATTGGGGTCATCAACCGAACCCACGGCCTTTTCAAAACGGGTGTAGAACTCTGAAATTGCGCTTGTACCAGCAAGATTTGCGTCGGAATCGCGCCGGTTGGCGATCAGGGCCGGGTCCTGATGGCGCGTCACGCCGACGGTGCGCACGCCGTTGCCCGAGATCGGACTTGTCGCCAATTCCAGCGAGCGACGCGCATAGCCCGGTGTCAGGGCGTTGGCGATATTACCCGAGACAACTGCGGCCCCGCGGCTTGCGGCGGTCAGACCGCCCAACGCGTTGTTCAATGCTGTCGTCATGTTCATCGGACAGGTCCTTTCCCTAGCTGAATGCCCCAGATCAACGTTTGATGTTTGTGGTTTCCTGCAGCATCTCGTCGACTGTCTGGATCACTTTGGCGCTGGAGGAAAACGCCCGTTGCGTCTGGATCATCGAGGTCAGTTCAGTTGCGACATCGGTCGTGGATTCCTCGCGTGCAAAGGATACCAGATCGCCGGTCGGCCCATCGCCCGCGTTCCAAAGGAAGAACGTTCCGCTGTCGCGGGATGGGGCATAGGTCTGATTATCCAGCGCCGTTAGCCCATTCGGGTTGGGAACATCGACAAGCGGAATCTGGTACACGCGCCGGCTGACACCGCTGTCGTATTGCGCGTAGACATATCCGTTTTCATCCACCTTTACGCCGGTCATCGTCGCAACCGGGGCACCGTCGCGCGTGATTGATACTGGGGCAAATGTATCCGACAGCTGGGTAATCCCATCTTTGTCGCCAATCTGACCGATATTAATCTCCATCGGCCCACCATCTACGTTTACCACAAAACTGCCATTTGCCGGATCGTAAGCACCACCTGAAATGGTAGTCACGCTGGCCAGCGTGCCGCCTGCGGTTCGGCTGTCGGTGAAGGTCAGGCGGTACTCTCCGATCACCGCACCGCCAGATGCGGTATCGCGCAGCGTCATGGTCCATTCATTGCTGGATCCTGTTCCGGGCACAGTCGGGACCAGTTCAATGTTTACGGATTCTGATTTTCCGAGGTTGTCAAAATATTCAACCGACAAAGGCTGTGCGTCACCCGGTGCGCCGGCATCCGTCGCCGTGGCCGGAAGGTTCATGCGCAGGTTCATGCTTGTGGTCGGCGAGCCGGTCAATTGATTGACGCTGAGTTTGACGGGTTCCAGCGCAGCTGGTGTATCCCTTGGCACATTAGGGATCGATCCGTCCGGGCCAGCGGGCCAACCCAACAAAACAAGCCCCGATTGCGTTACCAGATGACCCTGCTCATTGGTGCGAAACGAGCCGGTTGTGGTCAGAAGCATTTCATTCGAGTTTGACGCCACCTGAGAGCTGGGCCGCACGGGTAGCAGGCCACGGCCGCGCACTGCCAGGTCGGTTGAATTGTTCGTTGTGACCAGCGATCCGCGCTGGTCGATCATGCGTTGACTTGTGGTTCTGACACCACCTGCCGAATAGCTTCCGCCCTGACCGGAGGTGACCATCGAGTGAAAGTCGGTCTCAACCCGTTTGTAGCCAAAGGTGGACGAGTTGGCGATATTGTCAGAGATGGTCGCCAGCCGGTTCGCGTTGGCCTTCAAAGCGGCCACACCGGCATTCAGCGAAGAGGAAATTGTCATTGGCACGCCCTTCTGTTGCGTCAAAACGTGATGCAACAGCTAACGTACTGGCCCTTAACAGCACGCTAACAGGTAAAATGCGTTCTATCCTTTTGAATTCTACGGCGTGCGCAGAAAAATGATCTCGATCCTGTTGTTGCGAACCGCCATCGGGTTTTTGGCCGTCAACTCGCGGTCTGCGTGCCCCGTGACCCGATCCAGCCTTTCGGCAGCCAGACCCTTACCTTGCAACATCTGGCGCACGGCCTGAGCGCGGGTCGTCGACAAATCCCAGGCCGGGTTTTGCGCCAGAACGACCGGCGAGGCACGCACATGTCCCTCGACAGCAATGGAGTTCTGCACCAGGTCCGAAGATCGCGCCACCAGCAAGGCGAGCGCGCGCATCATGGCGGTGGGCTTGTCGGTTCCCGATTCGAACAGCGGTTGATCCTCGGTATCGAACAGCTCGACAACCAAGCCTTCGTCAGTGACGCGTGTGACGATATGTTTCCGGACCTTGTCCGAAACCAGACTTTCGCCCGTGCGCCCCAGAAGCTCGGCTTCGAGTGTCGAAAAATCCTCGACGGTCTCTTTACCACCTTCCGCGTTCACGCCGACCGAACCGCGCGCCTGCCGGGCAACCGTCGGGCTTTTCTGGCTGGCGCCCGAACCATCCATCACCATGGTCTTTTCAGAGAACATATTGTTGCCGCCAAAGGCGCCGTCACCGCCGCCTGACACCGGATTCACCGGGATTGTAGGCGAAAAGTAATCCGCCAGTCCTTTGCGTTGTTTTTCCGTCGTTGCATTCAGCAGCCACATCAACATGAAGAACGCCATCATGGCCGTGACAAAGTCGGCATATGCGACTTTCCACGCGCCACCGTGGTGACCTTCGCCACCGGACACACGTTTCTTCTTGATGATGATTGGCGCTGCATTGGATTGCGCACCCATCTCCACCACCTTTTTATCACCCGCTACCGAGGTAGCAGTGCAGGTCTTAAGGCGGGCTTAACGTTTAAAACTGTCGCGATATCGCTGCTATGCCAAAGCGGTTCCCGACCGGCGGAGGATCAGTTGCAGGCGGTCAAAACTATTCTTGATTCCGTCCGTTTCGGATCGGGCAAAAAAGGCGTCCAGCTCATCATGCACGCGCACGGCCTGATCCAACAGCGGATCGGCGCCCTCAGAATAGAGCCCAGCTTTGATCATCACCTCGGACTGTTCATAGCTGCCAACCAGTCGGCGGGCTTGCGAGATCAACTGGTTTTCTTCCTCTGTGGCCGCACCGGGCAGGCTGCGCGAGACAGAGCGGCTGAGGTCGATCGCGGGAAACCGGCCACGCTCGGCAATCTCGCGGCTCAGGACAATGTGGCCGTCCAGTACACCGCGCAGGATATCGGCTATTGGTTCATCCATGTCCGATCCTGCGACCAAAACACTAAATACGGCGGTGATGTCGCCCTGTTCGCCGGTGCCCGGACCCGCGCGCTCGCAAAGGCCCGCAATCAATGGGGTCACTGAAGGTGGAAACCCGCGAAGCGACGGTTGCTCACCTGTAGCAACAGCAATCTCGCGATGCGCTTCGGCAAAACGGGTGACGGAATCGACCAGGAACAGGACATTCAGCCCCCGGTCTCGCAGATACTCTGCTACCGACATCGCGGACCAGGCACATCGGCGGCGCGCCAGGGCGGACTGATCAGACGTTGCGGCCACGACGACTGACCGCTTCATTCCGTCGGAACCCAGTGCATGTTCGACAAACTCGTTGACCTCGCGCCCACGCTCACCGACCAGCGCGACGACAACTGCATCCGCCTGCATCGACCGCGCCAGAGTCGCCAGCAAAGTGGACTTTCCCACGCCCGAACCGGCGAACAGTCCAATGCGCTGACCCTGAACGATGGGCAGCATAGTGTTCAGTATCGCAAGACCAGTCTCCATTCGTTGACCCAAAGGTTTGCGATCGACCGCAGGTGGAGGGGCTTGCATTATGTCCTGCTCCTGAATTCCCGACAGCAGCGGTTTTCCGTCCAATGGATTGCCAAACGGGTCGACCACCCGTCCCAACCAGTGCATTCCCGGCGCAAAGGCTGGTGTTTGGTTCAGAATCACTCTGTCACCAAGGCAGACCCCGTCCGGAGCCGTGGCGGGCAGCATGTGAATCAGATCCGATTCGACATGCAATATCTCGCCTGCCAGATCCGGCCCATTGCGTCGGCGTAAGGTCACATGACCCCCGATCCGCGCATGTGCTGCGATGCCTTCAACTTCTATAAACCCGCGCGCGACGCTGGCCACATGCCCCATATGGCGTGTGGCAGTCAGGCGGTCGATTTCACATTTCAATAGCATCGGGTCGAGATCGGACATCGTGGGTTCTCCAACGGTTTCTGAAAACGGTTTTTAAAGGAATCGGGGTTAAGCCTTGATTGAAATTGATCGAGGGAGAAGCCCCGATGTTCTATGACCTGAACGTCTTTAAGACCGCGTACGCAATGGCAACACATGCCGGGCAACGGCAATCCGTCATTGCACGAAACATGGCCAACGCGGATACGCCAGGCTACCAGCCCCGCGATATCGAGGCCTTTCAAAAAGCATTCGAAAGCTCGGGTCGTGAGGTCGCAATGACTGCCACGCGGGCGGGACATCTGAATGGTGTTGGTGGCCCAAAGCCCTGGGCTGAGATTGAAGCCACCCCTTCGGGTGACCCAAACGGCAATGGCGTTTCCGTCGAGGAAGAGATGCTAAAAGGCGTTGAAGTCAAGCGTCAGCATGACCGCGCCCTGGCGATCTACAAATCTTCAATGAACATTCTGCGCAGCAGCGTCGGCCGGGCATAAGGGGGCCGTAGGATGAGTGACTTTTCCCATTCTCTGACCGCCTCTGCCAGCGCCTTGCGCGCACAGGCCGCGCGTTTGCGCCATGTGTCCGAAAACATCTCGAACGCGGATACACCGGGTTATCGGCGCAAGACGGTCCCGTTTGAAGCCGTGAACAAAGACGGCAAAGAAATGGTGCAGGCAGGGCGGGTCAAGCTGGACCGCCGCGCGCTGTCGCGCGTCTATGACCCAAGTCATCCGATGGCCGATGACACAGGCCATTTTCGCGGCTCGAACGTCGATCTGATGATCGAGATCGCCGACGCCCGCGAGGCGCAGCGCAGTTACGAAGCCAACCTCAAGATGTTCGATCAGACACGTCAGATGTCGTCGAGCCTGATGGACCTCCTCAGAAAGTAAAGGACACCAGAATGGATATCCGAGCAATCAATGCGGCCCAGAGTTATGCAGGCGCGCGCCCGGCAACGCAGGCTGATCCAGACCAGGCCGGAATGGCGCAGGGGCTGCGGTCTGGGTTTCAGGATTTTGCGGCGACGTTGAAACAGTCCGAGCAGATGTCGCAGGCCGCAATGACCGGGCATGCGGATCCGCATGCCTTGGTTCAGGCGCTGGCGCAGACCGAACTGGCCGTGGAAACGGCTGTGATCGTGCGCAACAAGGTGGTCGAGGCCTATCAGGAAATCCTGCGGATGCCGGTCTGACGCAATGCTCAGCGAAGGTCTGTTCTATGACATCGTACGTCAGGCGCTTTGGGTCGCGGTCATCACCTCGGTTCCGATCCTGGCGGTGGCGCTGGTTTCGGGCCTGATCGTTGGTCTGTTCCAGGCGCTGACCTCGGTGCAGGAGATGACGCTGACCTTTGTGCCCAAACTGATCGCCATAGTCATCGTGTTCTGGATTTCTATGGGCTTCATGACCCAGACGCTGGTCACCTTTTTTTCAGGAACACTCATCCCTTTAATCGCAGGAGGTCGCTGATGGATACCGCCTATGTCACCCTGTCCCGGCAATCGGGTTTGATAAACGAAATGCGGCTGGTCGCGAACAACATCGCCAACGCAAATACCACGGGCTACCGCGCGCAAGGTTTGGTGTTCTCGGAATTCGTGCGCGATATGCCCGGAAATCCATCCCTGTCCATGAGCCGTGCCGAAGTGCGCAATACTTCGCTGCAGCAAGGCGTGCTGACCGAAACCGGAGGGCAGTTCGACTTTGCCATCGAAGGGGATGGGTTCTTTATGGTCGAAACCCCGGCGGGCAATCGGCTGACCCGGGCTGGTGCTTTCTCGTCCAGTGTGGACGGGGATCTGGTGACCATGGATGGGCACCGCGTTCTGGACAGCAATGGCGCGCCCGTTTTTATCCCGCCTGATGCGTCATCCATTGATGTCGGCAGCGACGGCACGCTGAGTGTCGACGGGCAATTGCTGGGCCAGATCGGGGTTTACGGCGTTGCCGATCCTAAAACGCTGATGCGTGAAGGCAGCACGCAGTTCCGAGCCGAGGGTGACATTGAACCAGTCGAAGAGCCGGTGGTCGTTCACCGTTTTCTCGAAGGATCGAATGTGAATGCCATCGCGCAGGTCTCGCGCATGGTCGAAATCCAGCGCGCCTATGAATTGGGTCAGAGCTTTCTGGAAGCCGAAGACGAACGGGTGCGCGGTGCGCTCAAGGCGCTGATGCGATGATTTGAACAAGGAGAATTTGACATGCGAGCTTTGAAAATTGCGGCAACGGGAATGACGGCGCAGCAAATGCGGGTCGAGACGATCTCGAATAACCTCGCGAACATGAACACCACGGGGTACAACGCGCGGCGGGCTGAGTTCGCCGATCTGCACTATCAGCAGATGGCGCGGGCGGGTGCGGTCAATGCCAATGACGGAACAGTGCTTCCTACTGGTATCCAATTAGGCTTGGGTGTCCGCCCGGCGGCGGTGACCGCGCAGCTGTCGCAGGGCGCCCTGTCAGCCACCGGAAGCGATCTGGATGTTGCAATCGAAGGGCGTGGTTATCTGGAGGTGACGCTGCCCAACGGACAGTCCGGCTATACCCGCGATGGCAGCCTGAATCGATCCGCTGAGGGGTTGATCGTAACCTCGGACGGGTTTGCCGTAGCACCCGAAATTACCATTCCTGACGATGCGCGGTCGATCTCGATTAACCCAGCGGGCGAGGTTTATGCCTATTTCGACGACGCGCCAGAGGGGCAACTGCTGGGAGAGTTCACCCTGGCCAGTTTTTCCAACGCCAAGGGGCTCGAGGCGATTGGCAGCAACCTGTTCAAGGAAACCGAAGCTTCGGGCGCGCCCGTGGTTGGCGCACCTGGAGAGGATGGGGTGGGCACGCTGCGGCAGGGCTATCTTGAGGACAGTTCGGTCGATGCGGTGCGCGAGGTTACCGAACTGATTGAGGCACAGCGGGGATATGAAATGAATGCCAAGGTCATATCCGCCGTCGATCAGATGATGAGCGCAACGACGCAGGTGCGGTGATGCGGGTTCTGAGTTTTGTTCTGGCCTTGGCGGCTCCGATCCCGGCAATGGCTGAAATTGTGGTGTCGAAACGCACGATCCGGGCCAAGGAAATCATTTCAGCCACTGACCTGGAAACCAAGGATCAGATGGTTCCAAACGCGGTGAGCAATGCGGACTTTCTGATCGGACAAGAGGCGCGCGTCGCCCTCTACCCCGGGCGTCCTATTCGTGAGGGCGATTTCGGTCCGCCTGCAATTGTGGATCGAAACGATCTTGTCGTTCTTGTTTTTGACCGCCGCCCCCTGTCCATCACCGCCGAGGGTCGCGCATTGGGCCGTGGCGCGGTCGGGGATCGTATCCGGGTCATGAACCTGTCGTCACGCACAACCGTCACCGGAAGTATCCGGCCGAACGGCCAGATTGAGGTAAAATGATGTCTGCACTTTCAAAAACTCTGTTGGTTGCCGTTCTCACCGTGTCGGCCTGTGGCCGCGTGGATCACCTTGGCAAACCGCCAAGCTTTACGCCCAATGATGAATCGCCGGAACATGTGGCGATGCTTTGGCCCGGCTTGCCCTTGCATACGCAGCCGGCGCGTAACGTTGACAAGTCCTCGCTTTGGAGCGGTGGCCAGCAGTCCCTGCTGGGAGATCAGCGCGCGATCAAGAAAGGGGACATCATGACGGTCGTGATCGAGCTGGACGAAAAGGCCGAGATATCGAATGACACCAACCGATCCCGTAGCGGTTCGGAAAGTCTTGAGGTGCCCGGACTGTTTGGCTTGCCGCAACGCGCGGCCGAGCACCTGCCAAATGGCGCATCCCTGGACGAAGCCGTGTCGATCGATTCCTCGTCGACCAGCAAAGGCAAGGGATCAGTGAAGCGAAAAGAAAAGCTGACATTGCGGGTGGCCGCGACCGTGATTGATGTTTTGCCAAACGGGGTGCTTTCGATCTCGGGCTCGCAGGAATTGCGCGTCAACTTTGAACTGCGTGAACTTTTGGTCGCGGGCTATGTGCGCCCTCAGGATATCTCGCGCCAGAATGAGATTACCTATGACAAGATCGCGTCGGCGCGTGTGTCCTACGGTGGTCGCGGTCAGATCACTGACGTTCAGCAGCCCCGTTACGGGCAGCAAATCCTGGATTCAATTTTGCCATTCTGAGGAGAGAGTGATGAAAAAACTGATCCCGGTCGTCCTTCTTTTCGCGGGCTTGGGTGGCGGCATCGCGGCAGGCGTGTTTCTGGCCCCTTCGGACAAAAAGGCAGACGTTGCCAAAGATATGAACGTCGAGTCAAAACAAGACAAGACTAGGAAGAAAGACCCGAATACCACGACAAAAAAGTCCGGCAAAGCGGACAAAAAGGAAGGTTCGGGTTCTTATGAGTATCTGAAGCTGACCAAGCAATTCGTGGTTCCGATCGTGGAATCTGATCGGATTGCAGCACTCGTCACCATGTCGCTAAGCCTTGAGGTCACACCTGGAATGGCCGAGCCGTTCTATGCCTCGGAACCCAAGCTGCGTGACCGCTTTTTACAGGTGCTGTTCGACCACGCCAATACCGGTGGCTTTGACGGGAACTTCACCCGCTCGGATAATTTGGGCGTCTTACGCGGGGCGCTGCTGGATGAGGCGCGCAAGGATTTGGGGGACGATGTTTCAAAGGTTTTGATCATGAGTGTGAACCGTCAGGATACGTGACGGGTCGGTGGGCCTTGGTTGGATCACGGGCAGGCCCTTACTGGTGTTTTTTGCATAAGTTGGAAACCGCCTGCTTGCGCCCGAATGCGACGCGCAAATTCGCAAGGGCTGTCAGCTTTTGTGCTCGTAACCGCGCAAGTTGCATGTTGAGCTGCCTGCGTGTCGCCGATTCCCACCCGTTCCAGAGAACATCTGTGCCGGTAACACGGTAACCTTCTGCAGATGCTGTCTCTTGCAGGGTTTGTTGGACTTGGGCGTCAAGTCGGGCCAATTGTTGTTGTACCCGTGCCTCGGCCTCCAGCACCGGGCGCAGGGATTGGTATTCTCGCTGAAACGAGGCTTCGGTCATTTTGGCCAGATCCTGCAGCTGTGTGCGTTTCATCAGATTTGCCCCTTCACCCGTTTGCGCATCGCCTCGGCAAACCGGATTGCAGCGGCGACGGGGCGGTAATGTTCTTCCGAGATCTGCTGCCCGATCTCGACCGTGGCATGCAGAGCACGCGCCGTCGGCGGATCCGGGTGGATTGGGACGCCGGCATGCCCGGCGGCCTCGCGAATGGCGGCTGCGACGGAATCCACGCCCTTTGCCACGCAGACCGGTGCCGATCCGGCGGTCCGGGACCATTTCAGCGCGACGGCAAAATGGGTTGGGTTGACGATTACAACATCGGCTTTTGGCACTTCGGCCATCATCTGATTGGTTGCGATGTCCTGGGCGCGCTGGCGGCGCTGTTGTTTTACATGCGGGTCGCCTTCGGCATCTTTGGTCTCATCCTGCATTTCCTTGCGCGACATCCGGTTCTTGCGCATATGTTCGGCGTATTGCCAGATAAAATCGATCACCCCGATGGCCAGAGCCACCGCAATGACGATGAACATGAACCGAAATAGCAGATTCATCATAAACATCACTGAAGACTGGGCTTGGGTCGCGCTTGCGGACAGAATCTCGCTGAGGTTGGCTCGCAGGAAAAGCGCCAAGCATGTGCAGTAAATCACCAATTTTGCAAAGCTCTTGGCAAATTCGAACAAGCCGCTGCGTCCGAACTTGTTCTTCGCATTGGACGGTATCGAAATGCGCGACAGCTTGGGTTTCAGCTTGGTGGGCGCAAAAACAAGCGCACGTTGCGAAATCAGGCTGAGCAGGACGGCGGCAGCAGGCAGGCCAAATAGGACCGAAACAGACCAAGCAGCCGCCTGAAGCATCCCCCCCACGGGGCTGGAAGCCGAACCTGTTGTCAGCAGTTGGCCAAAATCATCAGCCTGATCAATCAACACGACGAACAATGTGCCCATACGGTCCACAGCGAATTGCCCCGCAGCAAATATGACAATCAGCAAACCGACATAGGCCGCCACGACGTTCAGATCGTTGGACTTGGCGATTTCCCCTTTTTCGCGCGCCTTCTGCAGCTTTTGCGGTGTCGCCTCAAAGGACTTGTCACTGTCGTCGTCCTGACCGCTCATCTTGCAACCTCAAGCGGGTTCACAATGAAGGCGAACAGGGCATCGGACCAAACAGACAGGATCAACGGGGTGCCCGCAAACAGCAGAAACAAACCCGCGAAGGTGATCGCGGGGGCGCCGACAAAGGCTACCATCAACTGTGGCATCGCCCGGTTTATGACCCCAAGCGCAAGGTTATAGATCAGCGACGCGATGACAAAGGGCATGGCCAGGCTGAACGCCAGACCAAAACTGCGCGCGATATGTTGCACGCCCCACTGCGACAGGTCCGGTGCCAGTGGAACAACGCCCATTGGAAACAGCGTGTAACTGTGGATCAAGAACTGCGCAACGCGGATGTGCAGGCCCAGCAGAACCGCCAATGTCAGACCTGCGATTGTCAACAGATATCCCATTGCAGGAACAGGATCGGCAGCGGCCCCGCCCAGAATCTGTGACAGCGATGTCGATTGCGCCGCGATGGACCCCGCAGTTTGCAAGGCCAGCACGTACAAACGCAAACCAATGCCCATTGCCAATCCGACAAGTGTTTCGGTGCCAATTATCCGCACCAAAGGCAACACACCTTGCCCGTGGTCGGGCACAGGAACAGCGGGCGTAACGATCAGTGTAAATGCCGCGGCGATCCCCAGCTTGACGCGGGTTGGAATGCTGCGTTCCCCGAAGGCGGGTAATAGCGATACCAGCGCCGACACGCGCAGGAAGACGGCAAAGAGGTGCCACAGACCATCTGCCAGTTCCGGTAGCAATGCGGGCGGCACGGCGATCATGCGGGTACTGTTCCGACCAATGCGGGTCTGGCCTCGAGCCCGATTTCCTCAAAGGACAGGACCGGATTCGACACCCCCCGCGCCTGCATGATCGTGCGCAGCAATCGACGTCGGCGGGTGGAAGTCACGACCGCCGGGAACACCCCGTGATCAGCGGATTGCGAGACGGTTTCGACGACACCATCTGCCAGTTTGTTGAACAGGTTCGGCGGCAGGGCGACATCCAATCCAGCGTTGGGCGCGTCGATCTGGTACGAGGCAAACGTGTCTTCCCATTCAGGCGCAAGCTGGATCAGCGGAATGGAACCGTCTCCCCGCTTCATGTCGGCAACCAACTGGAAACCCAATCTCTGCCGGACCAGTTCGCAAATCCCTTCGGGTTGGGTCGTCGTCAGGCGCGCCTCAGCCACAGTTTCAAGGATCAGGGCCATGTTACGGATCGAGACTTTTTCCTCCAGCAGCAGTCGCAATACAGAATGTAACGTGTCGATTGGCACCTTGTCCGGGATCAGCTCGTCCAGCAGCTTGCGGTTCGCTTCGGCCCGAACCGGATCGCTAAGCCGTGTCATCTCGGACAGCAGGCGGCGCAGGGATTTCAAAGTCAGCAGCCGCGCGAAGTTCTGTTTGATGATCTCAAGCAGATGGGTCGCCAAAATCTCGGGGGGAGAAACGATGGTCGCGCCGCTCAGCGCCGCGGCTTCCTGATCCTTTGGTAGTATCCAGCGCGCCGGGGCGCCGTAAACAGGTTCGGTCACGTCATTGCCTTCGGGCAGCTTGTCATGGCCGTCTTGCACCAGCGCCAATACCAGATCGGGGTTGAGAACACCGCGTGCCTGCTCGACCCCCTGTACCTTGATCACATAGATTCCCAATGGCAGTTCCGCCCGGTCCGTCAGGCGGATGTCAGGCAGGATCAGTCCAAAGCCTGAGGCGACATATGTGCGCATATTTGCAATTCGTGCGTCTAGCCCGGTGCCGGGGTTGAGAACCATGCTGACAAGATCAGGGGCGAACTCCAGGTGAACGTCGTCCAGATCCAGGATGTCCCCGATGGCTTGGGAAACCGGGGTGTCATCCTCGGATGAAGGTGCCTGTTCCGCGTCTGTTTCGGCCTTTTGTTTGCGGTGAACCGAGTATGCCGCATACCCCAGAACGCCCGCGCCGAGGATGAAGGGCAGAAAGGGCAGACCCGGCACCAGCGCAAACAAGACCATCAGCATGGCCACTGTGCCCAATGCGGCCGGATGCCGACCCAGTTGCGAAAAAATCGCGCTGTCGGTTGCACCCTGAGTACCACCCCGCGCCAGCAATAGCGCCGACGCGATCGAGATGATCACAGCGGGAATTTGCGAAACCAGCCCGTCGCCGACTGTCAGGATGGCATAGGTCTCAAACGCGGCAGAGATGGGCATTCCCTGCACGATCACGCCCATAATCAGGCCCATCACAAGGTTCAGAAGCGTGATCAACAGCCCCGCAACCGCGTCCCCCTTGACGAATTTCGAGGCCCCGTCGAGCGAACCGAAGAACGTGGTTTCCTGTTGTTCACGCTCGCGGCGCTCTTTGGCTTGCTGATGGTCAATAGCCCCGGCGGACATGTCGCTGTCTATGGCCAGCTGTTTGCCGGGCATTCCGTCCAGAGCAAATCGCGCGCCGACCTCGGCCATGCGGGCCGCACCCTTGGTGATGACCATGAAGTTCACGATCAGCAGAACACCAAAAACAACCAGGCCCAGAAAGATGCTGCCGCCCATAACAAAGTTCGCAAACCCTTCAATCACGTCTCCGGCAGCACTGGGGCCGGTATGGCCCTGACCGATGATCAGCTTGGTCGAGGACACGTTCAGCGACAGCCGCAGCATCAGCGAGGTAAGCAGGATCGTTGGAAAGGACGAGAAATCCAGCGGGCGTTCGATGAACAACGTCAGTGTGAAGATCAGAATCGCCAATGCAAATGAAGCGGACAAGCCAACATCCAGTACCCATGCGGGCATCGGCAGGATCATCATTACGATGACAGTCATCAACGCCAGCGCCAGCAGCACGGTCGGAGAGAAAAGCGAACGGGCGTCGATCTTGGGCACACAGAGCTCCTAGTTGAATTGGATGAAAGCGGTCGCGGCGCCGGCCACAGGCGCCAGCGATCCCATAGCGCCAGTGTTGGTAGGTTCTGCTCGAAGTGGAATTAATGGATCGGCAGCTCCGGTAAACGGATCGCGCGTCGCAAATGCGTTTGGAGCTTGCTGATCCAGCTGAGCCAAAACGGTTTGAAAACGCGCCACATAGGCGTTTGCCAAAGCGGGTGTGCGCGAATGATAGGCCCCGGCGGCAGCGTTCCACGAGCCCAGCTCGGTATACAGATCTTTCAGAAATCGCGCGGCATATGTGGCGTTTTCATCTAGATCGAACATGGCGTCGATCGAGCGGAACGCTTTGCCGTGCCAGC
This sequence comes from Ruegeria sp. YTSC230, assembly GCF_059609665.1. Taxonomy (NCBI): domain Bacteria; kingdom Pseudomonadati; phylum Pseudomonadota; class Alphaproteobacteria; order Rhodobacterales; family Roseobacteraceae; genus Ruegeria; species Ruegeria sp. YTSC230. The sequence goes on along the minus strand of NZ_JBXWMC010000008.1, from coordinate 159,259 downwards.
GGTAGTTGATCTGGAAACACCCGATATCAAAGCTGCGTTTGCCTGCTTTGAAGATTTCGAACACATATGATTTTGCCTCGAACTCTGAGGTGAACCAAATGCCCTTTCCTTCAACATTGATTGTCCAGGGCCAGGGTTGCAGCGCGCCGTCAGCTGTGCGGCCTGTCTCAACCCGGGCGATTGCACGCATGACATCCATTGGCACACCTTCGGACTGGGCGGCGCGCTGGGCGGCGCGGTCGCAGGTGCGGGCCGTTTGGGTGTTGGGCATGGCAAAACCCTGCGGCGCAGCCAACAGCGTCACCAAGGTCAGTCCTAAGATCGTTCGATATGGCATTCTGCCGGTCCGGGATTCTGATCAGTCCGGGCCAAGCTAGCTGTGTCAGGGTTTACAGAGGGTTATCGACTACTCAGTTTCGGTCGATCCTGCGGCCGAACACGACGCTGGTGTTGGTTCGCAAAACCCCGGGGATCTTTGCCAATTCGTCGACCAGTATGTCCAGATCCTCGATCCTGGGGGCTTCGGCGGACAGCAGCAGGTCGAATTCCCCATTGATCGACAGGCAAAGTTTGACTTCGGGATAAGTTTCCAGTCGCTTGATAATACGTTTGGTCTCTTTTTGCTGAACCTCAAGCAAGACAACGACCTGAACGCGCGGGGCGTCTTCCGGGGCGCTCAGAACCACCGAATACCCGGCAATCACGCCGCGTTCTTCCATCCGTTGGATGCGTTCGTGCACGGTGGTCCGAGCCACACCCAGTTTCGCCGCGATCTTAGTCGTAGATTCGCGGGCGTTGTGTTGCAGAGCCGAGATGATGCGACGGTCAAGCTGATCCATAGGGCCAAGGTGTAGTGCAAATACCTTGGGATGCTCAAGGTTTGTCAGCGTGTTCGTCCGACGTGATTTTCTGCTTGGCGCGCGGCCAGATCAGAAGCGCAACACCAAGCCCCAAAAGGGCCGTCATAGTCATCCAGATCAATGTCTGTTCGGTCCCTTTGGTGGTCATCAGCCACCCGGCCAACGGGTACAACACCAGCCAGCAGGCATGGGACAGCGTGAACTGCGCGGCGAAAACTGCTGGTCGGTCTTCCGGGCAGGCCGTGCGTGTCAGCAGGCGGCCGGACGGTGTCAGAGTGGCTGAATAGCCAAAGCCAGCACCCGCCCATAACACCGCGAGCCCCCACAAAGTCATCTGGGTCGAGGCGAACAACCCCGCTGCAATGGCCATCGTTAGCGTCCCGAATGCTGCACCAGACAGCATAACGCTGCGATCCTCGTAGTTGTTCAGAAGAGACGGCAGGACAAAGGCGGCCAGCATCGACCCACCTCCGTATCCGGCCAATGCAACGGCCACAGCACTTTCCGACAGTTCAAGATCGGCGCGCACGATTACGACAGTGTTGACGATGACCATCGCGCTGATTGACGCGGCCGTCCACGTCAGCGCCAGCAAACCGCGCAACCGTGTCGTACCAAGGTATAGGCGGATGCCACGGGTCGTCCGGTCGTAAATCCCCCTCCGTTTCGTCGGTTTGGGCGAAGGCAGGGCGACCGACACGACAAGGATTGCCGAGGCAATGAACCCAAAGCTTGTGCCCCAGAACAGGTTGTCGAAGCTCATGATCAACAACAGCGCTGCAGCCAGAGCGGGACTGAGCAGGCTTTCGAGGTCATAGGCCAGCCGGGACAGCGACAGGGCTTTGGTATAGTCCTGCTCAACTGTCAGAACATCCGGGATCGTTGCCTGAAAGGCCGGGGTGAAACCGGCAGAGGCCGATTGCAGCAGGAAGATCAACACATAGATCTGCCAGATCTCGGTTACGAACGGCAGACAAAGCGCGACGGCGGCACGCACCAGATCTAGCACCACCAACATTTTGCGTCGGTCCAGCCGTTCCGCAAACGCAGCGGCGAGCGGGGCGACAACCACGTAGGCCACCATCTTGATGGTCAGGGCGGTTCCCAGAACCATACCCGCCGCGTCACCGGCCAGATCAAAGGCGAGCAACCCCAAGGCAACCGTCGCCAGCCCGGTTCCCATCAACGCAACTACCTGAGCCGCCAGTAAATGCCGATAGACGCGGTTCTTCAGGATGCTCAGCATCGGTCAGAGGTACTTTGTGATGGTTTTGAAGCCTTCCACGTCCGGGTCTTTGGTTGCGGTCGTTGGTGATAGGCAGTGATCAATATGATCGTGGATCAAAGCCCGTTTGGCGTTGGTAATGGCCTTTTCAACCGCAAAAAGTTGCTGTGCGATGTCGGTGCAGGGCTCTTGATCTTCGAGCATGGATATTACCCGGGCCAGATGCCCGTGTGCCCGTTTCAGACGCGCATGGATCTGCGGGTGCGACTCGTGTTTGTGTTGTGTCATGCAATAACCCTATCCTCCCCATGGGGATATGGTCAACGTAACCTGCGGGTCCCTGCCGCACTGTCATGGATAGCGTTGAGTTTAGAGACCAAACCTCCTATCTCGGGGGCGATACCGGACAAAGGACAAGCCCCGTGGCAAACCATCTTTACAAAAACGACCTGCCGGACGGGTTGGATATGGGCCCTATTGTGGCCATTGACTGCGAGACTATGGGGCTAAACCCGCATCGGGACCGGCTGTGCGTGATCCAGATGTCGGGCGGCGACGGAGACAGCCATATTGTTCAGGTCGAAATAGGCCAGACCGAGGCCCCGAACCTGTGTGCGATGCTGGAAAACCCTGACGTGCTAAAGCTTTTCCACTTTGGCCGTTTCGACATTGCTGCGATGTACCACGCATTTGGCGCATTGGCCGCTCCGGTCTATTGTACCAAAATCGCCAGTCGGCTGGTGCGCACCTATACGGATCGACACGGGCTGAAGAACCTGTGTCAGGAGTTGATCGGCGTCGATATCTCGAAACAGCAGCAGATGAGCGACTGGGGGGCTGAGACATTGACAAATGCGCAGCTGGATTATGCGGCTTCGGACGTACTGTACCTGCATCAACTGCGCGAGGCGTTGGACGGGCGCTTGGCCCGCGAAGGCCGCACCGAAATGGCGCAGGCCTGTTTTGACTTCCTGCCGATGCGTGCGAAACTGGACCTCGCCGGTTGGCCCGAAACGGATATTTTTGCGCACTCATGACCGATACCGAAGCATTCCTGAGAACCGCACGTCAGGTCATCACCGACGAGGCCCGCGCGCTGGACGTGCTTGCCGAAAGCCTGAATGAAGATTTTGCCGAAGCCGTGCAGATGATCCTGCAGGCTCCGGGCCGCATCATCATCAGCGGTATCGGCAAATCTGGTCATATTGGCCACAAGATTGCCGCCACGCTGGCCAGCACTGGCACGCCCGCCTATTTCGTGCACCCGGCCGAGGCCAGCCATGGCGATCTGGGCATGGTGTCAAAAGGCGATGTGGTTCTGGCGATTTCCAATTCGGGCGAAGCGCCGGAGCTGGTCAATCTGCTGGCCTTTACCCGCCGCTTTGGCATTCCCTTGATTGGTTTGTCCAGCAAACCGGAAAGCACGCTGATGAAGCAGGCGGATGTGCATTTGTTGATCCCGTCGCTGGGCGAGGCTTGCGGTTTTGGCATGGTGCCCTCGATCTCGACCACTTTGACGTTGGCGATGGGCGACGCCTTGGCCATTGCGTTGATGAAGTACCGTGATTTCAAGCCCGAGGACTTCCGCGCCTTCCACCCTGGCGGCAAGCTGGGGGCGCAGCTTTCAACCGTGCGGGATTTGATGCACGCCGATCTGCCAGTTGTTTCTGAGGGCACCCCCATGAGCGAGGCGCTGCTGGTCATGAGCCAGAAAAGCTTTGGTGTTGTCGGCGTGACGGATGAGACGGGCCGCCTGATTGGCATCGTGACTGACGGCGACTTGCGCCGGAACATGGACGGCCTTCTGGACAAGACCACCAAAGAGGTCATGACCACCAATCCGCTGACCATTTCCCCGAACGCAATGGCGGAAGAGGCGGTGGCGATCATGAACGACCGCAAGATCACTTCGCTGTTCGTGGTCGACCCCGAGACACAAGGCCCAGCCGAGGGGCTGTTGCATATCCACGACTGCCTGCGCGTCGGATTGGGCTAAGCGGAGGGTAGTGCGGTGGACGGACACTCACGCAGGGTACAGTTCTTCAAGGTGGTGCTGCCGTTGGTGGCTATCGCTATGCTGTCGACTGTGTTCCTGCTGTCGCGCAGCATCGAAACCAATGTGTCCGTGCCCTTCAACCAGCAGGATATCGATGAACGTTTGGCGGATCAGGTGGTGACGCAGCCCAACTACCAAGGAACGACCCGCAAAGGCGAAGTCGTTCAGATCGAGGCAAGCCGGGCAACGCAGGGTACTGAGGGCGAAGCGCCAACAGCGGCCGAATTTCGGGGCCGCTTTGGCCTGCTGAATGGCGGCGTAATCACTTTGGATTCCAACTCTGGCATGATCCGTCCGGACAAGAATACGGCTACCTTTGTCGGGGATGTGGTTATAACAACAACGGACGGCATCGTCGTCACAACGGATCTGTTGAACACCGCGCTGGACGAAATTCAGGGCGACACGCCCGGTCAGGTCGACGGAACCGGTATTATTGGTGATTTTACTGCGGGCAGAATGACATTTGGGACTGAAAAAAAAGATGGACCGGTCCATATTATTTTTACAGATGGCGTGAAGTTGGTGTATGAGCCTCAAAAAGCAGAAAGATAACCTGTGTTCTATTTTCGATTAGCCCTTGTAAGCGCTGCTCTGGTAACTGGTGCGATCTCTGCGACAGCGCAGGAAACTCAGGTTGCTTTCGGTTCGGCTAATGCCGACCCAAGCCTGCCGGTCGAGGTGACCTCAGAAAAGCTGAACGTAAATCAGGAAGACGGCTCGGCCGAGTTTCTGGGAAACGTGATCGTCATTCAGGGCGAAATGCGTCTGACGGCGGAACGCGTGCTTGTCATCTATAACGAAGACCGTTCAGGCATCGAGCGGATGGAAGCGACCGAGGATGTGATTCTGGTCAGCCCTCCGGATGCAGCCGAAGGCGACTGGGCGGAATACACCATCGATTCAGGTGAGATCGTCATGAAGGGCAACGTTCTGCTGTTGCAGGGGCCAAGCACGATCAGCGGCGACCAGATGAACGCCAACCTGACCACTGGCAAAGCGACGATGACCGGCAACGTGAAGACCATCCTGCAGCAGGGGGCCAACTGATGGCTCAGCCAAACCTGACGGTAGCCGAAGGCACCTCTGGCCTGAAAATCGAAAAGCTTCGCAAGTCTTACCGAAAAAAGACAGTGATCCGCGACGTTTCCATGACCTTGGGCCGATCCGAGGTGGTTGCACTTTTGGGCCCGAACGGGTCAGGCAAGACCACCACATTCTATTCGGTCGCAGGCCTTGTGTTTCCTGAGGCGGGCACTGTTACGATTGACGGTCAGGTTGTCACAACGCTGCCTATGTATCGCCGCGCACGTCTTGGGATCGGATATCTGCCGCAAGAGATGTCGATTTTCCGTGGCATGAGTGTCGAGGACAACATCGCCGCCGTTCTGGATATCACCGTCAACCACGCCCACCGCCGAAAAGAGCGGCTGGAAGAGCTGTTGTCCGACTTCTCGATCGAACACCTGCGCCGCGCACCCGCGCTGGCCCTGTCAGGCGGTGAACGCCGCAGGGTCGAGATCGCGCGCTGTTTGGCAGCAGATCCGAAATATCTGTTGTTGGATGAACCCTTTGCGGGGGTCGACCCGATCAGCGTCGGGGATATCCGCCACCTGGTTGCGGACCTGAAAAAGCGTGGAATCGGCGTGTTGATCACCGATCACAACGTGCGCGAAACTCTAGAGATCGTGGATCGTGCCTACATCCTGCATGACGGTCAGGTCCTGATGTCCGGCACACCTGATGAAGTGGTCGAAAATGAAAACGTGCGCCGGGTTTACCTGGGCGAAAACTTCCGTATTTCATGAGCTTGCGCAGATTTTCGCCGGGCGCATAGCGGAAATCACGTATATACACGCCTGTTTTGATTGACTCTCCCGCCGTCTCTTGCCTCAATTGGACTATGGCATTTCTTCGGTTCCCGACTGGATCACGACGCCCCTTCCTTGAAGGGGGGCCGGTGCGGTTACCGCAGGATTTGCCGATGTCCCCCACCCGATAAAAACAAGCGCGTCGCATTACGTGACGTCAGAAATGGGTGTGAATAGTGAAGGAGATCACATGCGTTACCAAATCAGCGGAAAACAGATCGACATCGGTGCGGCCCTGCAGACTCATGTGCAGACCGAACTGGGCGAGGTCGTGGGCAAATATGCCCAACGTCCGACAGATGCCAACGTCGTCTTTTCCCGTTCAGCGCATGAATATGTATGCGAAACCACAGTGCATCTTTCCACTGGTCTGACCGCTCAGGCCAAGGCACACGCAACCGAGATTTACGCGGCGTTTGAGGGATGCTGCGACAAGATGGAAACGCAACTGCGCCGTTATAAGCGCCGACTGAAAGACCACCACAAGGATCGGTCCGAACCTGTTGAACTCTTCGGAGCGTCGTCTTATATCCTCGCCTCTGACGAATCGGAGACGGCTGACGAGCCCGATACTCTGCAGCCCATGATCGTGGCTGAGATGGAAACCAAGATCCCATCGCTGAGTGTTGGAGAGGCGGTCATGCAGATGGAACTTGCCGGTGCGCCGGTGCTTGTGTTCCGAAACGAAAACAAGGACGGATTGAATGTCGTGTACCGTCGCGAAGACGGTAACATCGGCTGGATTGATCCGTAACAGGCAAGACTAGCAAGGCACGCCCCCGCAATTGCAGGGGCCCCGCCATGGAGCGTGATGATGGAGCTTTCGAGCATATTAAAGCCCGAAGCAGTACGTGTGTTGTCCGCCGCTTCTAGTAAGAAGCGGTTGTTTCAGGAAATTGGCGATGTTGCCGCCGGAACTTTGCATCTGGATGCGCAGACTGTCGTCGATTGCTTGCTGGAGCGCGAAAGCCTTGGACCGACCGGGGTTGGACATGGCGTCGCGTTGCCGCACGCTCGGCTGACAGATCTGGACTCTGTCTCGGGCGTATTTGTTATGCTCGAAAAACCGATTGATTTTGGATCGGTCGACCGGCAGCCGGTGGACATCGCATTTGCACTGTTTGCGCCGGAAGAGGCGGGTGTCGATCACCTTAAGGCGCTTGCGCTGGTGTCCCGTACACTGCGCGACACGTCAGTTTGCACAAAGCTGCGGGCCAACCCTGATCCGGTCAAGCTCTACGCAATTCTGACCGAAGCGCAGTCCATGCAGGCCGCCTGACCTTGCAGAAATAAAAAAGCCCCCGAAAGCTGGGGGCTTTTTTTCTTTGAGGCGGCTTTTGCTTACCCGCCTGCTCCCATTTCCAGCGTCCACCAGATTTTCCCGCCACCTTCCTGATGCCACGAAAAGCCCATTTGTGAGGCTTTCGGGTCCATGATCACGGCTCGGGGGCCAGGTTCCTGCATCCAGGCGGCCAAAGTTTCGGTTTCGGTCTCATAGGTTTCCGAGATCGCCTCACCCAGGAAAGTCCCGTAATAACCGACGCGTTGCGCGCGATCTATGGGCGACGATCCGTCCGAACCGAAGTGCCATGGGCGGTTCTGGCGCGCCATATCCTTGGAGTGGGTCGCGGCCGCAGCATTCAGCTGTGAGTTCAGCTGCACCGCCTGCAAACCCTGAGCCTGGCGCAAGGCATTTACCGAATCCAGCATACGGAACTGGAGCTTTTCGGGGTTGCCGCGAATCTTGTAGACCGATGGCAGTGGACGGCCATCTGATCCGTAAGTTGGGGTGCCGCTTGGGGTACATGCAGCCAGCGCAACAAAGCAAAGAAACAGTAATGTGATAATACGCGTCATGATCGACCTGATTATTGTGTCGACATACGGCATAGCGCGCCATGCAGCCTTGGGCAAACCTGCAATGGCTGATTCTTGCATGTTTCTGCCGGTTTGATTTGCGATTGACGCATTCTGGCAATAAAATACGTGAAAATTTCAGGTCATCTTTCGCAAAGGACCGTTCACTATGGTCAAGAAACCCATTCTCTCATCAAGCCGCCGAGGATTTCTAGCCGGTGCTTCGGCCCTGCTGGCATCGCCGGCGATTGCCCAGTACATTCCAGGTGACCCACTGCGCCCCGCACCCGAGGCCGAGCCAGACGTGCGTCGCAATGTCTCGGGGTTCCGCGCCTTGGATTGGCAGCCTTATTTCTCGAATACGAGAAATGGGGCCATTCTGGTCGATACGGTGTCCCGAGCGCTGCATTATTGGTCAGATGATCAATCTGTATACAAACTCTACCCCTCATCCGTTCCGCTGACGGAAGAATTGACCCGCCGGGGCCGCACTAGCGTCATCCGCAAAGTTGAAGGTCCCAGTTGGTCGCCGACACCTTCTATGAAGAAACGAAATCCCGAATGGCCGGACCATATTCCACCGGGCCCTGACAACCCATTGGGAACACATGCTTTATACCTGAGTTGGAAATACTACCGGATTCACGGAACGCATGACACGCGCAAAATTGGTCGCCGGTCGTCGAACGGATGCATCGGCTTGTTCAACGAAGATATCGCTGAGCTGTTCTCGATGGCGAAGGTCGGCACGCAAGTGTTGCTTATTTGACGACATTTTCGCGCACGAACCCGCTTGTGGCTCAAGTTGCAATTGCATTCCAGTCATATAGCTGATTAGAAAAAAACCACGAGGTAAGTCTTAGGTGTGCGGATCCGATTGATGGAGCCGTGCAAACTCTGGAGGTTAATATGAAAAAACTCGTTCTCGCCGCTGCATTGACTGCTGCTGCTTCGACCGCTTATGCCGGTAACCTGGAAGAGCCGGTTGTTGAAGCACCGGTTGTTGTAGAGGAAACTCAGGGTTCGTCGCAGGGTATCATCCTGCCGCTGATCCTGCTGGTCGTAGTTGCCGCAGCTGTTGCAGCAAGCTAATTTGACGAGCTAAATCTAGAGAAAAGGCGGTGGAGCGATCCACCGCCTTTTTTCATTTCTTGATGATGGGAAACGGTCAGTCGAGCCAGCCCTTCAGATTGTCTTCGATTACCTTGCCCAGTGCGCCAATGTGCGAATCATCGTCATTGAGGCAGGGGATATAGGTAAAGGTCTGACCGCCGGCCTCTTCAAAGCTTTTCTTGATCTCTTCGTTGATCTCTTCCAGCGTTTCGATGCAATCGGCGGAAAACGCGGGCGCTATCACGGCAATGTTCTTTTTTCCCTGCCGCGCCAGATCAGCTACATGATCCACGGTATAGGGTTTCAGCCATTCCTCGGGACCGAATCGCGATTGGAAGGTTGAGACCAGCTGATCGTCCGACCAGCCCAGCCGTTCCTTCAGCAATCGGCTCGTTTTCGCGCATTGGCAATGATAGGGGTCGCCCTGCTGCAAATAGCGCTCTGGCATGCCGTGATAAGAACAAACCAGGATATCCGGTTTGGTCTCCAGCGCGGCATAGGCTTTTTCCACTGACCCGGCCAAAGCGTCGATATAAGCTGGCTCGTCGAAATAGGCGGGAACAGTGCGCGCGGCAGGTTGCCAGGCTTCGTCCATCAACGCGCGGAAGAACTGATCATTGGCTGTTGCTGTCGTCGCGCCTGCATATTGCGGGTAGAGCGGAAAGAACAGAATGCGATCACAGCCCGCGGCCACCATTTCACGTACTTTGGATTTGGTTGAGGGGTTGCCGTAGCGCATGCAGAAATCCACCATCACCCGATCGCCGTACCGTTCTTGCATCGCATCGCGCATCTTGGCGGTCTGTTCCTTGGTGATCGTCATCAGCGGGCTTTCGCCCTTGTCGTGATTCCAGATCGACTTGTAGGCCTCACCCGAACTGAACGGGCGCTTGGACAGGATGATGCCTTGCAGAATCGGCTGCCACTTCCACTTGGGATAGTCGATTACGCGCTGGTCCGACAAAAACTCATTCAGATACCTGCGCATCGGCCAATAGCTGTAGTCATCCGGCGTACCGAGATTGGCCAGCAGAATGCCGACGCGACCCATTTTGACCTTTGGGTGGTCTGCAGCGGCATGATCGGGGCGAGTGGCGTCAAACATCTGATGCTTCCTGATATTTCTCTGTACTGGCCTGAGATAACCGGAAATGCCCGGTCGTCAATTGGACAGTTTACCTTCTTTTGTGCCCAGCGCATCCGCAAGCCGGGCTTTGGCTGATCCGGGGCGCAATGGTTTCTGTTGGGTGTCATCGGGCGACCAGCCGGTCAGGCAGATCAATTCATAGGTGGCGGCCAACCTTCCCCCGGGCGTTGAGAAGTTGTCGGCATAGACCTGCTGCGCGCGCGTAAAAACCTGTCGCTTGGTGGGTTGTTTCATGCGCCCGGACAGGCTGTTGGTCTCACCCATGGCGCGCAGGTCATGCATCAGGTGCTGCATGTCGCGGTATTCCGCCGTCAGGCGCGCGGTGTCGGCGACCGGCAGCGCAAACCCCGCCCGTTGCAGCAACCCGCCAAGATCGCGCAGCTCGGCCATCGGGACGATACGGGGGCTGAGGCCTCCTGTCACTTCGATTTCGGCCTGTCCCAATGCGGCTCGCAATTCGTGCAAGGTTTCTCCGCCCAGACACACGACCAACAGCAACCCGTCGGGGCGCAGAGCACGGCGACATTGGATCAGTTGCCCAACAGGATCATTGGCCCAATGCAGCGCCATGGCGTGGATGACCAAATCATGCGCACCGGGGGTCAGATCCAGAACCTCATCATCCGCAACGATCCGCGTCCGGGGCAGCACGTCCTGCCAGATATGGGCAAATGGCGTCACGATCGCCGGGGCCGTAAAGGTTTTGTTAACCATGGAGAGCCGATCCTGCACTTCGTCCACAGCGGCACGATGCAGGAACAGGGCCTCATCCTTCGCGCGGGCGCGGTGCCGGGTAAGGACCTGGCGATCAAACAAAGAGGGTGTATTGGACTCAGGCAGTTTCATAGGGCGCAATTATCGCATGTGGCACCGGATTCAAACCGCTGTCGCGCTGATCTATCCGCCGCGCTGTCTGGGATGCGGGGACCTGACCGAATCGGATTTCGGGCTGTGTGGGCCCTGCTGGCGCGAGACGCCCTTTATCGGTGGAGTTGTTTGCGAAAGCTGCGGGGTGCCGTTACCGGGGGGTTCAGACGGTCACCGGATTGAGTGCGACGATTGCTTGGCTGCGCCGCGCCCCTGGCAAGATGGGCGTTCGGCCCTTTTGTACGATGGCAAAGCGCGGTCGCTGGTGCTGGCCTTGAAACATGGTGACAGGCCCGAACTGGCGCGCCCTGCCGCACGCTGGCTGGCGCGGGCCGGGCAAGAGATGTTCCGCGAGGGGATGCTGCTTGCGCCGGTGCCTTTACACTGGTCCCGGTTGTTGAAACGCCGGTACAACCAGTCCGCCCTACTGGCGCAGCACCTTGGGAAAGAGGCAGGGCTTGAGGTGTGCCCGGACCTTTTGCTTCGCCACCGAAAGACGCCTGTTCTGGATGGCAAAACAGCGGCAGAGCGGGCTGGAATCCTTAAAAGCTCGATCATCGCCCATCCAAAGCGGCAAGACCTCTTGCGAGGCCGCGATATCCTGCTGGTGGATGATGTGATGACGTCCGGCGCAACACTGGCGGCTTGCGCGCGTGTCTGCCTTGCATCCGGAGCAAATCATATTTCCGTGTTGACCCTAGCGCGCGTTGCCAAGGATGCCTAATTCGCCCAAGATTATGCGAAACGCGAAGGTACGGAATATGAAACCGGTAGAAATCTACACCTCGCCGCTCTGCGGCTTTTGTCACGCGGCCAAACGCTTGCTGAAACAGAAAGGCGTCGAATTCAAGGAAGTCGACGTGCTTATGCACCCCAAGCGCAAGCCCGAGATGATCCAGCGCGCCGGTGGCAAACGAACCGTGCCACAGATCTTTATCGGTGCGCAGCACGTGGGCGGCTGTGACGAACTGTATGAGTTGGAGCGTCAGGGCAAGCTGGATCGCCTGCTCGCAGCCTGATGAAGACCGCGCTGCTGCAGATCACCTCGTCGGACGATCCGGCCGAAAATCTGGACATGGTGCGGAGGATGATGGCCGAGGCTGCGGCACAAGGCGCGCGGTTCATCCTGACGCCTGAGGTGACGAACTGCGTGTCCACCAGCACCACGCGGCAGCGCGAAGTCTTGCAGCACGAAGAAGATGACCAATCGTTGGCCGGCCTGCGGGATAAGGCCGCTGCGCTGGGTGTCTGGCTGCTGATCGGGTCTTTGGCGATCAAAACCCATGATGCAGACGGTCGGTTTGCCAACCGGTCCTTCATGATCGACCCGCAGGGGCAGATCGTGGCGCGGTACGACAAGATACACATGTTCGACGTGCAGGTCACCGAAACCGAGACCTTCCGCGAATCCAAAAATTACCGCCCCGGCGACAAGGCGGTGATTGCCGACACCGATTTTGGCAAGGTTGGCATGACCGTTTGCTATGACGTCCGGTTTCCGGCGCTCTATGCGGCGTTGGCGCAGGCAGGTGCGCGTATCCTGACGGTTCCGGCCGCGTTTTCGCCGGTCACAGGCGCGGCCCATTGGGGATCGTTGCTGCGCGCCCGGGCGATTGAGACCGGCTGTTGGGTTCTGGCCCCCGCACAAACTGGCGAACACCCCAAGGCCCGCGGCAAGACGCGCTATACTTATGGCCACAGCATGGTAATTGCCCCTTGGGGAGAGGTTGTCATCGACGCAGGGACCGATCCGGGCATTCACATTTTCGATTTGCGTGATAGTTCTGTGTCTGAGGCGCGCCGTCGGGTGCCCTCGTTGACTCACGTCCGTCGCTTTGATGGACCCTGATCCAGAACCGGACCATGACTGACGAACACAATGCCCTTGCGGTCACGCTGTTCAGCGAAATCCTGACCGCTGATCAACTGTTGCGCAACCGGCTGAGCCGGGTGCTGCCCAAAGGCATGGAAATCTCGCATTTCTCGGTGCTGAATCATCTGGTCTTTGTCGGGGACGAGCGCAGCCCGGCGCAACTGGCCAGCACCTTCCACGTCACGCGTGGGGCGATGACCAACACATTGGCCAAGCTGGAATGGGCCGGATACATCCACATCCGCCCCGACTGGGACGACGCCCGCCGCAAGATGATCGCCATCAGCCCCGCCGGTCGCCGCGCGCGCGATCAGGCGATTTCCTCCATCGCGCCGCTGATCAACCGCGTGGTCGGAGAGCTGGGGCTTGAACGCGTGCGTAGCACGCTGCCCGTGCTGCGGGATTTGCGGTTGCAGTTGGAGGGGGAGTAGGGGCTACTTCTTGAGCTGATCGCTGGTCAGCTGATCTACGCAGAAAATTGAAAATTCTGGCTAACGACCAGCGAGCAGGAAGTTAAGTGATGCCTTGGATATTGGATGTTAAATCCGGGAATATTCGTTTGGATTTAGACGGGGGATACCCCAACGGTCACAATCCCATCGATTCTCACGGTGTATCGGGTTTTGTCACCGATATACCGCCGGAATTGGTCCCATTCCGGCTCGATATTATCAAAGCTCCTGAGCCTTTGCCAGAATTCGCCAGCTATCTGTACAACGACATTTATGTGGGTGAGACCGCGCGTCGGTTAATCGAGGAACTGGAGCCATCCGTGCATCAATTCTACGAGACAATTGTCACTAGAAGCGGCAATCCGGTGGCCGACAGGTCCTACTTTCGATTTCAAATCGGGAAGGAAAACGTTTTTGATGGTGCGCTTGTCGTGGAGGAATCGGATGTATCTTTGCGTATCAAAAAGCGCAAACTTGACGATGGGAGTGTAGTAGAACGCAAAGTTTTTTACCTAAGGTTCGACCACCTCGCATGACGTGGCGTAAGAGCGTTGTACAAGGTCGCCATCTTTGGACTGAAAAGCGTCTTCGTAACTTTTTGATCGCTTCAGACGAGTTGTATGCCGCGTTCAATTCCGCTGGAGTAACTGGCTTTAACGCGCAGGAATGTCGCTTTTTTTGAGCTGTCGTAGCAGGGGTGCTTGGACTCACACCACATCCTACGCTCACCCCGGTTTCACACTCGCCGTCACATAATTCACGCTCAGATCCCGGTCCGAGATCGACCAACTCCAGAGGATTGGGTTGAACACGAAGCCCTTGCGGTCCACTGGGTCCAGCCCGGCCTGACGCAGCAGGTCGAACAGCTCATCGGGGGTGATGAACTTATTCCACTCATGGGTGCCGCGCGGCAGCCAGCGCATGACGACCTCGGCCCCGAAAATGGCCATGGCATAGGATTTCGGATTTCGGTTGATGGTCGAACAGATCAGCAAGCCGCCCGGTTTCAGCAAGTGCTGCGAGGCTGTCAGAAAACCCAACGGGTCGGCCACATGCTCGACCACTTCCATGTTCAGCACCACGTCGAACTGTTCGCCTGCAGCGGCCATGTCCTCGGCAGTGGTGTGGCGGTAGTCGATCTCCAGCCCGGATTGTTCCGCATGGATGCGCGCGACGGGCAGGTTGCCTTCGGCGGCATCCGCTCCGACCACTTCGGCCCCAAGGCGGGCCATCGGTTCGCTCAGCAACCCGCCGCCGCAGCCGATATCCAGCAAACGCAGGCCCTCGAACGGCTTTGGCGACTTCAAATCGCGATCGAATTCGCCCGCGATCTGCTGTGTGATATAATCCAGCCGACAGGGGTTGAGCATGTGCAGTGGTTTGAATTTTCCATGCGGATCCCACCATTCTGCGGCCATCGCTTCGAATTTTGCGATCTCGGAAGGGTCAACCGTGTTCGGATGCGCTTGCATTCCTGTCTCCGTATGCTCTTTTACGCTTAAGGACTATATAGGGCCATAATGGACAAGTACCCGGACCAAAAGCGCGCAGTTCAATATCTGTACCCGCCGATCGATCCTTTCGATCAGCGTATGGTCGATGTGGGCGACGGGCACCGTATCTATATGGAACAATGCGGCAATCCCAACGGCATTCCGGTGGTGATTCTGCACGGAGGCCCGGGCGGTGGCTGCAGCCCCGCGATGCGGCGCTATTTTGATCCTGACGTTTACCGGGTGATTCTGTTTGATCAGCGCGGATGCGGACGGTCACGCCCGCATGCCTCGGTCACGGACAACACCACTTGGCATCTGGTGGACGATATCGAACGTCTGCGAACCCTGCTGGATATCGACGACTGGATTGTCTTTGGCGGCAGCTGGGGGGCAACGCTTGCGCTGGTCTATGCTCAGTCCCACCCGGATCGGGTCAATCGTCTGGTGCTGCGCGGTGTGTTCCTAGCGACGCAGTCCGAGTTGGATTGGTTTTACGGCGGCGGCGCGGGCAAGTTTTGGCCCGAGCAATGGGCGAAGTTCACCGCTCTGCTGTCGGAAAGTGAACTAAGCGACACGATCGGCGCATATAACAAACGCCTGTTCTCGGGTGATCGCGCGACCGAGATTCTGTATGCGCGCGCCTGGTCCAGTTGGGAAAACGCGCTGGCTTCGATCCATTCGCATGGCGCAACTGGGGAAAGCCCGGGGGAATACGCGCGCGCCTTTGCGCGGCTTGAGAATCACTATTTCATCAATCGCGCGTTCCTTGAACGCGACGGGCAGATTCTGGACCAGATGGACAGAATCGCACATATCCCCGGCCATATCGTGCAGGGTCGGTATGACATGATCTGTCCGCCTCAGGCCGCGTGGAACCTTGCCCAGCTGTGGCCCAATGCCGAGCTGAAGATGGTGCGTCAGGCCGGGCATGCGCTGTCCGAACCCGGAATTAGCGCGGAATTGGTTCGCATCATGGACCGAGTGGCGGAGGGCGCATTATGACCCGCATCGACCGTCGTGCTTTGTTTGCTTCCGGTGCTGCTGCCGCTCTGCTTGCGGCGACCGGTGCGTCTTTAGCCGATACGCCCAAAGTGGGTGGTACGCTGCGCCTTGCCGTGCCCCGCGATGACAGTTTGGAGCAGGTTGCCCGTGGGGCCGTGTTCGACACCCTGACCGAGATTGCACCCGACGGCACCCTGCGCGGAGAGCTTGCGACCGGTTGGCAAACTGATTCCCAAGCCCGCATCTGGAGCTTTGATCTGCGCGAGAACGCTCGTTTTCACGATGGCGCAGTCCTTGATGTAGGGGATGTGATGGCTGTTCTGGGCGATGTCGGGCAGGTCGACGCCTTGTCAGATAATCGGGTGCGTCTGGAGTTGGCTCAGGCCAACCCGGGTCTACCCTTCCTTTTGGCCGACAGCAGGTTCGTTATTACGCGCAACGGTCAAGGTGTCACGCCTTTGCAGACCGCGAATGGCACCGGATGCTACCGTGTTGAACGGGCGGAGGATGATCGTCATTTCCTTGGGCGCCGTGTGGCGGGCCACTACAAGGATGGATTGGCTGGCTGGGCCGAAACCCTGGAGGTTATCGTGATTCCCGACGCTCGCGTGCGTACCGAGGCGCTGCGAGACGGCTTTGTGGATATCGCGGCGCAGCCGCAGCGCGAAGGGTTCAGCCCGCACCGCGGATTGCGCTTTTTCCCAAGCGAATCCGATATGGCGCTGGCTGTGGCAGGGCATGTCGGCATGCCCCGTCAGATCGGAACGGATCGCCCGCTGGATGATGGCCGCGTTGCCGAGCGTTGGTGGTTGATTTAAACGCCGAAAATTCGCCTGACTTCTACTTTGTGCAAAATTTTGCTATTGTACGCGCTGTATTAGCTTAATTGTTTCGAAAATGGGAGAATTCCCATGAGGGTTGAAAGCTTAAAGAATATATCAATATCCATTTTGTCCGTAGCATTGGCGGTTGTTGCGGTGTTTGCCCTGAAATCAGGTAAAGACGTTACCGTAAAAGTCAGCAAAAACGGGACGATAGAGCTGGATGCCCGCGAAGGGCAGTCGCTGACCCAGTTGCTGGACAAGGGTTTTGAGGCCGTAGAGGCGAACCCCGAAGATAGTGCAGAGACGACAGCGCGGAAACTGTCCGATATGCGGGCTCTGACCCGCACGCTGAAGTCGCATGGTTACTATGCGTTGAACGATTCGGATCTGGTTCACGAAATTAGAGGGCTGGAAAAGGAGGATCCCATGTCGGCCGGGCTGCGCGACGTGCTGTATGATCTGGAAGGTCCGTTTTCGCTGCCCGGAACATTGCGTGGGGCGGATTCACGGATGTGGCAGGCGATCGCTGATCTGTACGAGGGTATAAAGTCCGAACCGCGTGGTGACAGCCAGCTATTTGCGACGCTTTACACGAACTTCATTCAGCAAGAGACCGTGTTCAGCCCCTTCAAGCACGAGGTAACGGCCGAGGGCGTGTTGTTGCATGACGCAAATGGGAACGAAAAACCGATGGTGTACACCTGCCCCGACAGTTTTTTGAAGCCGGGGATTACCGTCCTGATCAAACCGACCGGCGGGTCATCCAATATCATGCGTCAGTTCACGGTGCGGCAAGATCCTGTTTTTCATGCCTGCGCCGCGCGGACACCGTTCGAGTTTTTGTCGGGTTCAGAAATGAAGCTGGGGCTGAACCGGGTGGCCTTTGATCAACTCTTCCCGCCGCGGACGGCGAATGCCGAGCAGTTTCAGGGCAGGGGCACTCTTTCGGTGATTATCTACCCGCGCAACACGCAGCCTGCGCTTTTTGCATCTTCGGCGGAATAGGAGCTTTCCATGAATAAACTTGCTGTTCTCGCTGCCATTATTGCACTTGTGACCGTCGCCCCGTCAGGCGTGGCACATGCCCAGGGACGTCAATGCCTGTTTGACGGCGAGGTCTACGAAGACGGGGACCGCGTTGGTCCTTACCTATGTGAAAATGGCGAGTGGATTCTGTCAGACTGATATTGTGATTGCCCATCCTGGCGCTTGGGCTTGCAATCTTGCAGTCGCTTGGCTATATGGCCGTTAACAGCGGCGTGTCGGGCTTCGGTCCGGGGCTCCACCGGAAAAGATCGACGGGCCGCGCGCCCGTTTTTTTGTGCCCGACTGACAGGGTAGAGTACCAGATGACAAATGACCTGATAGCCAAAGCAGCCATCGACCGGCGACTGGCCGAGATCATCACCCCCGTGATCGAGGATCTGGGGTATGAACTTGTGCGTATTCGCCTGATGAGCGGCAAACAAACCACGCTGCAGATCATGGCTGACAAGCCTGATGGCGGTATCGAAGTGGATGATTGCGCCGAGATTTCGAACGCGGTCAGCGCCACGTTGGATGTTGAGGATCCGATCCTTGACGCCTATGCGCTGGAAGTGTCCAGCCCCGGCATCGACCGCCCCTTGACCCGTCTCAAGGACTTTGAGGCGTTCGAAGGGTATGAGGCCAAGATCGAAACCGCCGAACTGATCGACGGACGCCGCCGTTTTAAAGGTGAGCTGGCCGGGATCGAGGGAGATGAGGTCCTGATCAATCTCACCGAGGGGGACGAGACGATCACCATCGGTCTGCAATTCGACTGGCTGAGCGACGCCAAGCTGGTCCTGACTGACGACCTGATCAAGGAAATGCTGCGCCAGCGCAAAGACGCCGGTGCCCTGAACGAAAACGCTTTCGACGAGATTGAGACCGAAGGGTCCGAAGAGGAGACGAACTGATGGCAATCACCTCAGCCAACCAGCTGGAGCTGCTGCAGACCGCCGAGGCCGTGGCCCGCGAAAAGATGATCGACCCCAGTCTGGTTGTCGAAGCGATGGAGGAATCGCTCGCCCGTGCCGCCAAGAGCCGTTACGGCGCTGAAATGGACATCCGCGTCAGCATCGATCGCAAGACTGGCAAAGCAACATTCACCCGCGTTCGCACCGTGGTCGAAGATGAAGAGCTGGAAAACTACCAGGCCGAGATGACTGTCGAGCAGGCCAAGCAGTATATGGAAACGCCTTCAGTTGGTGACGTCTTCGTTGAAGAAGTGCCGCCAGTTGAAATGGGCCGTATCGCGGCACAATCCGCAAAGCAGGTGATCCTGCAGAAGGTTCGCGAAGCCGAGCGCGACCGTCAGTACGAAGATTTCAAGGATCGTGCAGGCACCATCATCAACGGTGCGGTCAAGCGCGAAGAGTTTGGCAATGTCATCGTCGATCTGGGTGGTGCTGAGGCCGTTCTACGCCGCAATGACAAGATCGGTCGCGAAAGCTATCGTCCGAATGACCGTGTGCGTGCCTATATCAAGGAAGTGCGTCGCGAAGTTCGTGGCCACCAGATCTTCCTGTCGCGCACCGCGCCGGAATTCATGGCCGAACTGTTCAAGATGGAAGTGCCGGAAATCTATGACGGCATCATCGAGGTCAAGGCCGTGGCCCGTGACCCCGGTTCGCGTGCCAAGATCGCTGTGATTTCCTACGACGGTTCGATTGATCCGGTTGGTGCTTGCGTTGGTATGCGCGGCAGCCGCGTGCAAGCCGTTGTGAACGAGCTGCAGGGCGAAAAAATCGACATCATTCCGTGGAACGAAGATCAACCGACCTTCCTGGTGAATGCGCTGCAGCCTGCTGAGGTTTCCAAGGTGGTTCTGGACGAAGAAGCCGGCAAAATCGAGGTTGTGGTTCCCGAGGAACAGCTTTCGCTGGCCATCGGTCGCCGCGGTCAGAACGTGCGTCTGGCCAGCCAGCTTACCAATCTGGATATCGACATCATGACCGAGGCCGAAGAATCGGCGCGTCGTCAGAAAGAATTCGAAGCCCGCACCCAGCTGTTCATGGACAGCCTGGATCTGGATGAGTTCTTTGCCCAGTTGCTGGTGTCCGAAGGCTTCACCAACCTCGAAGAGGTAGCCTATGTGGAAATCGAAGAACTGCTGGTGATCGACGGCGTTGACGAAGGCACCGCGCAAGAGCTGCAAACACGGGCGCGCGAATATCTGGAAGCAAAGGCCAAGGCAGCTTTGGAAAGCGCCCGCGCGTTGGGTGCCGAAGACAGTCTTATTGAATTCGAAGGCCTGACACCCCAGATGGTTGAAGCGCTGGCCAAGGACGATGTGAAGAACCTGGAAGACTTCGCCACCTGCGCTGACTGGGAACTGGCCGGTGGTTGGACCACGGTCGACGGCCAGCGAATCAAAGATGACGGTGTTCTGGAACCTTTCGGTGTAACGCTGGAAGAGGCGCAGGATCTGGTCATGACAGCTCGGATCATGCTGGGCTGGGTCGATCCTGCTGAGTTGGAGCAGGCCGAAGAAGAAGTTACCGAAGAGGAGGCCGAGGCCTGATCTCAGGCTTCGGGTGGCGCAAATGGGTCGCGGTGGCGTCCATAAGGATCGGTCCGAAGGACCTGAACGCAAGTGCATCGCCACGGGCGAGGTTCAACCTAAATATGGGTTGATCCGCTTTGTGACGGGGCCGGATGGTCAGGTCTTTCCGGATGTCGCGGCAAAACTGCCGGGACGTGGCGTCTATGTCGCGGCGGATCGCAGCGCACTGGACAAGGCCGTGGGCAAAAAGCTGTTTGCACGTGGTTTCAAGGCGCAAGTCAGTGTGCCCAACGATCTCGCGGATGAAGTTGAGCGTCAGATTGCGCGCCGTGTGATCGAGTTGGTGAGCCTTGCGCGCAAATCTGGTGATGCGATCGCCGGTTACGAAAAGGTCAAGACGTGGCTGGACCGGGAAGAGGCCCAGGTACTGATACAAGCCTCTGATGGATCAGGGCGCGGCAAGTCGAAATTGAGCACGCCGCACTTCGGAACATACATCGGCTGGCTGACGGCGGACGAGCTGGGACAGGCATTTGGGCGCCAAACCGTGATTCATGCGGCGCTCGCCTCTGGCGGACTCGCCAAACGTGTTGTAGAGGAAGCGCAGCGCCTGCGTGGCTTGCGCGAAACGGATGACGGCGGCAGGGGCCGCGCGGAAGGGTAAGAAGCTTTATGAGCGATAATGACGGCAAAAAGACATTGGGTCTTCGTGGCGGGGCACGCCCCGGAAATGTGAAACAAAGTTTCAGCCACGGACGTACCAAGAATGTCGTGGTGGAGACCAAACGCAAGCGCGTGGTGGTTCCCAAGCCGGGTGCCGGCAAGCCAGGTGGCGGAGCAACGCCCTCGGGTGATCCGTCGCGCCGCCCTGCCGGGATTTCCGATGCGGAGATGGCCCGCCGGATGAAGGCGCTGCAGGCCGCGAAGGCCCGCGAGGTCGAAGAAGCCGCCGCCCGCGAGGCAGCTGAAAAAGCGCGTGAAGAAGAGCGCGCCCGTCGTCGTGCGGAGCAAGAGGCTAAGGAACGCGAACAGCGCGAGGCCGAAGAACGTGCACGTGCCAAGGCCGAAGAAGAAGATCGCAAGCGCAAAGAGGCTGAAATTGCGGCCCAACGCGCTGCTGCTCCGGCTGCTCCGGCAGAGCCCAAGGCGGCCGCTCCGCGCAGCCCGGCCAACAAGCCTGCACCGGCTGCAACTCCGCGGAAAAACGATCGCGAGCGTGAACAGCGCGGAAATCGTGGCAAAGGCCGTGATGACAACCGCCGGTCCGGCAAGCTGACATTGGGTCAGGCAACGGGCGGCGAAGGTAATCGTCACCGCTCTATGGCGGCGATGAAGCGCAAGCAGGAGCGGGCGCGTCAGAAAGCCATGGGTGGTACGGTCGAGCGCGAAAAGGTAATCCGCGACGTACAGCTGCCCGAGGCGATCACGGTATCAGAGCTGGCCAACCGTATGGCCGAGCGTGTGGCAGACGTTGTCAAATCGCTGATGAACATGGGCATGATGGTCACGCAGAACCAGACCATTGATGCCGATACCGCCGAGCTGATCATCGAAGAATTCGGTCACAAAGTGACCCGTGTCTCTGATTCGGATGTCGAGGACGTCATCAAAGAGGTCGAAGACGACGACAAAGATCTGAAATCGCGTCCGCCGGTCATCACCATCATGGGTCACGTTGACCACGGCAAAACCTCGCTGCTGGATGCGATCCGCGATGCGCGGGTTGTGGCAGGCGAAGCGGGTGGCATCACCCAGCACATCGGTGCCTATCAGGTGACAACCGATAGCGGCACCACACTGTCTTTCCTGGATACGCCGGGTCACGCGGCCTTTACTTCGATGCGCTCGCGCGGTGCTCAGGTCACGGATATCGTGGTTCTGGTTGTTGCCGCCGATGACGCGGTGATGCCGCAGACGGTCGAAGCGATCAACCACGCGAAAGCGGCCGGAGTGCCGATGATCGTGGCGATCAACAAGGTCGACAAGCCGGGCGCGAACCCGGACAAGGTGCGCACCGATCTGCTGCAGCACGAAGTCATCGTCGAGAAAATGTCGGGTGAGGTTCAGGACGTCGAAGTCTCTGCCATCACCGGTCAGGGTCTGGATGAGCTGCTGGAAGCCATCGCGCTGCAATCCGAGATTCTGGAGTTGAAAGCCAACCCGAATCGCGCCGCCCAGGGTGCCGTGATCGAGGCGCAGCTGGACGTGGGTCGCGGCCCGGTCGCGACTGTTCTGGTTCAGAACGGTACGCTACGCCAGGGCGATATCTTCGTCGTGGGTGAGCAATACGGTAAAGTCCGTGCGCTGATCAACGACAAGGGTGAACGCGTCAAGGAAGCTGGCCCCTCGGTTCCTGTCGAGGTTTTGGGTCTGAACGGAACGCCTGAAGCGGGCGACGTTCTGAACGTGACCGAGACCGAAGCACAGGCCCGCGAGATCGCCGAATACCGCGAACAGGCCGCCAAGGACAAACGTGCCGCCGCTGGCGCCGCAACGACCCTTGAGCAGCTGATGCAGAAGGCCAAGGAAGACGAGAACGTCAACGAACTGCCAATTCTGATGAAAGCAGACGTTCAGGGCTCGGCTGAAGCCATCGTTCAGGCGATGGAGAAAATCGGCAACGACGAGGTACGCGTGCGCGTGCTGCACTCGGGCGTAGGTGCGATTACCGAAACCGATGTCGGCCTGGCCGAAGCATCCGGTGCGCCGATCCTAGGTTTCAACGTGCGTGCCAATGCGTCGGCGCGGAACACCGCGAACCAGAAGGGTGTGGAAATCCGCTACTACTCGGTGATCTACGATCTGGTCGATGACGTGAAAGCCGCCGCATCCGGCCTGCTGAGCGCCGAGATCCGCGAAAAGTTCATCGGTTACGCCGAGATCCGCGAAGTCTTCAAGGTTACCGGCGTCGGCAAGGTTGCTGGCTGTCTGGTCACCGAAGGCGTGGCGCGTCGTTCTGCGGGCGTCCGCCTGCTGCGCGACAACGTGGTGATCCACGAAGGCACGCTGAAGACGCTGAAACGCTTCAAGGACGAAGTGGCCGAGGTCCAGTCGGGTCAGGAATGCGGTATGGCGTTCGAGAACTACGACGATATCCGTGCAGGCGACGTGATCGAAATCTTCGAGCGCGAAGAGGTCACCCGCACGCTGGATTGATCCGGTTCGGAATGAGAGTTTGGAAACAGCGGCTCAATTGGGCCGCTGTTTTTTTTGCGAATGATTGCGAGCCTTTGATTGTACGTATGAGATTTTCTGAAAGTCAGTACGTTGCGTTTAATAATCCTGTCCTAATTATGAGATGAGTCTGCCTTGAAGGTCGGCTGTGCGGACAAAACGGCCATTGTGTCCTGAGAACCCAATGACCGTTATCTAAAGATCGACAGCACACCGGCTGTGTCGCACTCACCAAAACACGCGATCAATATTGACCTTCCATGATACTCTGGAACAGGCTTGGATCTGTTACACCTTCGGAGCCAATGATCATCACACGACTCTCGGAAGTGAGTTTCATCTCATCTCGCAGAGAGGGGTTTGTTGCGCCGCAGATCAAACCAATCAAGCCCGCAACAGCACTTTCGCCGACTTCAATTCCGCAATCCCCACTTTGCCCCCTTGCTAGCATTCGCACAGCTGGTGCGACCAGGGATTCAGGTATTGTCATGAAGCCGTTAACGGAGTTTTCAAGAACTTTCCAGGCGATCTGAGATGGTTCGCCGCATGACAGCCCTGCCATCAGCGTCTCTTTTTTAATTTTGACAGATGTCAGCGCCTTTACCTTGGCGCTGGCAAGCAGGCATGGTGCCAGTTCAGGCTCAACAACGATGCTGCGTGGTGCGGCCTTGCCCCATTCTTGATGAAAGGATGCAATCACCGATGCTGCAAGACCGCCCACGCCCCCTTGAAGGAATACATGCGTTGGCGGTTCCGGCAGGTTGCGCACAATCTCTCGTGCCATCACTCCGTATCCAGCCATCACATCAAGGGGGGCGTGATAATAACCAGGCCAGGACGTATCCGAAACAATCATCCAGCCGAAGTTTTCTGCATCAACACGAGATTGCGCGACCGCCGCGTCATAGTCTCCGTTGATCCGGATGACGTCCGCCCCCAATTTCTGCATGGCGTCAGCACGGAATGCACTTACTTCTGCATGGATGTAAATTCGGCATTTCGCCCCAAACCGTTGTGCACCCCAAGCTACAGATCGCCCGTGATTGCCATCGGTTGCTGATATGATGGTCATTTCAGATATCTGAGACGCAAAGTGCCCATTTCGGATTTCTTCGACAGTGATCTTGCGCCCTTCGGCATCCGACAATTCGCGCTGAATGCAGCGCAGAACTGCATAGGCTCCGCCCAAGGCCTTGAAGCTACCGAGTCCGAACCGTGGGCCTTCATGTTTGTAGTAGACAGCTTGAAGGCCCAGGATGTCGGCAAGTCCAGTAAGGTCAAAAATAGGTGTAGGTTTGTATCCCTCCCAGGCCGTGATTTCGGCCTCTGCCTCGTCAAAGCTGGTTCGCGAAAGAGTTTCAATGACTTCAGACCCAAACCTTGGCTGGGCGGCTACGAAGTCGGTTTTTGCGGTTTCATATTGCTTGAGCATCGGAAGCCCTTTCTGTGCTTGCCCGCAAAAATACTTCACCTGCGTCGTGAAAAGGGCTCTATTCTCTAGCTTTATGCGATGAAAATTTGCATATTTAAGCCATGGCACGAGAGTATTCTTCATCAGGACTAGACGCCTTTGATCTGGCGATTCTCAAACTTTTGCAGCAAGATTGCACGCTGCCCCAGCGCCAGATCGGCGAGGCTGTAAATCTTTCGACCGCTTCGGTACAACGGCGGATCAAGCGGATGGAGAGCAATGGTATCATTTCTGCTCAAACCGCTCAGATCGACCCAAGGGCCGTCGGCCTTTCACTAACCATTGTAGTGGAGGTTGAACTGAGGGCAGAAACTGCAGGCCGAATTGATGAAGTAAAGCGCAGCTTCCAAGAAGCGCCCGAAATCCAGCAATGTTACTATGTCACCGGAGAGGTAGATTTCGTTTTGATCGTGATTGTTGGAGACATGTCCGAATATGAAGACCTGACACAACGTCTCTTCTTTCCGAATGACAACATCCGAAAGTTTCGAACCTTTGTTGCTATGGATCGTACCAAATCTGGCATGCGCGTAAATATCTGAATTAGCACAGCCGAAACATCAGGTGCGGACATTCATACAATCTGCAGCATTCATTACTCTGGGCTCGAACCGGGCGTTCGAAGCTTGGCAACAAAGGTAAGGTTTGTAATGGTCGTGCTAATTTCCGGGGAAAATACCAAATCAGTTGATTTTCAATGCCTTTGACTACCGATTTACCGGCAAAAACGTACCTCGATGCATGATGATATCGAAGTGCTGCATGCCCTTTAGCAAATCGAAACTGACCGAATGCCCGCCTTTGCGCAGGGCTTCCGCATAATCGCGACTTTGGCGGATGAATTCCGGCGTGTCCCGTTCCGCCACTGTCACGTGATAGCGAGGACCGGGGGGTGGCAGGTGCAGGATCGGGGACAGATCATGTACCTCGACCGGGGTCAGCTGCAGTGGGTCATTCACCGAGGTCAGGCTGATCGGTTCCAGATCATAGACGCCGCTGATCAGGATAACATCGCGCACGCGCAATCCCGCGCGGGCCAACGCATCCGCCGAGGTCGCCATGACCATGGCCACCAGATGCGCGCCTGCACTGTGTCCCGATAGGGTGATCCGCGACGGATCAAAGCCCAAATTGAACGCGTTCTCTGCCAGCCAAAGTAGGGCATCGCGGCATTCGTTGACCATCTGATCCAGCCGTGCATCCGGGGCCAGCGTGTAATTCAACGTGGCAAAGGATTGCTCGGCCTCAATCAGTGCAGGGGCCATCATCGCCGATTCGCGTTGGCTGAGCGCTTGCCAATATCCGCCGTGAACAAAGACGTGCAGAGGCGCACCTGCTCCTTTCGCGGGAAAGAAATCCAGCACTTGCGCCGGCGAATCGCCATAGGCGACGTTTTCCTTCACGTCCATCCTCGCCCGGTGCTGCGCGCTGAGTGCGGTATAGCTGTCTAGATAGGGTGTCAGATCGCCACCGATCATCGAACTAGGGGCGTATTCACGCTCCAACTCATCCTGAGAGAACCCTCGATACAGCATCGCCTACTCCTGCCCCGCATACATCAATTCGGTGCGCACATCGTAGAGGTCGTGGAAGAAGCGTAAATCCAGGGCCTTGCGCAGAAAGGACACGCCGCTGGATCCACCCGTGCCGGGTTGGTTGCCGATGACACGTTCCACAGCCGTGACATGGTCAAAACGCCAGCGTTGGAACAGGGATTCGACGTCCATCAGCTTTTCGGCTAGCGCATAAAGATCCCAATAACGGTCCGTGTTGCGGAACACCTGCCCCCATATCTTCACCACGCGGTTGTCGCCGGAATAAGGCTGCGCATAGTCCCGGTTCAGTAAATCATCGGGCACATCGAAACCTTGACGGGACAACATATGCAGCACCTCGTCATACAAGGACGGTTTTGTCAGCGCGGCATTCAGTAAGCTCATGACCTCGGCGTCATGTTCGTGCACTTTCAGGGTCGAGGCATCTTTGTTGCCCAGAATAAATTCGATCTGACGATAGCCGTAGCTTTGGAAGCCCGACGAACTGCCCAATGCCTCGCGGAAGGTCATGTAGTCGGCCGGCGTCATGGTCAGCAACGTCTCCCAAGCCGAGATCAGCTGGCGCTGAATCGCCTTGACCCGGTCGAGGTTCTTCATCGCGGGGCCGAATTCATCCTGTTGCAGGAACCGGCGCACCTCGACCAGTTGGTGATGCATCAGTTTCAGCCACAGCTCGCTGACCTGATGGATGACGATGAACAGCATTTCATCCGGCTGCGCAGGGTCCTGAAAGGTCTTTTGCAAGTTCAGCAGGGTTTTGAGCTGCAGAAAATCGCCATAGCTCTTGCGATGGGTTTCCGCGAAATCGGTGACCAGAGTGTCCTCGATTCCACGCTCAAGATACCGATGATCCTTATCGCCCATTTGCTCCTCCAAACGCATGAGTTCGCCCCTGTTTAGGGTCTAAATCAGCGCACTTCCAGAGCGTTAAGTCCAGTCCAGAACCACTTTGCCGGATTGGCCGGACTTCATCGCGGCAAAGCCTTCGGCGAAATCGTCGACTTTCATGTGGTGCGTGATGACCCGGCTGACATCCAGACCGTTCTGCAGCATCGCAATCATTTTGTACCAGGTCTCGAACATTTCGCGCCCATAAACGCCTTTGATGGTAATCGCTTTGAACACGATGCGGGACCAGTCCACCGGAGACTTTCCGGGCGGAATACCCAGCAAAGCGATCTTGCCGCCCATCACCAGAGCCTCGACCATCTGGTCCAGCGCAGCTTGTGAGCCGGACATTTCCAAGCCCACATCGAACCCCTGCTGCATGCCGAGTTCGGCAATGACGTCCTGCAGGTCTTCCTTGCTGACATCCACCGTCCGCAGGGTCGGCACGACGTGTTCGGCCAGTCTCAGACGATCCGGGTTGATATCTGTGATCACCACATGCCGCGCCCCGGCATGGCGCGCGACTGCGGCAGCCATAATACCGATGGGGCCCGCGCCGGTGATCAGAACATCCTCACCCAGCAGATCAAAGCTGAGCGCGGTGTGCACTGCGTTGCCGAGGGGGTCGAGGATGGCTCCGATCTCGTCTGGCACGTCCTCGGGCAAGGGTACCACATTAAAAGCGGGTAGTTTCAGGTATTGGGCAAAGGCACCTTGTTCGTTGACCCCGATCCCACGGGTGCCCGGATCCAGATGAAACTTCCCGGCTCGGCTTTGGCGGCTGTCGTTGGTGATCAGGTGGCCCTCGCCAGAACAACGCTGGCCGATCTCCAGACCGGACACATTGCGGCCGATCTCGACGATCTCACCCGCAAACTCGTGGCCGGTAATCATCGGAATTGGCACTGTGGCCGCGGCCCAGTCATCCCAATTCCAGATGTGGATATCTGTCCCGCAGATGCCGGTTTTGTTGATGCGGATCAGAACCTCGTCCGCATTAATTTCAGGCACAGGGGCCTGCACCATCCAAAGACCTTCTTCAGGTTTGGACTTTTCCAGAGCTTTCATTGTGTTGGGTCGCATCAGATCACTCCCAATTCCTTGCCGACCTTACCAAAGGCTGCCAGTGCACGGTCCAATTCATCCTTTGTTAGAGCCGCATTCATTTGGGTTCTGATCCTTGCTTGCCCACGCGGGACGACGGGAAAAAAGAAGCCCGAGACATAGACACCTTCGTCAAACAGTCGCGACGCCATTTCTTGCGCCAGCGTTGCTTCTCCCAGCATGACAGGGATGATCGGATGCTCACCGGGCAGCAGATCGAAGCCCAGCTTCTCAAGCCCCGCGCGCCAGTATTTGGCATTGCCGACCAGTTGGGCACGCAGCATGTCGCCCTCTTCAACCAGACGGATTGCCTCAATTGCTGCGGCGACGATGGAAGGTGGCAGCGAATTCGAGAACAGATAGGGCCGCGCCCGCTGCCGTAG
This sequence comes from Ruegeria sp. YTSC230, assembly GCF_059609665.1. Lineage (NCBI taxonomy): Bacteria > Pseudomonadati > Pseudomonadota > Alphaproteobacteria > Rhodobacterales > Roseobacteraceae > Ruegeria > Ruegeria sp. YTSC230. Next base: position 130,511 of record NZ_JBXWMC010000008.1, on the reverse strand, counting down.
CAGATCAATCACTGGCTGCGGCCCGGCGATATAGCCGCCGATTGCCCCCCCAAGTGCCTTGCCCAAGGTTCCCGTCAGAATATCGACGTCGACATCGAAATGATCCGGTGTTCCTGCACCCCTCGGTCCCATGAAGCCGGTGGCGTGACAGTCATCGACCATGACAATGGCGTCATATAAATCGGCCAATTCGCGAATTTTCGGCAGGTTGGCCAGATAGCCATCCATCGAGAACACGCCATCGGTCGCGATCATGATATGCCGCGCCCCATCCTCACGCGCCTGCTTTAGCCAGGCCTCCAAATCGTTCATGTCATTGTTCAGGTAGCGGTAGCGCTTGGCTTTACACAGCCGCACACCGTCGATGATCGAGGCGTGATTCAGGCTGTCCGAGATAATGGCGTCTTCAGACCCTAACAAGGGCTCGAACAGCCCGCCATTGGCGTCAAAGCACGCTGCAAACAGGATCGAATCATCCTTGTTCAGAAACTTTGCCAGCTTCTGCTCCAACTCTCGGTGAATGTCCTGCGTGCCGCAGATGAACCGGACCGAGGCCATGCCGAACCCCTTGGGTTCCATCGCACCCTTGGCGGCCTCGATCAACGCGGGGTGATCAGCCAGACCCAGATAGTTGTTGGCGCACAAGTTGATCACCTGCTTACCGCCCACCGTAATCTCACCTCCCTGAGGCGAGGTGATCATTCGTTCGCGTTTGTACAGACCCTCAGATTCGATCTGCGCGAGGGTGTCCGTTATGTGGGACAGGAATGCATCAGCCATGGCGGTCTCCGTTTGTCTGAGTCGCATATCTAACATAGCGGATATAATTCCCAAATAGGGGAATTACAATATACGGGAAAAATTTCCGCGAATACGGATTTTGCAGGTGTCAGGCGTTTTTAACGATCAGGAAGACCCGCGCTGCCCCGTTGGCAACAATCGAATGCGCGACATCCGCCGCATAGCGTGCGGTATCACCCATCTGCAGATCACTGACAGCCGTACCGGAGGTCACACGAACGGCACCTTCCAGCACGGTCAGCTGCTCTCGTGCTCCACGGGCGTGGGGCTGGCTGTTTAGAGCGCCGTCTTTGTCGAACTCAATATCGTAGACCTCGTGACCACCTGCTTCCTCGGGCGGTGAAAGAATGCGAATCCGGCAGTTTTGGCCCATGTTGTCGATACTGGGCACCTCGGATTTCCTAAGGACTTCGATCTGGTTCGTGCTGTTCGCTTCCTCCAGAAGACCCGCGAAATCCACCTGTAGCGCACGGGTTAGGTTCCACAGGGTCGAGATCGTTGGGCTGCTTTCGCCCCGCTCGATCTGACTGACCATCGATCTGGATACGCCGCTAAGATTTGCCACGGCTTCAAGCGACAGGCCCTTGGCTCTGCGGGCCTCTTTCAGGCGTGCGGGCAGGCGTGTCAGGATATCATCTGGGTTTTCCGTCATGACGGAATCTCATGCGCGTTTGTCCGTCATATGTCAATTCTGCTTGTGACGGTACGTTCCATGGGACAGCCTGATGCCGCAGATGCATAGTGCCGTCAAATTCCGGAGGAGTAGAGACATGAAAGACATCGTGATTCTTGATGGTGCCCGCACCGCGATTGGTACTTTTGGCGGGGCGCTGGCATCAACCGCGCCGATTGATCTTGCGACCGTGGTGACGGAAGCGGCGATGGAACGTTCAGGGGTCGAACCGACCCAGATCGGCAGCGTTGTTTTTGGCCACGTGATCAACACCGAGCCACGCGATATGTACCTGTCGCGCGCCGCCGCAAAACAAGCGGGCATTCCGAACGAAACACCTGCGATGAATGTGAACCGCCTGTGCGGGTCGGGAGCGCAGGCGATTGTGTCCGCTGTGCAGTCTCTGATGTTGGGTGATGCAGAATTTGCCGTGGCCGGAGGTGCCGAAAGCATGTCGCGCAGCCCCTACATCGTTCCTCAGGCGCGCTGGGGTGCGAAGATGGGGGATGTTAATTCGCTCGATATGATGCTGGGTGCCCTGAATTGTCCCTTTGGCACCGGTCATATGGGTGTGACAGCCGAGAACGTGGCGGATGAACATCAGATCACGCGTGAGCAAATGGACGAATTTGCGCTGACCAGCCAGGCGCGAGCTGCTGCTGCGATTGGGGCTGGCTATTTTGAAAGCCAGATCGCGCCGGTTCAGGTCAAAGTCAAACGCGACATGGTCGATTTCACGGTCGACGAACACCCCAAGCAGACCTCGGCCGAGGCGCTGGCAGGTCTGCGCCCGGCGTTCAAGAAGGACGGTCGGGTGACTGCTGGTAACGCATCAGGGATCAACGACGGTGCAGCCGCGATGGTTCTGGCAACGACAGAAGCTGCCGAAAAGGCTGGCTTGAAACCCAAGGCGCGCATTCTGGGATACGGCCACGCTGGTGTCCGTCCGGAGGTCATGGGAATCGGACCGGTTCCGGCTGTACAGAACCTATTGGCGCGTACGGGCCTGTCGATCGAGGATTTCGATGTGATCGAAAGCAACGAGGCCTTCGCGTCGCAAGCCTTGGCCGTAAACAAAGAACTGGGGCTGGATGCCGCCAAGGTGAATCCGAACGGGGGGGCAATTGCTTTGGGGCACCCGGTGGGCGCTACAGGCGCGATTATCACCCTTAAGGCGTTGTATGAGCTGGAACGCATCGGCGGGTCCAAGGGCCTGGTCACGATGTGCATTGGTGGCGGACAGGGTATCGCCATTGCCTTCGAGCGGATCTGATCCGGATCGGGCAGAGGGGGGGCTGTCTGCCCCCCATCGCGCTTGCGCGTTTCCCCCCGAGGATGTTTTGGCCAGATGAAGCTGGCGGATTTGCCTTAGGTGAAGGCTGTTAGGAGCAGGACAATTGCGGCGCCAGCTGCGGCGCCGATGGTTGCCGGAAGAATGGCCGCCGACAGCCCTTTGTTCTGGGCGTCGTCCTTATGCGTCTGCGCGATCAGCGCATTTTCCACCAAAGCAGGCAGGCGCGGGCCAAAGCGGGCCAGCACCATGGCGGTTTTGCCAAAATCCCGTAGTGCTGCGCGGGGGCCGATGGATTGCTTGATGTAATCTTCGACAACCGGGCGGGCGACTTCCCAGATGTTGATGCGCGAGTCCAGTGACCGCGCCACGCCTTCGACGACCACCATTGTCCGTTGCAGCAGGATCAGTTCCGTGCGGGTTTCCATGCCGAACCGTTCTGTCACCTCGAACAGGTAATTCAGTAGGCGTCCCATCGAAATATGAGTGGCATCCATGCCAAAGATAGGCTCTCCGACCGCGCGCAGGGCGCGGGCAAACTCATCGACGTCCCTGTCGGCAGGGACATAGCCAGCTTCGAAATGCACTTCGGCCACGCGTTTGTAGTCGCGGCGAATAAAGCCAAAGAGGATCTCGGCATAAACCCGGCGGGTATATTCGTCGATATGACCCATGATGCCATAGTCGTAGGCAATGATGTCCCCATTGGCCGCGACCTTCAGGTTGCCCTGATGCATGTCAGCGTGGAAAAAACCGTCTCGAAGTGCGTGCAGCAGGAACAGGCGCAGCACGCGTTCTGCCAGATCGCCACGGTCGTGCCCGGCGGCGTCCAGCGCGGCATTGTCGCCCAGTGGAACTCCGTCGGCCCAGCTGAGCGTCATCACGCGGCGGGCTGACAGGGACCAGACGACAGGGGGCAGCCAGAAACCTGCGTCGTTCTTGGTGTTGGCCGCATATTCCGACGCGGCAGCGCTTTCCAGCCGCAGGTCGAGCTCGCCGCGTACGACGCCGTCGAAATGTTCGATCACCTCCATCGGGCGCAGGCGGCGCGCACCGGGGGCGAATAGCTGCACGATGCGTGCGGCGAAATAAAATGCGTCTACATCCTTGCGGAAGGCGCGTTCAATGTTTGGGCGCAGAACTTTGACCGCTACGTCTTCGCCGGTGCTGACCAGCTTGGCCTTGTGGACCTGAGCAATGGATGCAGCAGCGATGGGTTCGCTGAATTCGCTGAAGATTTCAGAAACTGGCTGACCCAGTTCTTTTTCCACTTCGGCCATAGCTTCGGAGCGGGAAAACGGGGGAAGCTTGTCCTGCAGCACGCGCAATTGTTCGGCCAACTCATCCCCGACCACATCGGGACGGGTCGACAATACCTGACCAAACTTGATGTATGCCGGTCCAAGCGCCGTCAGCGCCCTTGTGGCGGGGGGCATGTCAGGATCGCCTTTGTAACCCAGCCATTGGAACGGTTTTCCCAAAGCATGCGCCAGAAACCGCAGTGCGCGCGGAGCCTCGAACGCGTCCAGCACAACGTTCATGGCGCCTGTGCGCTCAAGAGTGGCGCCTGTGCGGATCAGGCGAATGATGTTGTGTGGTCCGCGCATCAGATTTTCCAGCCGGAATGCAGCGCGGCGATGCCCATGCTCAGGTTTCGGTACTTGGCATTTTCAAACCCGGCCGCGCGGACCATGCCCAGAAACGTTTCCTGATCCGGGAAATTGCGGATCGATTCGACCAAGTATTGATAGCTGTCGTAGTCATTGGCGATGAGTTTCCCCATACGCGGGATGACGTTGAAGCTGTAAAGATCGTATAGCTTTTGCAGCCCGTCATTAGGCAATTGGCTGAATTCCAGCACCATCAGGCGGCCGCCGGGTTTCAACACACGGAATGCTTCGTTCAGGGCCTCTTGCGGGCGGGTCACGTTCCGGATGCCAAACGAGATGGTGTAGACGTCGAATGTGTTGTCGTCGAAGGGCAGAGCCATCGCGTCGCCGACCACCCAGTTCAGGCTGTCGGCCATCTGGTCGGCCTCGGCGCGCTGTCGGCCTTCGACCAGCATCGGTTCGGTCAGGTCCAGCACGGTAGCATGGCCATAGCCCGCGCGTTTCAAAAAGCGGAACGAGATATCTCCGGTGCCACCTGCGACATCCAGCAGGCGCTGGCCTGGGCGCGGCGCAAGCCAGTCCATCATCGCGTCTTTCCAGACCCGGTGAATGCCCATCGACATGACATCGTTCATCACGTCATATTTCGAGGCGACCGAGTTAAACACGCCCTGTACACGCCCGGCCTTTTCAGCCTCACGTACGGTTTCGAACCCAAAATGAGTGGTCTTGTCGCTGTTGTCGGACATTAGCCTTGCCGTTTTTCGAATTTCGCCTCTGTTATAGGGCTCTGGAACCGGGGCACAATGCGGCCCTTTGGAATAGGAGCCGTGTAATGCCGGAATTGCCCGAGGTCGAGACAGTAAGACGCGGCCTGAGCCCAGCGATGGAAGGCGTGGTGATCGACCGGGCAGATGTGAATCGCCCCGATCTGCGCTGGCCTTTCCCTGAACGGATGGCCGAGCGGTTGACCGGGCAGACGGTTCTACAATTGCGTCGTCGGTCAAAGTACATTCTTGCCGATCTCAGCAGTGGTGAAACCTTGTTGATCCATTTGGGCATGTCAGGCCGGATGACCGTATCCGGCGATCCGCTTGGGCAATTCGTGCATGAACATCCGATAACCCAAAAACATGACCATGTGGTCTTTCACATGGCCAATGGCGCACGTGTCACGTTCAACGATCCGCGCCGGTTTGGTGCGATGGACCTGTTGCAGACAGCAACTGCGGACGATCACAAGCTGCTGTCTGTCCTCGGGCCTGAACCTTTGGGTAATGATTTTCACGAACAACATCTGATAGATGCGTTTCGGGGAAAGAACGCTCCGATCAAATCAGCGCTGCTGGATCAGGGAATCGTCGCCGGCCTGGGCAATATCTACGTGTGCGAGGCGCTATTTCGAGCCGGAGTGTCGCCACGTCGCAAAGCCGGCCAAATTTCTGCGACCCGAGTCGCAGCACTTGTTCCGATCATCAGGAAGGTATTGCTGGACGCTATCGAAGCAGGTGGATCTTCCCTACGCGATTTCCGTCAAGCCGATGGAGAACTTGGATATTTTCAGCACAGCTTTGACGTTTATGGCCGTGAGGGAGAACCCTGCAGGACTGACGGTTGTGGGGCTCCAATCAAAAGAATCACCCAGTCCGGTCGCTCATCCTTCTACTGTGCGCAATGCCAAAGATAGCTTGATCCAGCGAATGCGCGTGGTAAGGAATCGTACCTGAACGGAACAACCGGAAGCTTTCACCTCATGGCTTTTGAGACGATCATCGTCGAAATCGAAGACCACGTCGCCCTTATCAAGCTCGACAGGCCCGATGCGCTGAACGCGCTGAACTCACAACTGGCGCAGGAATTGTGCTCGGCATTGGAAGATGCGGATAGCAACGACAAAGTGCGCTGCATCGTCATCACCGGGTCGGACAAGGCGTTCGCTGCGGGCGCGGACATCAAGGAAATGTCCGAGATGAGCTTTGTGGACGTTTACAGCTCGAACCTGTTTGGTGCTCTGAACGACCGCGTGTGCGCGATCCGCAAGCCCATCATCGCTGCCGTAGCCGGATATGCGTTGGGCGGAGGGTGCGAACTTGCGATGTTGTGCGATTTCATCATCGCAGCGGACACTGCCAAATTTGGCCAACCTGAGATCAATCTTGGCGTCATTGCCGGGCTTGGGGGCAGCCAGCGTCTGACGCGGTTTGTTGGCAAGTCCAAATCCATGGACATGAACCTGACCGGCCGTTTCATGGACGCAGAAGAAGCTGAACGCGCTGGCCTTGTCAGCCGCGTCGTTCCCGCCAAGAAGCTGACGGATGAGGCGATGGGCGCAGCCCAGAAGATTGCCGAAAAATCCCAACTGTCCGCTATGGCAGCCAAGGAGTCGGTAAACCGCAGCTATGAGCTGCCGCTGAGCGAAGGCATGCTGTTCGAACGCCGCGTGTTCCATTCAATGTTCGCGACCGAGGATCAAAAAGAAGGTATGGCCGCGTTCCTGGAAAAACGCGCCGCGCAATTCCGCGACAAATAAGCGGTTCCCTGATCAAATCGAAACCGGCGGGCCTTTGCCCGCCTTTTTCATACCAGCTATGCGCATCAAAAGAATCGCCTTGGCAAACCCGGCCAACTTGGGTAGTAACCGCCACCATACATGCGCGTGCGGCCCGCTTGGCCCGACTCACACTCGTGATTTCTGATCTGGTGCGGATATTCCGTGGCGCGCAACCCTAGACAACGTACCGAACCAAAGGTCAGAGACACACATGGCTAATTCGCCCCAAGCAAAAAAACGCGCTCGTCAGAACGAGAGCCGTTTCGCAATCAACAAAGCACGTCGTTCGCGCATCCGTACCTACCTGCGTAAGGTAGAAGAAGCGATCGCATCCGGCGACAAGGACGCTGCAACCGCAGCACTGCGCGCAGCTCAGCCTGAACTGATGCGCGGCGTCACAAAAGGCGTTTTCCACAAGAACACAGCGTCGCGTAAAATGTCGCGTCTGTCGGCTCGTGTAAAAGCGCTGGGCTAAGGCCCGGGTTGACCTAGGGTCAACCAAACAAGGTGAAATGGTAGAAAATGCGCCGCGTCCTGCGGCGCTTTTTTTTTGCTGTTGCCGGAAAGCCGCGCCTTCACAAAACCGAGAGATTCTTTCGGTGAAAGATACGAGTCAATATCAGAGTTTCGTTGCCGGATGCCTTGGCCTCTTGCTACCACTGTTACAGCGATTCACTCGCTTGGGGGGACAGGCTGTTCCAACGACTAAACTGACGGGCATCAGGACGGTCAGGAACGAATGTTGGCAACTGGTTTGCTAATCTGCTGCGGTCCTTGGGTCACCAGGGAACCAAGCCCTGTCGAATTTGAGATTGCGTTGCGCAACCCTGTTTTCAGGGCGTTCCGGGTATGGAGCGCCGGCAAGTAGGGATGTGCGGACTTTCTAAAACACACCCGCCAAACTTCTGCGGTTTGGCGTCGTGTATCCCTTTGCGTGTGAAAGCATAATCCGGGCAACCGGAAAATAGCAATAAGGCCGACAGGCCAATAAAGAATGGGATGCGTGAGGCGCTTAATGACACAAGAGAAATGGGGACTACTACGTAACAAGTTGCTCAAGGCTATCGGAAAAAACAACTACACGACCTGGATTGAACCTCTTGAATTCCAAGAGTTGCAGGACGGCGTAGCGGTGTTTTCCGTGCCGACTAATTTCATGGGCAACTATGTCAGTCAGAACTTTGCGGATCTCATACTGTATGAGATGAACACCGCAGGGGAAACGGTTCAACGACTGGCCTTTCGCGTCGCTGCTAACTCACCGGCGCGCCCTAAAGTAGACACCGAATCCGAGCCGACTGTTGTGCGGGATGCACCTGTTGCGCCGCAGATGGAAGCCGCGAATGGCGCGTTTGAATCCTTGCAGGCCGCGCCATTGGATTCCCGCTTTACCTTCGACAGTTTTGTTGTTGGTAAACCCAACGAATTGGCCCATGCCGCGGCGCGTCGTGTGTCTGAAGGTGGTCCTGTGACCTTCAACCCGTTGGTTCTTTACGGTGGCGTTGGTCTGGGTAAGACGCACCTGATGCATGCCATCGCATGGGAGCTGAAAACAAAACACCCCGAGTTGAACGTGCTATATTTGTCGGCGGAACAGTTCATGTACCGTTTCGTGCAGGCCCTTCGCGAGCGCCGGATGATGGACTTCAAACATTTGTTCCGGTCGGTTGACGTGTTGATGGTGGACGATGTGCAGTTCATCGCGGGCAAAGATTCGACGCAGGAAGAGTTCTTCCACACATTCAATGCACTGGTGGACCAGAACAAGCAGATCATCATCTCGGCCGACCGCGCCCCGGGTGAGATCAAGGACCTAGAGGATCGGGTGAAATCGCGTCTGCAATGTGGTCTGGTGGTCGATTTGCACCCAACCGACTATGAACTGCGCCTGGGCATCCTGCAAAACAAGGTGCAGCAGTACAGCAGCACATATCCCGACCTGACAATTGCCGATGGTGTCCTGGAATTCTTGGCGCACCGGATCTCGACCAATGTTCGCGTGCTGGAAGGTGCTCTGACCCGTCTGTTCGCTTTTGCCTCGTTGGTGGGGCGCGAGATCGACATGGAGCTGACGCAGGACTGTCTGGCCGATGTGCTGCGCGCATCCGAGCGCAAGATCACTGTCGAAGAGATTCAGCGCAAGGTTTCGGACTATTACAACATCCGCCTGTCCGACATCATTGGACCTAAACGCCTGCGGTCTTATGCCCGCCCGCGTCAGGTTGCGATGTATCTGTGCAAGCGACTAACCAGCCGGTCCCTGCCGGAAATCGGGCGCCGGTTCGGAGGACGTGACCACACGACTGTCATGCACGGCGTAAAACGCATCGAAGAGCTGAAAACCACGGACGGCCAGATTGCCGAAGATGTGGAAATGCTGCGGCGCGCGCTGGAAGCCTGAGCTCCTACTCATATCACTTGAGAAACGCCCCGGACCCTCACGCCCGGGGCGTTTTCTTGTGCGCTATTTTCCACGGTTGGAAATGAACTGTGCTTGCAGGGCCACGCGGCCCTTGACGCTTTGGGCAATCCGACCGAGAAATCCATAAAAAATCCTTGTGCCTCAGGGCGGAACCGCTAACGTGCCAGTCCCGCCCATTTCGGCACGCAAGTCAGAGGAATTAAGGGTATGAAGATCAGCATCGAACGCGGCACCCTTCTCAAGGCCGTTTCCCAGGCCCAATCTGTTGTCGAACGTCGCAACACCATTCCCATACTTGCCAACGTTTTGATCGAAGCCGAGGGCGATCAAGCCATGTTCCGGGCGACCGACTTGGATATCGAAGTTGTCGACAAAGCGCCCGCACAGGTCGAAAAGGCCGGGGCCACAACGGTGGCCGCAACGACGTTGCATGAGATCGTGCGCAAGCTTCCGGATGGAGCGTTGGTGACACTGACCGCCGACAGCGCCGCAGGGCGTCTGACGGTTGAAGCAGGCCGGTCGAATTTCTCATTGGCGACGCTGCCAAAGGAAGACTTCCCTGTGATGGCGTCTTCGGAATACCAATCGAACTTTACTGCCTCGGCAGCCCTGCTGCGCCGGTTGTTCGACAAGTCGAAATTCGCCATCTCGACCGAAGAGACGCGTTACTATCTGAACGGCGTCTATATGCATGTGGCCGACGGGTCCGAAGGCGGCAAGGTGCTGCGCTGTGTGGCCACCGATGGCCACCGACTGGCACGCATCGACGCGGATCTGCCCGATGGCGCTGCAGACATGCCCGGTGTGATCGTACCGCGCAAAACCGTAGGCGAACTACGCAAGCTGCTGGACGACGATGAGATGGATATCGCCGTGTCGGTCAGTGAAACGAAAGTGCGCTTTGCAACCCCGGACATCACGCTGACCTCAAAAGTGATCGACGGGACGTTCCCGGATTACACACGTGTGATTCCTCAGGGCAATACGCGCCAGCTGGAAGTCGATGCGGCCGAGTTCGCAAAGGCCGTGGACCGGGTTGCAACTGTATCCTCTGAACGTTCTCGTGCGGTAAAGCTGCAGCTGGATACCGATAAACTGGTACTTTCCGTCAACGCCCCGGATAGCGGCGCGGCCGAGGAAGAACTGGCCGTGGCCTATGGCGACGAGCGGCTGGAGATCGGATTCAACGCCAAGTACCTGCTGGAAATCGCCTCTCAGGTGGATCGTGAGAACGCTGTGTTCCTGTTCAATTCAGCAGCTGATCCGACCCTGATGCGCGAAGGCAATGATCTGAGCGCGGTATACGTCGTCATGCCGATGCGCGTCTGATCGCACGGACGTGCGATGCCTCCGGCAGGAGTATTTTTGAAAAGATGAAGGGAGGGGTCATGGGTTTGGCCCTGACCGAGCTTACCGTCTCGCATTTTCGGTCCCACAAGCTGGCGCGACTATCTTTGGATGGTCGACCTGTTGCGATTCACGGACCGAACGGGGCGGGCAAGACCAACATCCTGGAAGCGGTGTCCCTGTTTTCTCCCGGTCGCGGAATGCGGCGGGCCAGCGCGGCCGAGATGACCCGACGCCCCGAGGCGCTAGGTTGGAAACTGTCCGGGTTGCTGCGGGCGCAGGGGCGACAATACGAGATAGAAACCTGGTCCGAGGGCGGTGTCGCGCGGCAGGTTCGCATTGATGGCAAGGCGTCCAGCCAGATTGATCTGGGCAAACTGGCGCGGATTGTCTGGCTGATCCCGTCGATGGACCGGATTTGGATCGAGGGGGCCGAAGGACGCCGGCGTTTTCTGGACCGCATCGCGCTGAGTTTCGATCCGGCCCATGCTGAGGCATCTTTGATTTACGAAAAATCCATGCGCGAACGGAACCGTCTGCTGAAAGAGCAGGTACGCGATGCGCATTGGTATGCAGCACTTGAAGCGCAGATGGCGGAGACGGGGTATCGTATTCACGCGGCGCGGCTTTCGGCGCTGGATCATCTGCGCGCGGCGCAGGATCAGGCGGAAACTGCGTTTCCATCTGCGGAATTGGAGCTGGTACAGACCGAAGGTGCGATGCCGGAAACGGAAGCGGATCTGCGCGAAGCGCTAAGTGAAAGCCGGTTCCGGGATCTGGCGGCTGGACGTACGCTGGTGGGGCCGCATCGGTCGGACGTGTACGGGGTGTTCGCTGCCAAGGGCGTACCGGCCAAAGATTGCTCGACCGGTGAGCAGAAGGCTTTATTGGTCTCATTGATCCTGTCGAACGCACGAGCCTTGGCGAGTATGATCAGCGCGCCCCCGATCGTGTTGTTGGACGAGGTGGCGGCGCATCTGGACGCGGATCGGCGCGCGGCGCTGTATGATGAGATTTGTGCGCTGGGTGCTCAGGCCTGGATGACGGGCACCGGGCCTGAGCTGTTTGCGGAACTGGGCGACCGAGCCCAATCATTGATCGTGAGTGATGGCTTTGAGGGCTCGGTCGTGTCCGCTTAGGCCGGCTCGCCGACCTTACGTTCCCACAGGAAGCCGCGCATGACTTCGTCGACCGGGGTTTTTGCCATGTGGTTCACGTAGTTCGACATGGTTTTTTGCGCGAGGCCCAGCACCACATCCAACACAGCGCGGTGAGAGTAGCCCGCATCAAAGAATACCTGCAGCTGTGCTTCGGTCGGGTTGCCGCGGGTTTCCATCATTTGCAGGGTGAAGGTGCGCAGTGCTTCAAGCTTGGCCGAAGGTAGCGGGGTTTCATTGCGCAGGGCTTCGGTGATTTCGTCGGAAACCTTCATCATCTTGGCGATGCCGGTATGAGCGGGCACGCAATAGTGGCATTCGTTTTCCACATTGATGGTCTGCCAGACGACGGTTTTCTCATCATTGTCGAAATCGGTCTGCATGAACAGGCCATGCAGCACCTGATAGCCTTCCAGATGCTGGGGGCTTTCGGCCATGACCTTGTGCAGGCCGGGCAGGCGGCCAAAAGCGGCTTGCGATTTTTCCAGAAGCGGTTTGGACCCTTCGGGGGCGGATTCGAGATCATGTGACGGGAAATTGGCCATGTTGGAACTCCTTTTCTGGCGGGGTAAGGCAGAAATAGTCTTTCTTGAGTGATCACTCAAGTATATATTTGAGCAATCGTTCAAGAATTGGTGAAGGTTATGCCACGCAAACCCGAATATGACCGAGATGACCTGATTGCCCGAGCCAGGGATATCTTTTGGCGTCAGGGTTGGGCTGGCACATCCCTGAAAGACCTTGAGAGCGAGTTGAAGTTGAAACCCGGCAGTTTCTATGCGGCATTTGGGTCCAAGGATGCGCTTTACGGGCTGGCGTTGGACCGCTACGCGCAAGAGGGTGTCGCGCGGCTGAGGGCATTGGTTGACCGGGTAGGTCCGCTCGAGGCTTTAAAGGCGCAGCCGCGTTTGGTTATCGAGTCAAGCGGAGCGCCAGCGAAGGCTTGTATGTTGGCCAAGACCTACGCAGAATTGCAGGCCAAGGATCACGAGCTCGCCGGTCGGGCGGGTGTTCTCATGTCCGAGATGAAGGCCTGCTTTGCAGAGCTGTTCCGTCAGGCGCAAGAGGCCGGGGATATCGCCCTAAGCCACGATCCGAACCGGCTGGCGACGCGTTATCAATCTGACCTTTTGGGGCTGCGTTTGTCGGCCGAGCGCAGTGATGTCGACGCCCATGAAATCGCAGCGGATATAGCGGCCGATATCGACCGTTTGTAGGGATTCGGCAGTCAGCTGCCGAAAGAAACTAAATCACGCAAGACCGACACAAAATGTTGGGGTAGCGCGTGACAATCCCCCCCAGAAAACGTATAAGTTACCAAAATAATATAGGTACTGACGGCATGTCCGAAGACGCACAGGCACCCCAGGAATACGGTGCAGATTCCATCAAAGTTCTCAAAGGGTTAGAGGCAGTTCGAAAGCGCCCCGGCATGTATATCGGGGATACGGACGATGGCTCGGGTCTGCACCATATGGTGTATGAGGTCGTTGACAATGGGATTGACGAAGCGCTGGCCGGTCACGCGGACCATGTAACCGTCAAAATCCACGCGGATTCCAGCGTTTCTGTCAGCGACAATGGCCGCGGAATTCCCGTCGATATTCACCCCGAAGAAGGTGTGTCCGCAGCAGAAGTGATCATGACCCAGCTGCATGCTGGCGGCAAGTTCGACAGCAATTCCTACAAGGTGTCCGGCGGTCTGCATGGCGTGGGCGTTTCGGTGGTGAACGCACTGTCCAACTGGCTGGAATTGCGTGTCTGGCGCAATGGTAAGGAGCACGTTGCGCGGTTCGAAGGTGGTGAGACGGTCGAGCATCTGAAAGTTGTCGCTGAATGCGGTGATCGGACCGGAACCGAAGTGCGGTTTCTGGCGTCGTTGGATACGTTCTCAAACCTGGAATATTCATTCGAGACACTGGAAAAGCGTCTGCGCGAACTGGCCTTCCTGAACTCGGGCGTGCGGATCATCCTGATTGATGAACGCCCGGCAGAACGGTTAGAGACCGAGTTGTTTTACGAAGGCGGCGTCAAGGAATTTGTCAAATACCTGGACCGCTCCAAAACGTCAGCGATGCCCGAACCGATCTATATCAAGGGTGAGCGCGACGATATCGGTGTCGAAATCGCCATGTGGTGGAACGACAGCTATCACGAGACAGTCCTGCCCTTCACCAACAACATCCCACAGCGCGATGGCGGAACCCATATCGCCGGTTTCCGCGGTGCGTTGACCCGTACCATCAACAATTACGCCCAGACCAGCGGGATCGCGAAAAAGGAAAAGGTCAGCTTTACCGGCGACGATGCGCGTGAGGGTCTGACCTGTGTGCTGTCGGTCAAAGTTCCCGACCCTAAATTCTCGTCCCAGACCAAGGACAAGCTGGTGTCATCAGAAGTGCGCCCTGCGGTCGAAGGTCTGATGAACGAAAAGCTGGCTGAATGGTTTGAAGAAAACCCGAACGTGGCCAAGATTATCGTTGGCAAAATTATCGAGGCCGCTTTGGCCCGTGAAGCCGCTCGCAAGGCGCGCGAGCTGACCCGTCGCAAAACGGCGATGGATGTGAATTTTCTGGCCGGTAAGCTCAAGGATTGTTCGGAAAAGGACCCGACCAAAACCGAAGTCTTCCTGGTTGAGGGTGATTCCGCGGGCGGATCAGCGCAAACGGGCCGCGACCGGCAAACTCAGGCAATTTTGCCTCTCAAGGGTAAAATCCTGAACGTTGAACGTGCACGGTTTGACCGGATGTTGTCATCTCAGGAAATCGGCAACCTCGTCATGGCGCTGGGCACCGGGATCGGGCGAGACGAGTTCAATATCGAAAAACTGCGCTATCATAAAATCGTCATTATGACCGATGCGGACGTCGACGGTGCGCATATCCGGACATTGCTGTTGACGTTCTTCTACCGGCAGATGCCCGAGCTGATTGAGGGCGGTTATCTCTACATCGCCCAACCGCCGCTTTACAAAGTGGCGCGCGGAAAATCCGAAGTGTACCTGAAAGATCAGGCCGCGATGGATGAATACCTGGTCAACCAAGGTGTCGAAGGGGCAGTTCTGAAGCTCGGTTCTGGTGAAGAGATCCTGGGTCAGGATCTGACGCGCATTGTCGACGAAGCGCGTCAGTTGAAGCGCGTCTTGGACGCCTTCCCAACCCATTATCCACGCCACATCCTGGAACAGGCCGCCGTTGCAGGTGCCTTTGTGCCGGGCGCGGTTGATGCGGATTTGCAAGGCGTTGCAGACAAAGTCGCCGCGCGTCTCGACCTGATTGCGCTGGAATACGAACGCGGTTGGCAGGGCCGGATCACACAGGATCACGGAATTCGTCTTGCCCGTATTTTGCGCGGCGTGGAAGAGGTGCGTACCTTGGACGGTCCGATGCTGCGCTCGGGCGAGGCGCGCAAGACCGGCAGCTTTACCCAAAGTCTGCAAGAGATCTACAACACCCCGGCAACGCTGGTCCGTCGCGACCGGTCGCAGGCAATTCACGGCCCGCTGGATCTGTTGCGCGCCATTCTGGAAGAAGGTGAAAAGGGCTTGTCACTGCAACGCTACAAAGGTTTGGGTGAGATGAACCCGGATCAGCTCTGGGAAACAACGCTGGACCCGGACGCACGTACGCTTTTGCAGGTGCGGGTGGACGACATGGTTGAAGCGGATGACCTATTCACCAAACTGATGGGCGACGTGGTGGAGCCTCGCCGCGAGTTTATCCAACAAAATGCTCTGAGCGTGGAGAACCTGGATTTCTAGGATTTTTGTAGGGACGCGCACAAACCTTCATGCACCCCATAAGTTTGCAAGATTTGCCCATAAGTTTGCATTGTTTCGCGATAATAGTGCAGAGAAGAGCAGGTAAATCGCCTTATGCGGGTGCTAAAGGATAGATTTCAGTTTCTCAAGGATTGAACACCTGATCGCGATGCCAGATCAGGTTTTCCTTGTGCCCAGCAGTTAGACCAGAGATCCGCTTGGAATGTCCGGACAACGAGCTCATTGCCGGCGCGGACAGTTTACTCGAAAACCAAGGTGTCCCGTCGTCCTAAAAAGTCACCAGACCCTTGTCGTGTCCGTCGTCAGGGATTTTGGGACAGATGGCCGCCTGATCTAAGAGAGGGTCTGGCTCAACTGGTTGTTGTGATTATGCGGCGGATTTGCGGTGAAGCAAGCGCCGGGTTTCGATGGTCTTTCGTTTGATCCTTTCTCGTTGTTTTAGAATGGTCTGTGCGCCATCACCAAACGCATCTCTTCGGCGTACCAGGCGTCAAATGAGCGGAGGTCATCTGGAGCTCCATGGTCCTCGATCACACCTCGAACCTTTTCTCGGAATTCCTTCCAGCTCTTTTCGACATCATCCATCAATCACATTCTCCAGAACTTGGTCTTGTTGAGATGGAAGACCCCTCTCGAGATCTGGCAAGCCGGACCAGCCTTCGGGTGTGCGTCCGAGGCTCTCCTCGACCGATTGCTTGATGTCTTTGAAATCAATTGCGTTCGTAACTTCGTCCGCCATGTCGGACACCTCCTGAGGATGGTAGGAGGCGTCGGAATCGAACCGACTCGTGCACTCTAATCTGGAGCAATTACAAGGATATAAGCCTCGCCCGCATACCAATGCTGCCTCCCACGGATTTTGCGTGGGTTATCGACCTCAGGCCGATATTCGATGGCAGTGGATGCGTGTTAACGTCATGACCGAAAGCTGAACCAGTTCGCATAACCATGTCAAGACAGAGCGTGCTGCACTTAGAAATTCACCGCGTAGTTCTGGGAACCTTCTAGCTTAGCGTGTGCCCGATACACTGATACATCTTATTTTGCGGGTCAGTACAGCGTCGAGTAGCTCTCAGACAGCGAAGCGATTCGATACCCTGTGATCCGGAATCGAACTCAGAAACTCTGTCGATAGTTCGCTCTGAACCGACGCGCGTCTTTTGATATGCGTCTGATGCGCTCCGTTCTGGAGAAATACAAAAGTCTTGATCTGAACAAACCTCAGCGGCAGCATTGACCTGCATCTTTCGAAAATGGAGATCCCGGTTGCAAGACTTTGTAAGTCTCATTCCATTTAGCGTCTCGAGTAATTTGTGATGATACGTTCCTCACCTGAACTGCTGGCAGTTTCGAGGCGTTGGTATGAAATACTCAGAACCAAGAAGAATACTGACGAGTTGCAGGATTTTCTGTCGAAAGCAGATGAACTAAGGTTCGTTGGGACAGGCGAAGGTGAGTTTTGGAGCGGGCAAGCAGTTCGCGATGGGGTTAGCGGCTTTTTTGCGGAGATCCCGGCACCCGTCGTTTTCGAAGAAGTTGAAGCTGAGGCCTTCGAAAACGGAGAAACGGGATGGTCATCCTTCGTCCACAAGATTCAGTTTGTCGGCTTTGATGAACCCGTCTTCTACCGCACCGTCCTGATTTTTGTCCTGGAGGGAGCGGCATGGAAGATCATCAATCGCCACGCCTCAGTGCCAACTCCAAATATTGAACTCGTGGGTAAAGAGCAGCTGGCCATCCAAAAGCTGGTTGATGCTGCGCGCGAAGATGGACCCGAGCTGATCCAAACCGAAGGTTTGGCTTCGGTACTTTTCACTGATGTTGAGGGCAGTACAACGTTGGCGGAGGCTTTGGGCGATCAGCATTGGTCGATGCTGATCGAAAACCACTTCCAAGTCTTGGCGGCGATCATTGAAAAGTATCATGGCCAGTTCGTGAAGTCTCTTGGAGACGGAACGTTGTCCGTCTTTCCGTCCGCGAAAGAAGCACTAACAGCAGCTATCAAGATTCAGGGGGCTATTGCATCGGCATCCGTGGAGCCATCTTTCGGTGTTCGGATTGGGATTCACACTGGTGATGTCGTTCAATCTCGTGGAGATTTCTTCGGTACTGTGGTCAACAAAGCGTCACGGATAACGACCGTTGGTGCGGCAGGCGAGATACTCGTGTCAGATGCGACTCGCGCCATGGTCGGAGGACGAACCGATTTCTCATTTTCTGAAATAGAGCCGAGACTCCTGAAAGGTCTACGCGGTCACCACGTCTTATATCGGCTGGAGTGGCAAGATTGAGTATTGCGGCTGCTCTAACGCCGACAAACCACACAGATACCCAGCAGAGCAAAGTCGCAAAACGTCTTTTGCTATGCAGCACGCCTCACATCGCCAGCAATTCCCGATGAATTGCGACCATCGCCCAGGTGTCGCGCGTGCAATACGCCACAAGATCAGCATATACCTTCTCGCGCGCTGGATCATCCGGTTCCGTCAGTGTTACGTCCTTCCAAAGGCGAGACGCGCTCGCCCCCTCTTTGATGTCCAGATCATCGTATGAAAGTTCTGGCAAAAACGCTGGAAGAACGGCCTTGATAGAGGCGCTTCCCTTGAACGCGGGATCGTTGATCACTTCATCCGCAAACGGCTTCATAAGATCTACAACGCGGGCGTTTAGGCCTTTCAGGAACTCTGCATGCTCTGGATAAGTTTCCGCCATTTCCGTATTGCGCGATTTCTCGAACGGAGCATACCAAACCACTACAGAGCCAACGTTTCCTATGTCCTCACGAAGCCTTTTCAGCAAGGCTGGCATTGGGTTACTGGCGTCTCGGTGGAGATACTCCCTGTGCTCAATTTCTCCGCCAGGCTCATGCTGGATATGCAAGGAATACTGGAAAGCCACTTGCTGATAGGGACGCGTTCCGTCCCAGGGTGGCAGCAAACTCTGAGATGTCTCGTAGTCAAAATAGTGAACCGGATAGACAATCTCGCTCAGAAACCTGCTTAACTCCTGATGATCGATTGTGCGTTCACCGTTCGCCACTGTTCTCAAGTAGCGCTGTGTCGACTTGCCCAACACAGATGGATCACTGATCTCGTCAATCTTTGTGATCCCATTTGCGATGAGTTCCGAGGCTTTTTCCGCATTCATGAACGGAAGGCGGTGGATACTGTCATGCGCGAGAGGTGGGTCGAATTTTTCGCGGATCTCCAGCCATTCACCATAGGATTTAAGGCGCGCACGTTCGGGGGACGGATCAGGCATCGTACCGCTGGCAACGACGCTCAATGCCTGATCGATAAGCGTGCGTGTTTTTTCGAGCTGCTCAGTCACCGCATCCGTGATGTCAGTGATGCCGACAAGCTCTTGCGGATTAATTTCGCCGTTTCTGACGTAATCACGGTTCACATGTGCAACTTCGCAGCGCGTAATGGGGAACCCGGCCGCCTCAAGCACGACACGCTGGAATGCGAGATCAAAAGTGTGCTCGGGTTTTGCAGAAGTCCCGCTCTTGATCTCTGTCAGAACGTACCCATCATCACTGCGGCTCACGATGTCGGAGATGCAAGTTATGGTTCCATCTTCATAGCGTCCCTGCGCCACTGCGTTTGCACCGTTTCTCCAAGCCTCCAAAGTACGCGCGGGCAGAGCCTGGTATTCTGAAAAATCTGAAAAACCGAGGCGAACGAGATCACCAAAAAGCTCCTCTGCATATGGTTCAAAGGCGTGCCCCTCGTCAAAGCGTGCTTGCAACGAAGGGTCAATTGGCGGCAACAGATGCCTGGCATGCTTCTTGATCCAGAGCCAGGCAGGGTGCCTGAGAAACAACATGTAGTCTGATTTGGATAGCATCGTGTAATTTGCATTCCAGAATTGGTGAAACCAGTGGAAGACCATCATGGTCAGCTATTGAGAGTAACTTTTCTTTGGTGCAGTCGGCGTTACCACTCTACCAAAGCCTCATGTAAATCGTACCGATAGCTCGGCGTCCATCACGCCACCAAAACCAGCTGACCATTCTTCACCTGGAGACACTGGCCATGCGTCTGTCAATGTGCCAGTTGTGACTAGCTCGCCTCCCTGAAGCTGGTCGTCTTTGAAAAGCAGAGACACAAGATGAGCCAGGACTTTAATTGGGCCGCCGAGCGCGTTTTCACCCTTGCCGGCCTCGATAGCCTCGGTGCCCTTGAACAACGCTAGTGGCACTTCGGCCAAGCCGGTCAAGATATCATGCGTCGCCTCGATTTTGTCGCCAAGAACAAGGCAGCCGTGCAATCCTTGTGCTGCGATTGAGTCTTCGACCGAGAATTTCCAGTTGGGATAAATCGATTGGACGATTTCAAATCCTGGAGCGACCCACTCCACGCAACCTGCCAACTGCTCATCGTTCATTTCAGCCGTCGGTGTATGTCTAAGGCCGAGTACGATTTCTGGTTCAATCCTCGGTTCTGAATACCTTGCCAAGTTTACCGGCTGATCAGTCGAAAACAGCCCATCTGCGTGGACCTCTCCCCAAATGGGTTGATCCACACCGTAAACAGGCCAAATCGTGCGGTTCGTGAAGCCGACTTTTCTGCCAACTCTTTCTTTGTCCAGAATCTCGCGGACACGACTAGCAATCGAATAAGCGTCATCCAGCGATAGCTGTCCTGCCTCTGAAGACAGTTTAGGTATCTGCTGGGCAGAGGTCAGGGCATCAGCAATTGTCTGAGCGTTAGATTCAATATCTCTTGTCATATTCGCATTATACGCTCCGACGGCTGGATTGCGATGCAAGCGAGGTTTTGAAGGGCCATCGTCGGAAACTCAAAGGCTTGCAATGAAAGTGTGGATATGCCTCATTAACCTTCTGAGAGATGACACCTTCGGTTGATGTCTATTCTTCAACTTAACCTTGGTTGGAAACCAGCTTCCCACTCGGAAGAATTCCTCTAAGGCTTCAAGATGTGCCTGGCGCTACTGCCGCTTTCGTTTGACCGAGATAATGCATCCGGAATGCTTCGGGTGCCGTGCTGGTACATCACGAGCCATCGCATCCACATTTCCAAGGTGTCGTAGTGCCCCGCTGTTCAGCAACACGCCGCGCCCGGCATCATACCGACGTTGCCCAAATCCGCTGGCAACGCATTCCCAGTCTTCCTTGGCCGCCGCGTTGCGGAATCTCGGTAGGTCGTGCGGATCATGCCGCCCAGGTGTTGCTGCGACGTGATCGTGTTTCTTCGCATTGCTTTGGTGGGTTATATGGTGGGTCACTTGAGTTGTTCCAGGTCGCTGGACAGTACCGGTCGTCGGCCTCGGCTTAGGGCGCATGATTGTCACGACGCCTTGTGGTTTCGGATGTCCTGGGACTGCCACGTGAGTTGCCGTCGGTTTTGGTGTCAACTGTGGAACCTGGCCAGGAACCGCCGTGGGAACCTGATTGGGGGTTGCGGTTGGTACAAGCGGTGGCGTCGCCGTAGTACCGCTGGGTTGCGGAACACGGCCGGGCACTGCGACCGGAATTTGGTTTGGTGTTGCAGTCGGGACGAGCGGTGGCACAGCAGTTTGACCGGTGGGCTGAGGCGGGACCTGACCAGGAACTGCGACTGGTATTTGGTTTGGTGTCGCGGTGGGCACAAGTGGCGGCACCGCTGTTGGGCCGGTAGGTTGAGGCGGAACCTGGCCAGGGATAGCTATCGGAACTTGATTGGGAGTTGCAGTCGGAACTTGCGGCGGCACCGCGGTAGGCCCGGTAGCCATTGGCGGAACCTGATTTGGAACGGCTGTCGGAACCCGGTTTGGAGTCGCATTTGGAGTCAAAGGCGGAGCTAGGGTCGGCGCTACTACCGGCGTGGGAACCTGACCGGGAACCGCTATTGGTGTCGCGATAGGAACCTGACCGGGAATTGCGTTCGGAACCGCGCCCGGCGCAAGGACTGGAACAGTAACGGATGTGGGCGTTTGCTGGGTTCCCTTAGGCGGCAACTGATTTGCTACCGGCTGAGTTGGGCCGGTAATTTGATTACCTGTTCCTTGCCCACCGGCCTGCCCGCATCCTTGGCTTGACTGGTGAGGATTCCCCACGCCACGGCACCACCCGTACTGATTTCCGCCGGCAACGACCTGTGTAGCGGCCAGTTCTGCAATTAGACAAGTTGCGGTAAGTACAGCAATTCGGTTCAGTTTCATAACATCCTCACCAACTTGTTGTCAGAGCAAGATACGCGCCAGGATCGCCTGAGTCGGTCAACGGACCGTCTCTCAAAGGGACACCGACATATCCGGACAGGAATAGATTTTGCTTAAACTCAATGTCCAACCCAAGACCTGTCGATGCCAGTGTAGCATTGTCAACTTCAAAACTCGCAGGGTCATTGTTCGAGATGTAACCCACGTCGAAAAAGGCAAAGGGCGTTAAGCGATGTATGCTCTGGGAACTGGGGAAGTAGGAATGAGACACTTCGAAAATCGCGGAAATCCCGGAATCACCATCCACTTCGTCAAAACGATATCCGCGCAAAGCATAACGATCACCAAGGAAGTACTCTTCGACAGAGGGCAGCCGGTCTGTTGTGTACTGCCCCCAAATCTCGGTGCGCCAAGCTGTGTTGGGCGACAAGCCCGTTAGTGGGCTTTCGTATCCGATGCCGCCTCGTAGATGCCAGAACGAAGAGTCCCCGTCGTCAAAATTCGCGTCTGTCGTGTCGTTGTCATTGTCACCAAAAGATAAGGTTAGCCCCGCTTCCAGAGCTTGTCCATTTGGATAGTTTTGCCCATAAAGATATGTAAGGCCAACGACACTCGCGTCACTGGATAGTGGTACGCCACCACTGACTGAATCCGCTTTTGAAAGGCGATAGTCCAGCAGAAGATATCCATAACGGGCCACATCTCGGATCACGGGGTAACCCATCGCGACTGTGAAGTTCTCGCCGTCAATATCTGTTCTCGCAAAGTCCCCTGAGAGGTCACGTTTTGCGTTTATGTTCCCGTAGAAGATCTCACCGTACAGACCATTGCTGTTCAGCGGCGTGCGATAGGTAAGAGCGCCCCATAAAGAGTGCTCATCGTCTTTGTCCCAATTGTAATTGCCTGAGCCCTCAAATCGCAGCAAATCCCCGACGGTCAGCGTTGAATAAAACTCTTGCACGACATAGAAGCTGAGC
The DNA here is from genome assembly GCF_059609665.1 of Ruegeria sp. YTSC230. Taxonomy (NCBI): domain Bacteria; kingdom Pseudomonadati; phylum Pseudomonadota; class Alphaproteobacteria; order Rhodobacterales; family Roseobacteraceae; genus Ruegeria; species Ruegeria sp. YTSC230. The sequence continues at coordinate 107,736 of NZ_JBXWMC010000008.1, read as the reverse complement.
GCTTCTCCAAGCTCACGCGGAGGGTTGTCGAGTGTCGCACTACCGGCTTGTTTTCGCAGTGGCTCTCCCAATACTCTCAGCCGAGCACCAGCCTGATCCGGGTAATCAAGTTCGGTCGACAACTCCAAGTCAGGTATGTCCTCGGCTAGCATAACCGCCCGCTCAAATCGTTTCAGCGTTATGGGATAGGAGGTGGTGAGGGGCTGAAAAATCTTCTCTAGGGTTTGGAACGTGCGCGTATCTACACCTTCAATTTCGATGGTTTGAATGCGCCCTTCATCAACAATTATGCTCTGCCCATCGGGGCCGGGCCAGGCCTCAGCCAAGAAGTAACCGTCTTCTCGGTAGATCTGCGTGATCGTTGATGCGACATCCACTGCTGTGATGCGCCCCGACCGATCAAAAGCCAACTGACCGGCAAACGTTAACAGCTCATCCGTATCATATACCGTTACGCCGCTGACAGAGTGCTGTGATGCGATGTCCCAGGTTTGGGCAATGCTGTATTTTGGAACTGCAACAAAGGCCACTAAAGTGCAAATGATCGCAATTACAATCGAATTGGATACGGTCATTATCGATAACCTTAAGGTGACTGAGCATGTTGAAGCCCAACGTTATTACATGGTTCGCATGTGTGAACCTGACGCTATTCGAATATATTGATGGGTGATGTTTTTTAGAAACATATCGAACAGAGCGCAGATTTACTTAATATGCTGCACATAAGACGGCACTCATTTACACAACCCCGCTTTTCAACCACGCAGAGTAGAGAACTAGTAGGACAGTCCTCACAACTCCGGTTGCTCAAAAACATAAAGCCGCGATTTCTTGGCATCATCTGTCAGGATATAGAGAAGCCCTCTGATCTCATCGAGAGCGATCCCTTCGGGATGTTTAACTTCTTTTTGTTTTCCATCTTCTGTGAACGTCAAACTGATAGACTTTACGGACTTGGATTCTGGATTGTAGATGAAGATCTGACGACCTTTGTCACTCACAATCCAAAGAGAACGCGAGGACCGGGACCATGCTAGGCCGCTCAAATCTAGTTCATCATCATCTACACGCTCGGAGATAAAACCTGCATCGCGGGCTAAAGGAATGATCTCAATAATTTCGTCTAGCTCTGGCGATAACACCATTAACAACCTTGGTTGTCCCTCAATGCCAACGAAGACCCGCCCGGATTCCGGGTCAACGGCGATACCTTCGGGTCCCTTATTCAAAGGGTTGCCGACGAGTAATTCAGCGGCGGTCGGGTAACCTTTAAGAGATGCGAGAGGTATTGTCGTCAGTTGAATGGGGTCAGTTGGGTGAACGACTAGGATTGATCGGTCAGTTTCTTGAAGCACCAAAACAGACCCATCCTTTCGAGGTGCAACACCCTCCAAATCTGATCCTGCCAATGCTGGCAACTTGAAAGAGTTTCCTAATACCCCGTCGACACCGAGTAGGTGCAGTTTAGGTTCGGCATCACTTACAGACCACAAGAAGCCTTCAGCGTTAGACATTGCCAAACCGGAAGGCTCTGAAAATCCCTCTGATTTGTCTGCCACCTTGAATTTATCGACCAGAACCAAACCAGCACTTTCGGCGTAGGCTAAATCGGTCCAAGGCAAGAAGGCTGCCGCAACCAAGCTGGCCGTAAATGCGAGTCGTCTAAGTTTGCAGAAACACCGTGAAATTTCAGCTTTTGACGAAAACAGTCTGTTTTCTGTCATTGGATTCTCTCGCGCTTGGACCACATCCCTGTATCAGCGTTCGTATCACAGTCCGGATACGATGTCCGAAGAATGCACTGTAATCTCTTTACCTGATCCCGGTTGTTGCGATTGAATTGAATAAGGCACGATGTGCCTTTGGTGAAGCGCAAGCCTTTGGCGTGAGCAGGAAGGAAGACAAGTTGAATACGACCCTCACATCTGTGACCGTGTTGTTGATGCTGCTGTTGCCAGGTGTTGCGGTGTCACAAGTCGACCCTGCGACGATGCTGGCCGGGGCTTCGGGGTCGGAAATCGTTATCGAACGCCGGTGGACGCAGTTTCGTGGCAAACAGGAACTGTATTTCTTCACTCTCGATGTGATCGTCACGATCATTCTGGCTGGTTTGATCGTCTATCATCCGGTGAGACGTAAAGCCCGTAGAAGCGTCCGCGACATAGTTATGCCAAGGCTTTTCTTTCTGTATGCGCTTATCGGCATGGCGGTAGGTTTTCTGGTAGTTCAGCACGGCTCAATGATCGGTTTCGTTATCTTTGGCATCGGCGCGTTGCTCAGGTTCCGCTCCAATCTGGATGATCCGGTCGATACAGTCGAAATGATAATCGTGACTGTTCTTGGTCTTGCGGTCGGTCTGGGCTTGCCGCTGATGGCCACACTGGTGGCGGTTGTTTGTTGGTGTTTCATTTGGCTCGGTGGGCGCAACAAGGGTGTCGAAGTTTCCCTCAAGGCCTCAGACGAAGAGCACTCATTGAACGTCAGCGGCGCCATTGAAGCTATGGCCACAGACGCTGGCTGGAAGCTGGTCAGAAAACACCACGTCCCTGGAAAATCTCGCGTTTCATTGCTTTTCATCACCTCGGGTGGACTTTCAGAAGCCCGCATAGAAGAGATGATAAACGATCTGGTTCCTGAAAAAGTTGAACTGAAACTCAACCTCTAGTCATTTCACAAGGTCTAAGCGTTTCAACACTGCATTCGGAGATCTGATCTCTTTCGGGAGCAACTTGAAGTTTATCGACCTTTCGAAATCGGGCCCTCGATATACTGCTATCCCAAACTCTCCGTTCGGCTGGAACGTAACATGAGTGAAGCTGTGAGGTGATCTGGCGCTATCGCCAATAAGCCGCCGCGGACCACCTCCCAAACAAGCTTGAGAGACATAAGCCACACCGTCTTTCCAGCCGGGGTAGAAGGCATGATGGTGGCCTGACAGATGCAGAACAACACCGCTTTCCAGGTAGATCATTTCAAGTGTTGGGTCACCGATGATTTCGCGTTCGCGCTGGATCGCGAAGGGCCAAAGTGGGAGGTGACTGAAAGTGACAACCGGATTTCCATTTGCACCCAGTTCCACAAGTCGGTCCTGTTGATCACCGGATAGCGGCCCTAAGGTCGTAGCATCCAAAGATGCAAACGTTACGCCCTGCATCTCAAACGCGTAGAAGAACGGGTAGTCATCCGAAACCAGGAAGTCGACGTCTGGTTTTCTTGGTGCCCATTCCTCTGCGTATATTTTTCTTTCACGCTCGAACCCACGGTAGGCGGAGGCATCATGGTTCCCAGGCGTGACCGCAAATGGAATGCCGGCAGCCTCTAAAGGATCTGATACGGCCTCGTGAAACGCCTTCCACATCTCCCTGACCTGTTTGTCGGATAAGTTGGGGATGCGCTGTCCCGCAACCATATCTCCGGTCGAAATCACCAAATCGGGATCAATCTCGATTATGCGCTCAATCGCTTTGTCGACGCGGGCATCGTATCTTGCCGAACCATAGCTTCCGTTCAGATCCGATATGACGATTACATCCAATGCCGCCGCTTTGCAGGTGAGCAGAGCGGTCCAAATGAACGCCGCAAAAAGCATAGAAAGCTTACGGGTCACTACAGTTCACGGCCTCCACTACGGTGTCGTTTCTCACAAAGAAAGCGACAGGATCCAAGTCGAACATCAAATCACCATTAGAACAATTGTCCTGGAGGATGGATGTTGCAAGCGCGGTGTTAATTATAACTTGTGAAATTTGCTTATCTGACAATCCAAGGCTCTGCGACAACCAGCCGTAGGCGGGACCTTGAGATTGAAGATCATTATTCAAAGCAACCAAGCGTCGGTATGTGCTTGGAGAGAAATGCCGCATTTTCTCTAGCATTTGAGTAGATTTTGCGAAGTTGGCATACTCGATACGCCCACCAGCATCGTTGTCGTTTAGATTGCTGCGACGGATCAATAATGCGTCGGCGGGAACGTCTCCATCGTTTGGCTGATGGTGCTTGGCCTTCCTATGCTTCAGGTCTCCGTCTTCGACCCAATACCAATAGGGTGTGAAGTCTATGTTTCCTACGCGGTCCTGCTGGCTAAAGATGAAATCTAGGAGAACAATCTCGGTAAGTTCTTGCATCCAAAATGCCATCTGTTGGTCGCTGACATCGGGGCCGAGATCCTTGTTGATCATCCGGTCTCTTCGACCTTCTCTGACGCCCTCTGCGATTGCCTCTGACAATGGTTTTGAAGACCGCAAAGCTAAGAAAGCGGGCGTTTCCTGAAAATCGCGGTTCTGACCTTTCCCCCAACCAGATTTACGGGTGCCGTTGATTTCCGAGCCGTATCGATGCCCAGGGCTATCAAGCAGCACACCGTATATTTGCGTTCGATCCGATGTGAACAGATCATCTGTCGGTTGGTATGAGTTCGGGTCGGCATCCGCAGCTGCGAAGACCCGCCAGCCTTCATGGTTCATGCGCCCGCCATGAGAGCCGCCAGAAATCGCAAGGCCAGGCTCTGCGACCTCGGAAAAATGCGCCTGGGCGTCCATGCTACGCCAAACGGCGACTGGAACTTTGACAGTCGTGTCGAAATATCTGGAGAAATGATAGTAAAGCAGCGACGAGGTTGAAAACGTTCCACTGGTGCCCTTTTGGTTCATGGTGGACTTGAACTTAGCCACCCTGTCCTTGGCCAGATCTTTTGCTGCCTTCCCCTCTTTGCAAGCGTTTCTCTCGAATTCGGAACGGTTCCCCGTGTAGGGTCCTTCCGAAATATCGTAGACGGCCATTCCTGGGCTGGTGCTCCAAGTTTTTGGGCAAATCGCAATTTCGGAGGCATAAAAATCGATCTCGCAATAGGCAGTTTCTTCTTCAAGATCGCTGTTCTTGTACTCGCCCGTTGGAACTTTTTCGATCCGAATGCAGCGTTCAGTAATGCCGTTGGGACTATCAAATGTCGTGGCTTCACCTAGAACATCGTCGCTCGCCCACAAGGCAGTGGGTGCAATGAGAGCAAGTGACCCCAGAAGATTGAACTTCATTTGGATAGTCCTCCCGGTATCATTTAGGGCAAATCGCTGCCTGTTGTTCGGTGGAGATTTTCAACTTGGGGTCAACGCTGAAGTTGGAGAATTTTGAGTCAATCCACTGGTCGCACCCGCCTGAACAAGGGGCCCCGTTTCGGGCATCATTCCAATATTCCTTGGCCCTTTCTTCCGTCCAACCGCAAAACTGAACGAGCGCCATTGCCGACAATGCCCCCGAGGAATGAACACCCCACATGCAGTGCACCAGGACAGGGCCTTTTCCAGGGTTTTGAATCACCTCGTGTATGGAAGCCATGACAGCACTGGGTCGGGAGGATCTGGCACTTTGATAGTCAAAGGATCCGTTTCCACAACTGGTGCGACCGTATTCAGTGTTTTTGCCAAAGTCGGCATAAAACCCGGTTGAAAACCCTTCACCGCACAGAGTTTCGCGTTGACCCTCACTTAGGCCAGTTCGATCCTTGTCGCCACCCTTGAAACCGGATCGATACAACACTCCGCTTAAGACTGGGCGAAAGAAAGCGACACCATCAACGCCTCCGTCACCACCCTTTGACAGCATTTGACTGTTGCTTGGACCGCCATTTCGACTGGTCACGTCAGAATTCGCAGTGGTTGCGAGAACACCAATGAATATGAGGGACGCCAAAAACCGCATGCCATCTCCTTTCTATACTTGAACCTTTGATGCTCAAACTCTTGCGACCTGATAGTTTCTCGGAAAGGCTAGTTCACGACAACCATATCAAGTGGGCAGTTAGCTTTCCGCTGTGAAACATTAAATGGGCCACACCAGATTGATGATAACGACGACTACGAAGTAAGCTAGAACAACTTTCCAGTTCCATTGGTGCTTGTTTTCTTCATTGATCACGCCAGCGGATTTCAATGCCAGGTTAGTGATGATTAAGGCGACAACGATGACCGCCGCGTGTGCCAGGTCGAATTGCAAGTTTGAACACCTTCTTTCAGATTTGGGATTGATGGAAGTCTGTCAGCAGTCACCTGATGGCAGCATAGCTACATCTGAGTACCTTCCCTCGGAGGTCGTGATCCGAGCGCATGCACCGGTATCCTTGTTAAACCAGTACGAGGTTAGCCCCTCGCTTCGGATGAGTTCAAACCCGAGACTTTGAATACCCATTTCAGCTTGGCCCGCTCTTGCCCCTTCAAATGACGAAAGATCGCTAGAGCTGCCCACAGTTGGTGCACTTGCATCCACTGATCCGCCACTGTCGTCGCATGCTGCAAGCGCAGTAGTACACGCCGTGCCGATCACCAATAGGACCTTGGGTTTCATCTGTTTTTCCCTCTCTTTTTATACTTGCGTTCCAGGGTTTCTGATTGATCACCTATTCAATTCCGAAAATGACGTTGTAGTCGACGGAAGAGTTGCTGCGATTGATAACCTCCACAACATGATCACCAGATTGCCAAAGCTGTCCTCGATACTCCTTGTCCGCCGACATCAATCCCAACAGTTCAGAACCATCGGGGTTGCGAATAACGTAGTCCAAGGAGCCATTTCGCGGAGCAACGCGAACGTAAAGGAACTGTTCGCTTTTGGCACCGAGAACATATTGCTGTGACGCTCCGGGCGCGAGTTCACCAACGAGTTCGGCGCCGGTGGAACCACCATCGAATTTGACACGTTGGCTACCGGTAGAACCGGCCGCGCCTGCCACTGCTCCACCGCCATCATCCATCGCCTCGACAACCGCCATCTCGCCGATGTTTCCATCCTTGTACGCGATGCAGCGCCAAAGTGTTCCACCTGCGTCTCGCAGCATGACGAGCGTACCCGCCTCTGAGAACTCTGAGCTTTCAATCGTTCCGGATTGACCGTCTGGTCCACCAACCTGCCGCAAGTGGTCGATACACGCGTCGTCTGCTTCAGACATTGCAAACGAAGCCGTGCCTGCGATTGCGAACATCGGTGCGAGGAATTTAAGTACAGCGAATTTCATCAGATGGTCCCTTGCTGGCTAATCCTTAGAGTTTTGTTCCCTACAAAGCGGAACCTCACTTAGTTACTCGTAACTTTGACAGAAACTCGTCGCATGCCTGTGCGCTGCCGACGATCTCGCCTGTCGTTTCAATTCCTTGCAGTGACGCCATCTCGGAATTAACGCGATTGAGGATCTGATCCGCTTGCTCGGCGGTGATCAGGTTCTCGGCTTGTGCTCCTTTCAATGTGGTGCAGACACCGGCGGACAAGCCAGTCGCAACGCCGACACCTATCGCGGCACCGCCACCCATGGTCATCGCCCCAACCACGCCGAGGGCGAGCCCGATCACGATACCCAAGATCACTTTTCCCATGTTTTCCTCCCTTTTGGTGAGAAAGAGTTCAGCCACCACTACAGGCGCAATCTGCGTGCCCATCTGCAAATCAAGACCAGCGCTAACAGGTTGAAAACCGGTGCGAGCGCCGCGAACCAAGGTTTTGTCGATTCCGAGAGCAAGTCCGCTACGAGTATCCAAGGTAGTCCCAACGGCAGAAGGAACACCCCGGACAAAGGGTCTCTTTCTTGCCCCAGCCAACCAAATGTACCCGTTAAGAACGCAACCAACGCTAACAGGTAAAGGATCGCGAATAAAATAGTGGTTATTCTACAAGCCAAGTCGAGCTTTCCAAAGGGTGAGCCAGTGCTGCGCAGCCGTATTCAGCTACGCACCAAACAGGTCACAATGCGCCTTCGTCTCCCAGGAACTCGATGCCAGCTGTCGCGCCATCACTGTAAGCAATACAATTCCAAGGAGCACGATCTTCGCCAACGCCTACAGTGACCTGTGTTCCCGCCTCGCTAAACGCGGATGAGAGCACCACGACTTGCGAATTGTTCGTTGTGTTAGCTACATCTCGCAAACACGCCTGCTGAGCGGGCGTGAGCTCGGCGGATGCGCTTGAAGTATTCGTATCGTCGCAGGCTGCAAGCAGTGCGAAACATGTCGCGCCTGCAATCATCATCACCTTGTTAGTCATTTTCTTCTCCCTCTGGGTTCGTTGATCTTAATGGAATTGGAGGCGACTTTTTGAAGCTCTCGCGTCTATGCAGCCAATCGAACATACCTCGATCCGGTGCCTACCTTTCCCAAATACTTGCTGTGGAGAGCTTCGGCGGCAGAACGAAATTAAGTTGATTACCGGGGCCGCCACCAACGCGTGACGACCAAGCAATATCACCGGCAAAAGCTAGAGCGAACTTTGGAGCGAGGGCCAGTACCTTAAGTTTGAGCATCGCATCCTCCCAAGCTCGATGATTGTAAAAAGCCTTCCGACCGCCAGCACTCGCTCCAGCAGCCGGAAGGGTTCGACAAATCTGGCGACAGCGACAACAACGGAGGTAAAAATAAAGTTGTGTCAAATTCGCATATTTAAATCTAATTATTATTAAATCAACATTTTTTCCGCGCGCAAACTTCTTTACGCTTTCTTACGATAGGCTTCTGCTTTCAAACAAAAAGGTTCGTGGGAATACCCAGAGGAGCGAAGCGTTTTGGGGCCGCACAGAAACTAAGAAAGGATTGAAAGATGGGATTCGGTGAAGCAGTCAAAACGTGTTTCTCGAAATACTTCCAGTTCTCCGGTCGGGCCATGCGCTCAGAATACTGGTGGTTCTTCTTGTTTGTGGTTCTCGTGAGTGCCGCTTTAGCTGTGCTGGATACGATCATATTCGGGACCGACCCCGAAACAGGGCAAGGATCTCGGGTTCTGTCCTCTGTTTTCCAACTGGCCGTTATCATACCTATGCTGGCCGCCGGTTGGCGGCGGCTGCATGATACGGGACGACCTGGTTGGTACTTGCTGCTGCCGATGGCGCTCAGCATTACAACGCTTTTTGTTATGCTGGGTGGGGTAGCGTTCTTTTCGGTATTGGAGCAAGGGACGGAAAACCCCGATGCATTGCGAGGACCGGCGGCAGTCCTGGGCGTAACCGGTATTGTTGTTGTCTCAATTCTTCAATTGGTTCTGTCCATCCTTATGATCTGGTGGCTGACGCGCCCTTCGGAAGAAGGAGCGAACGAGTACGGTGCACCTGTTTCCTGACCTGGTTGCCCGGGCAACGGCCGGAATCTCTGCTGAATGAAAGTGCGAACCGCAACACCATGGAGAGAGAAAATGAGTTTCAAGACGATTTCCATTGGAACGCTTATGATGGCAATGGCGACCACAGCATCGGCGGAGTGGTCCTTCAGTTCCGGCCCCAATCCCAATGCATTTATTCAGACCGGAAACATGACGCTGGAACTTCAGTGTAATCGTATCCGCTTTGCTCCGGCTGGGTATGAGGATAGCCAGGACATCGTGGAAAAGCAGGGGCTTTCTATTCGATTTTTGAAGAACGGCACCACCGAAGTTGGGGCATTTCAGGTTGGCGCAGAAAACGCTGACGTGCAGATCGTCGACAATTATCCCGTCGAGATCAGTTTTGATAGTCAGCAGGACTATGGTTTTGTACTGGACCAGCTTGCGGCCAATGCGGCGGTCAATCTGTCGATGATTGATCAAGATGTCAGCTATGGGATCATTGACTTGAAAGGTTCCAGCGCGGCAATTCGGTCCCTTCGTTCCGCCTGCGATTCAGATACTAGCCAGGGGGCCTCCTACGAAGCACCCGAAGGCATCATCTATTGTGGTGGCGGGGCGATAGAGCGCGTGATCGAACCTGTAATTTTGGACAACCCGGAGGGAGAGTGGGACGCGCGAGTAACGGTTAACGGCGAGTCGATCAGAGCCATGACGGCCTACAGCTACTTCGGAAACTCTGAGCCGCCGACCGGATTTGTCGTTGCCCTGCTTGGGGAAGACAGGTCCGAATTTCTGATTTTTAGCGAAGGCTCGGCAAACTGGCTGGAATACGGGGACTATAGGTATGATCAATGCAATTGATGCCCCCCTCCAACCGATTTCCCAATTGGTAAGCCAGTTTAAATGTTTGGTTTCCTCGATTGTGCTGGGTTCGGGTCTAGTTTGGACCTCACCAGCTTTCGCGGCTGACGGTTCGCAACTTCCAACCGGTTTGCGGGCGAAGGTTGATCTGGCGGCACAGGCCTGCGCAGAGTTCAACAACGGTCAGTTTGACTTAGATTGGGGCGCGGTTGAAAGGGTGGATCTTGACGGAGATCTACAACGCGACTGGGTTCTGAATGAGTCTGGTTTTGCGTGTTCAAGCGCCGCTTCTCTTTACTGCGGCACTGGCGGATGCATGTCGCACTTCTTGATTGAAGAGGAGGTTCACTCCTTGCTCAACCAGGGCTGGACGGTCGTTGACTTCGGGCGTCAACGCATTGTCCTTGCTGACGTCCACGGAACCAATTGTGACGGAATAAACCCGACGCCTTGCACAACAGCCAGTGTTTGGGATGCGGAAGCTAAGACGTGGCGCTCGTCTGCTGGCGATTGGGAGTAAACTGCAATTGGGCACCGCAGATAGCCAAACTACGATCACGTTGGGGTGTTGTTAGGCAAACTTACCTTCGGATGTATTCCAACAGAAGCTCTGTGCGGATCCTAGAATTGCTTTAAGGTTGCGTATGCACCGTTAGGTTCCTCACTTTGAGACAAAGCTATCCAAAGCAAGACTGAAAGAGAATTGAATGAAACGCCTGTTTCCATCTCTGCCTGAGAACGCGACGCTTGGAAGTGTCTATCAAGCCTTTCCAGACAAACTTTCGCCGCTTTGCGCGTACGAAAGCCTGGTTATGAGGGGCGAGAGCGACCTCTCGGTTGCTGAGCGTGAACTAATCGCAGCTTATGTCTCTGGCTTGAATGCTTGTGCGTATTGCCATGGGGCGCACATCGTTTTCGCCAAAGCCTACGGCATTGAGGTCGAGACAATCGAGGCACTGATGGAAGACCGCGATACAGCACCCGTCGAAGACCAACTTAAACCGTTACTGGCATACATTGAAAAGCTCACCGTCTCACCATCCCGAATGACGGAAGCCGACGCAAAAGCAGTCTACGCGGCAGGCTGGTCGGAGAGTGCGCTGTTCGATGCTATCCAAGTTTGCGGTGTCTTTAATCTCGTGAATGGCTTCATAGAAGGAACAGGTGTCCAAAGCCCTGGCACCGACCCAAGAGAAGCGGACGAAGCCACTTTAAACCGATGCCGCAGTGACAGCTTCTATACCGATTTCGGACGAGAGAACGGCCTCGACATCCCTTGAATTGATGTTGTTCTAACGTTTCCAATCGGAAATGGTTTTGGCTGCGTCGCAAAACTCTTGCGTCAGATCAATGCCTCTAACCTTAGCGCTTGCTTCTTCTGCAATTGTTTTGGTGACCCCACCCAAGCCACTACCAATATCAAGTACATTCGCGCCTGTCGTTAACTTCAGTTTCTCCAATAACTGTAAAGTCGTCTGTCTGCCTCGGAAATGGTACTCATTGATTGGTTAGAAATCCGCGGCGCGTAGTTTCTTCGGGTCAATGCTCGCGGCCTTCAGGCTATCAGCTATCTGGTCGATCAGCCTGCGGCTGGGACCATAGTAGTCGGAAACTTGCTCTCTCATTCTCAACCCCTTTTACCAATCATGTTGAATGCTACTGAATGCCCATCAGATCAAAACTCGCGGAGGGTCGGCAGGCACTCGAGTGCTCAAGGTAGAGCTTCGAACCAGTCTAGCACCGCGTCCCGCCAGCCCTCCGGAACGCCGTGTCCGCCTTTGGTGACCTTCAACCGAATCGAGCCGGCCTCACAGTCCATCCAATCCTTCTGCATCGAACCATCGTCGCCAAAGCTGTTTTCCGCGCTACCTAAGCAGGCGTTTTCTCGGCGCCAGACGTCCAAGCCCTTCATGACATTACCCTGGTGAAAATCGACACCCTCCCATGTCAGCTCTCGGCCTTCGAACGGCACCATTCTGTCTTTGAAGCCGTGTACGTGAAACAGGTGAACTGGCGCATCGCACTCAGTGGTCATAGGCTCCCAGAACGCCCCAGCCGCAGCGGCAAAACCTCTTGCCATCTCTGGCGCTTGGCACGCAATGTCCCAGACCATCGAGCCGCCGCGGGAGAAGCCTGCGATCAGTATTCGCGACGGGTCAATTCCGAAGCGCTCCACCGCGTCGGCGCGTACGGCGTCGATAAAGGCTACATCATCGCGCGCCAGGTCATATCCGTCAGCCACACCCCAATCGAGGTCTTTGTCATTAATACTGGGCTGCCCGCTCGGCATAATCACCGCGTAGCCACGCCGGATGAAAGGGTCAACATAGGCGGAATTCTGGATCATCGCCTTGCCAGACCGTCCATAACCGTGCAACCAAATGACGGCAGGTCGTTCATCCGGAGCCTCTGGCAGGGCCACGTAGTATTTACCGCCTTCCAGTGTGCACGGTGCATCTGGCGCACCACACTCTCCATCAGAAGCGAGGGCAGCGTTCGGCTTCGCAGCAATAACAGCAATGGCAATACCGAGCGTCAAAATGCGATTGCGCGTTTCGGGTCGCATCAAAAGTGTACCTCTGTGGTTAGGTCACAGAAGATCATAGCACAGCGTTGCGCATCTCCGAAGGCAGCGGCCAAGCGTTTGTGAACCATCTGAAGTCTAGGCAAAGTTGGCCGGTCTATCTCTATCCAAATGAGTAGTTATGAGCTTGGGAAAGAACTTAGATTTTGTTCGAGAACCCAGGTAACTTTCATTAAAGTGGTACGGGGGGACTTATGGAACGCCGTCTAACTGCCATTATGGCTGCGGATTTTGTGGGATTCTCACGCTTGATCGAGCGTGATGAAGAGGGCACCATTACAGCGCTAAAGGGCTACCGAAAACTCATTGATGGCCTCATCTCAAACTACGGTGGTCGCGTGTTCGGCAGCGCGGGTGACAGCGTCATCGCTGAATTCACAAGTGCAACGGACGCGTCCCGCTGTGCATTGGAAATTCAAAGAGAGCTGAAGGTCCGGAACCTCGATCTGCCGGAAAAAGGGCGCATGAACCTTCGTATCGGAATACATCTCAGTGATGTCGTGGCAGATGGCGATAACCTGCTGGGAGACGGTGTCAACATTGCGGCTCGGTTGGAAGCAATCGCACCGCCCGGAGGCCTTTGTGTTTCCAAAGCAGTTGCCGATCAACTTTCGGGAAAGGTGGACGCGGAATTTGCGCATGCTGGCGCCCATGAATTGAAGAATATCGCCAATAAGGTCGAGGTTTGGACCTGGCCTCCGGAACTTGCGGTCAAACCCAAGCGCAGCGCAGCGATCCGATGGACTGCCGCGACGGCTGTTGTCGCCACAGCTACCGCGATTTCAGCTTTTTTTGTATTTGGAAGAGATGATCCGCGCGACCTTCCGTCAGGTGCGCGGATTGTCATTACACCTTTTGAAACAATCGGGGAAAACAAGGAAGACGAGTATTTCGCTGAAGGTTTGACGCGTGATCTTAACGCCTTGTTGGCGAAGTTCTCTAACCTGTTTGTTATAGCTCCCGAAGCTGGAGCCGACTTCAGCAGTAACAAAGATTGCGAAGCGATCAGGGATGCGTTAGGGGCCGATTACATACTTGGCGGCACGGCCCAACGGTCTGACTCGAAACTGCGGGTGACAACTACATTCATCAATGCAAGGACTTGCCGTCAACTCACACCGCCGGGCCCCTTTGATATGGACCTCAGTATCGCAAATGTCCTGGATATCCAGGTTGAGATTGCAAGAAAGGTCGCCTCGCAAATCGGTTCAAGCGATGCCCCGTTGTTCAACACTTCTGTACAGCAGGCTATCCGCGACAAGGCACCGGAAAACCTGGAAGCCTATGAATGTTATCTGTTGGGATTCTGGTTTTATCAAAGTTTCAGCATTGAAGCGCATCGCAAGGCTCGGGACTGTCTATTGCGAACCGTGAAGGAAGAACCTGGTTACTCTCTTGCTTGGTCGCGATTGGCCTTTAACTATCTCGAGTCTAAGAAACGATCATTCGACACCGATCCGGATTGGGCAAATAAGGCCCGAGACGCCGCCACACGTGCACTTGAGGAAGACCCGGACAATGCGGATGCGCACTACGCCCTGGCAATCCTCAGCAGAATGACGGGAGAAGACAAGGCGGTCTTCTTTGAACACGCAAAGAACGCCACGGAGCTTAGTCCCAATGATTCCTGGATCCTCGCGGATCTGGGTATCTTTCTTGCTTACTCCGGCGAGTTTGAAAAAGGTAAAGAGTGGATTTCCCGCGCAAAAGACCTCAACCCCAAACTTCATCCTGGCTACAATAACGCTTGGGTGCTGCACGCGATCTTGCGAGGCAATTATGATGAGGCACAAAAAGTCATCTTGAGCTGGGGTACGCCGAAATCCACCATGTCGATGGCAACCCTGACTGCAAGCTATGCTTTGGACGGCGAGCAACAAAAGGCGCAAGAGATGGCGCGACGCTTGCAAAACGAACACCCGGAGTTTCTTGACGATCCACGCTCACCGTATCGAGCGCGTGGAATGCCAACGGAGCTGATCGAAAAGATAATGGATGGGCTTCGCATTGCCGGTATTGAAGTTTCAGAGAACTAACGCCGCGATTGCTTGCAAACATCGCTTTCAGAATGGCGGGCGTAGAATGTTTGTAGCGGCTCTGGAACCAAGTTGCGTTTGCTACCTAACGCTGTTGCCGACACCGAATAAGGAGATTCGTAATTTCTAAGGACAGTTTTGCGGACGCAGAAATTGGAAGACACCTAGCGGACGCTGCACGTCGTTGCCGCATGGTTTTCTTCACTGGATTGCCGGCATCTGGAAAGTCATTCCTATTGCGCCAGCAAATATCCATTGCGATCTCCTTGGGACGTCGCGTGCATATCATGCGTTGGGATAAGGGGCTCGCGGCGTTTCAGACCGAAGACATACTAACAAAGTATCCAGATGTTTCGGATGGAACTCATCCGTTGATCCGAAGGGCCGCCGGATTGTGGGGCCGGAGAACCTTAGCGCGATGGCAGGTGGAGAATTCCGATCCCACAGACATGATTGTGGGCGAAGTCCCTATCATCGGAAACAGGTTTTCAGAGTTCATCCAGGCGCAGCCGGATCAGATTGAGCCTGCCTTAGCTTCCGAGGAAACCAAATTCATCTATCCGGTTCCCACAAAGGGCTTACGTGCCAATCTCGAAGCTATTCGAAGATCTACGTTTGCGAACCCCGGACATCCTGAAGAGGCCAGGGACGCGCCACCATCCACAATGGAACTGGCTTGGCGTTTGACGTGTGCCAAGGCCGCAGAATTGGGCTTGATCTCTGAAGCGGATATTCATTCTCCGTACGAGGAGATGATTTATGTGCGGTTTTTTGAGCACCTGCTGCAACTCCGACACGCCATCAGAATTGGGGTCGATACGATCTATTCAAATGCAGGGTCAGCCCATGATCTGGATGCGGACGCCTTAGAACTCAGTGCTAGCTCAGACGAAGTAAAGTACGCAATCGCAGAGGTAGAGAATACTTTTACAGCCGAAGAAGCCGCCCGAGAAGTTGAAAACTGGTATCGGGTGTAGTCTCGGACAAAGGTCTGTTCGGTTAGCATTTCGGACTTTGCAAATTTACGAGAACGGATCAAAGGAAATTGCCTTTCACCAAACGACGAACATGCGGAGGTGAGGTGAGGTGAGTGACCTTTGCCAGCAGGTGGCTCACTTCAATATCGTCAAACAAGGCGCCAGGTTGCACGAGAAGGTCTCGTGTTGGTACTTACTCAATGGCTACAACACAGGTGCGTGGCTGTCACTTCCAGCTTGCAGCTGAATTTGGCGTGATCTAATCGCCTTGTTCGGCCGATTGTCACCAAGTGTCGTCAGAACCTTCCTGGATACAGACTCATCATGTTCTGCACGTCAAGTTCACTCGAAAACGCAGCGGGACTACTCCAGATCACGTCATTAATATAGTCGCGTTCCGCGTGAAGATCGTTGGCTGTAGGCCGCGGCTTCCGGGTTTCGGGGCAGGCTCTTTTGGTCCAACCGAACAGTCCATCAAATACGGTCCAGATGCTGGGTGACATTGTATGGGAAGCCATCTCATGGTCCTTTTCGAGTTACTTGCGCTGTCGCAACAAGAGTAACTGTTCACCCGTTTTTCTGGTATCCGGCACAAAATTGTGCTGTTCTACAAAAATGAAGAACGGGTTCCGAAATTGGTCGGATATTCGTGTGTTCCTCTCTGTCTTCAGAGAAGGGTCGACGCTTGCGGCCTCCAGAAAGCTAAAGGTCTCCCAACCAACGGTTGCCCGACGCATTGATGTTCTCGAAAGAGAAACAGGCTTGACGCTTTTTGAGCGCGGTACGCACGGGTTCAAACCGACCCCAGAAGCCCTTCGCCTCGTTCCCCTCGCCGAAGCAATCGAGACTTCAGTCCTTGAATTTGCCGATTGCGCGAAAGAATTGACGTCGACACAACCCATCCGAATCACCGCTTACTCAGCAAACTTCTCTGCACGCATGATTGAAATCGTAAACGAGTTTTCCGCCGACAATCAGGATGTCGCATTCGAGTTTTTGTCCAGCGTTCGGGCGCTGGACCTGATGGCGGGCGAGGCCGACATTGCTTTGCGCCTTGCAAGAACTGAACCTGATCCTGACCTGATCTGTCGTAAGATCAGCACGGCCCGCTGGTCTTTGTTCGGCAGCAGAAATTACGCGGACAAATTTGGCTTACCGGGGTCAACGAATGATCTGGCCGGGCATCAGTTTGTTACCTTTCAGCGGGACGACGTACCAAATGTATTCCACGAATGGTTGACCAATCACGTGGAGCCGGACCAGATCGTCATGTCTTTCACTGAACTGGAGCTAATGCATGCGGCGATCAGGTCAGGGCAAGGCCTTGGAATCAGCAATGTCAAGCTGGTGGAAACAGACATGTCTTTTATCCGATGTTTCGACGAAATCCCCGAACTTGCGGTGCCGCACCTAATGCTCATTTCGCCGGAAGCCTATCGTCGGCCAGAGGTTAGAGCCTTCGTTAAGTTCTTCGCACCTCGTTATGCGGCAATCTACAAGTAGTTATTTAGGCAAAAAAGGATTGAGAACACGCGAACAAGCTAGTTTGCATGTACGCCACGACCGCAATTGCGAATAGAAGCTTTATGTGGCGAGCCCAAGGATACTCTTGAAGATGACAAAGGGAGGTCGAATTGATCGCCGCGCCCAAGTCGCTGCAAACCGCCTTAACTCCGACATGCCATCACGTGGTGCATGACCAGGTTAAGAACTTCAACATCGTTCTGGTTAAATGTCTGGTATCGGAATTTGACCGTTCCCCGGTCTGGCTTCGAACGTGATGGTGTAATTGCTTCAACCGTGACGCGCACGCTGATCGTGTCACCGGAATACACCGGAGCCAGCCACCGTACCTCGTCCATACCATGTCCACCCAGATTGGTGCCGGTAAGTACACCAGTGTCGCGGAACAACCTGAAAGTAAGCGCTATTGTTTGAAATCCACTGGCGATGAGACCGCCGAAAATCGACTCTGCGGCAGCCACTTTGTTAACGTGGAAGGGCTGCGGGTCATGAACCAGTGCGAAGTCAACAATCGCTCCCTCGGTCAGCGTAACGCCACCGGTTTCGAAAGTTTCGCCAACCGACAAATCGTCGATGTATTTTCCGCTGGCCATGGCAAAAGTATAGTTTGATGCACACTCAACCGTCAACGCGGAGTCACGCTCGGCAGCCACTAATGCCGCATTGTCTTTCGACCATGGCAAAGATCGTAATTGAGAACTGAGCCAGTGGTCGTTGACCTATGCCGCGGCGACAAAAAGGTGCGCTTCTTGCGGTACGTGCAATACGCCTTCATTGTCATATCTAGACAAAGCGTCTGCAACCTCTTCCACGACCTTGTTGGTGACGTCATCACCTGCATCCCTAAGATCAGTTTCGATTGGCAGCGCCATGATTTGCGCACGAAGGTCAATAAATCTTCGCTCTAGTACCAATGGCTCGTGACGAGCTATCTTGAAGCCTGCATCGACCAACAAGTTCGAAATGAGGTCCCCATCTCGAAACGAAAAAGGCGCTCTGGCCTTGACTGCGGCATCTGTTCCAACATGCTGTTCGAGAGCTTTTGCAAGTGCTCCATTGAAGGGCGACACAGCGCGCCAACATGTTAAAAACAGCTGACCGTCATTGCGCAAGATCCTATGAACTTCTTTCAACGCGGCGGATTTGTCGGGGAAGAACTGAAGCCCCTGTTGTATGAAGGCATAGTCAAACGTAGCATCTCCGAAAGGTAACTCGGTTACATCTGCTGCATACCACTCGAGCACATGACGACAATCCAGCTGATTGGACTGCGCGACCTCAATCATGGTTTCGTTCAGATCTACGCCAACAACCCGGCCTTCGCCCGTCAGTTTCCTTGCAATCTCTCGCGTCAAAGCCCCGGTGCCGCATGCAATGTCGATAACACAAGTGCCGCTTCGAAGCTGAACCTTCTGCATTGTTGCTTCAGCCAATGGGCCGAACATCGCAGGCACACTATGGTTGTTGTACTTCTGCGCAGCTTCTTTGGTCAGCCGGAAATTGTCCGTCATCAAAAATATCCTCCTAGCAACGCGTCAATAATTGGATCACCCAAAGTGACCCAAAATCGTAGTCTCACGAGGTTTCAACCGGAAGGTTCTCATCGGCGCTCCACTCAGCCCAGGAACCATCATAGAGGCGCGACTTGTCGAACCCCATGTGGCGAAGCGCAAGGAGACCGCAAGAGGCGGCAATACCGCGACCGCAATACGCGATAACCTCGTCGTCGGTTTGAATTCCCTTGTCCTGATAGTGCTGAAGGAGGCGGAGGCGATCCGCCAACCTGAATGAGCCTCGTTCCTTTAGTTTCGCTGCCCGCTCAGCAATGGGTGTGTGTGCCAAATCCGGATCGATGTTCGATATCGCCGGTATGTTAACTGCACCGGGGATATGTCCCGAGCGACCTCCCCATGTGTGAACACCGTCGCCTCGGAAGAGGTCGTTTGGCAGAAAGTCCACAACTCTGACCTCAAGCATACCTATCGCGTCCAGAACGTCAGTTTTGCTGGCAATCCAATTGCTCTGCACCTTGGGAGCGAAGTCGCCAGGCTCAACGGATGGATCGCCAGTTTCAGTGGGTCGACCTTCGAGTTTCCATTGCTGCAAGCCGCCGTCCAAGACCTGCACGTTTTTATGGCCATAGTGCGAAAGTGCCCACCAAAGACGCGCTGAAGCCAACGGAAGCCCGGAATCATCGTAGACCAAGACATGACTGTCTTTGGAAACACCCAACTCGCGCATCTTTTTCCCAAAATCCTCTGGCCCGAGCATCATATCGGGAACGTTCTGATTGCTGTCTGCAAGCTCTGTCGACATGCCAACATACACGGCGCCGGGAATGTGCTCGGCTTGGAACTCGCTCCTATCGTCATAGGCCAAGCCCTTGCCGTTTTCCTCCCTAAACTTCCAGCGAACATCAATGATGCGTAGTTTCGGGTCAGTCAGGTTATCTGCCAACCAAGCCGTATCAATAAGCGGGCGAGTTTGGGTTGTCATACCTACGTTCTCCTCTAACCGGACGCGGGTCGGGCCGTATGGAATAATCCCCAAAATTGCTTTCGGAGTCCAATTTTAGGAAATCGGGATTTGATGAAGCAACTATGGTTTGAACCGCATTTCGCTGATTTCATAAGGCTTCTGAAAGAAACGGATGCTGAAATAATGGCGCCTCGTAACGTCGATTTCCTTTGACTCGTTTATGGCTAGGCATGCTCATATAGCTCGCTGACGGACAGGTTTGGTACAGATAGTGGAAGGTTTGGATGCTTGAAGATCGATACGGAAGCCCGCTAACGACCATATCACAAGCTGCGCGAGACGCCTACGTTGAAGGCATCGACCGTTTTCTAGGCGCTTTTGATGATGTTGAAGACGCTTACCGTTCTGCAATGCGGGCAGATGATAGTTTTGCTATGCCTCATGTTGGGCTTGCACGCTACCTTGTTACTGTCGGGCGTGGACAAGATGCAAAGCGTGAAATAGCCGTTGCAAAGGAACTTTCGCATGGCGTCAGCCCGCGCGAAGCCGCCCAGATCGACATTATCAGCGATCTCATTGAGGGGCGTGCACCGCAGGCCTACAGGCGCATCCGAGATCACGTCGCAGACCATCCACGAGATATTTTGCTTGCACAGACATGTACCAGCGTATTTGGCTTAATAGGGTTTTCAGGTCAGGCTGGACGCGAGGCGGAGCAGCTTGCGTACACAACCATGTTAAAGCCACACTATGGCGACGACTGGTGGTTTCTCTGCCAGCATGCATTTGCCCAGATGGAGGCCGGACAGATTGGCCTGGCCGCTGAAAACATTGAGCGCGCGCTTGAATTGAAGCCAGACAGCGCACACAGTGCACATGTCAGGGCCCATCTCTACTATGAGAACGGGGAGACGGGCGCTGGCTACGTTTATCTGCGCGAGTTCTGGCAAGACTATCCCTTCACGGCGTATCTGCACTGCCATCTCAGTTGGCACGTTGCTCTGTGGGCGCTTGAAAGCGGCGATGTGGCGGGTATGTGGAAGCTGTTCGATGATTATGTTTCCCCCGACCGACCTCCTGCGCCACCACTGAACGTTCTGACTGATAGTGTGGCAATTGTTCACCGCGCCTTTTTGGCTGGTGAGCAAATTCCTCAGGAGCGTTGGCAACAACTCAGCGACTATGCTGTTCAGTTCTTTCCTTCACCTGGCTTGGCTTTTGCGGATGTTCACGCTGCTCTTGCGCATGCGATGGCTGGAAACAGAGAGCGTCTGGAAACAACCATTGACGGCGCAAAGGGCCCCGCAGGCCCCACCGTTGCTTCGGTCGCAGGCGCATTCCGTGCGTTGGCGGATGGAAACGCGGATGAAGCGATTGAGAAATTTGTAGGTGTCATGTCTGAGCACGAACGCCTAGGCGGCAGCCGGGCGCAACGCGACTTAATTGAGTTTTCATTGGCGCATGCGCTGGCAATTTCGGGACAATCGAATGAAGCTCGACGCATTCTCAACATGCATCGACCCCATACCTCTCATGACCATGCAGTTGCCACGCTAGAAGGATAGGGTGCCTGAATTTTTGACGCCCGCAATGAGCCCAAATTACACGTTTTCAACACCACTTAGAACGGAAGCTGTCGCACGACGCTACCAGGCCCCAAAAGTGTTAGTTGGCGGAAAAGACCAATCTGACTGCTGACATCAGCTTTCTCAAAAGCCCGTCTTAGGTGTGTGCGAGCGGTGTTTGTGGTCTTGTCGGTGGGCTACAGTGGAGGGATTGGACGGCGCGTCACTCACGCGGCCGACAAGTTGATCAGTCGCCAAGAAGAGTGCTTCGATCAAATGGGGCTCATATAAGACGGGTCTATGCCTTGGGTCGGCTTTGATGTCGCCAGTATCGAGAAACAGCCCATTGTGGTAACCTCCTACCTTTAATTAGGGGGTTATTGTGATGGAATACTATGATCTCGGTAGCTACAGCCGAAAGATCACAACCTCGTCGGACGAAGCCGAGCTTTGGTTTGATCGTGGTTTGGCTTGGACTTACGCGTACAACCACGAAGAAGCGATTGTATGCTTTCAGAATGCTGTGGCTGCGGATCCAAATTGCGCAATGGCGCACTGGGGCATCGCGTATTGTATTGGGCCGAACTACAACAAGCCCTGGGAAACATTCGAAGAAGACGAAAAGCCTGACTGTATCGCTTTGGCGAAAGCGTCAATCGAGGCTGCTGCGTCGTTAAAGGACCGGCTGACGCCTGTTGAACGCGCGCTAATCGATGCCATTCCAGCGCGTTATCCATCCTCATCGGATATTGAGGATTTCAGCCCGTGGAATGATGCCTTCGCTGATGCGATGCGAAAGGTTCACACCGAATTCGATCAGGACCTGGACGTGTCTGCGATTCTGGCCGAGTCGCTCATGAACCGGACACCTTGGCAGCTTTGGGATTTGCCGACCGGAAAGCCCGCCGAAGGGGCCGATACGCTCGAGGCAATATCCGTGCTTGAAAATGCGTTCGATACACTTTCCGGAGCATGGGAGCACGCAGGACTATTGCACATGTACATTCACCTGATGGAAATGTCGCCCCACCCCGAACGGGCACTGCGTCACGGCGATGTGCTCAGCACGCTGGTGCCTGAGGCCGGGCATTTGTTGCACATGCCGACCCATATCGACGTGTTGTGCGGAGACTACATGAACGTGGTACTGCGCAATCACAAAGCCATATTGGCAGATCGCAAGTTTCTGAAGCGCGAAGGCCCTGACAATTTCTACTCCGTCTATCGGTGCCACAACTATCACTTTAAAATATACGGTGCGATGTTCTTGGGGCAACCATCGGCAGCAATCGAAGCCGCCGATGAGCTGATCGACACCTTGCCGTCAGACACTCTTCGGCCTATGGCGGACTGGTTTGAAGGCTTCATTCCAATGAAGCAACATGTGCTGATCAGGTTTGGTCTCTGGCAAGATATTCTCGATCAGGATCTGCCAGAGGATGAAGAGCTTTACAGCGTGACCATTGCTATGATGCGGTATGCAAGGACGGTTGCCTTAGCCAACCTACACAGGGTCGCCGAAGCCGAGAGTGAAAAAGCTAAGTTCTATGATGCTCTGGCCAGAGTTCCTGAGACCCGAATGCTGTTCAACAACACATGCCGGGATATTCTGAAGGTCGCTGAGCAAATGATGCTGGGTGAGTTGGCCTATCACGCAGGAGAGCACGAAACGGCCTTTGACCACCTGCGAAAGTCAGTCGAGATCGACGACAACTTGCCATACGACGAGCCCTGGGGCTGGATGCAACCCACCCGTCATGCGCTGGGTGCTCTTCTTCTTGAGCAGGGCCAGATGGAGGAAGCCGAAGCTGTTTACCGTGCAGACCTTGGCCTGGATGCAACGCTTAGCCGGGCCTGTCAGCATCCGGGCAACGTCTGGAGCCTGCATGGCTTGCACGAATGTCTCACCCAGCGCGGTAAAACGGTCGAAGCCGCCCACATTAAGACACAACTGGACAAGGCCACTGCTCGCGCCGAGGTGCCGATCAAGGCATCGTGTTATTGCAGGCAGAAGGCTTTGGCCGCCCAGTAATCACTGATCAACAGCAATGGCCGGGGTATTTGCGAGGCCCGCTTCTGCCGTTGACCGGGACTTATTTAACTTCGTTGATGGCAACAGTCTGGACGACGACAAGACTGCCAAGCATCGCTTCGGTGCCGATTTGCGGTAAATCAGCCGCATGGTAGCATAGCGCAGGATTTGCAGTCGGGGGGCAATATGGTCTTAACATTCGCACAAATGGAAGCTCAGGAAATATCCAAAGCAAATCCGATTTCAGCAACTGACGCGCTGGCAGTACTGATCGAAGACCCCAACGCACTTGTAGTGGACGTGAGGGATAGCGCTGAAATGGCGGCTACAGGTATCAGCCCTAGAGCAATTCCGGCTCCTGGTCGCGCCGTCGCTTGGATGGCAGACCTTGAAAGTGAATACAGATCTCAAGAGTTACAGGATCGTGGAAGGCGAATTTTCACCACTTGTGGCGGAGCTCCGAGCTACCGAGGCGCGGCAGCGGCAAATGTATTAACAGCGATGGGTTTTCAAAACGTGCAGTTCATCGATGGAGGGATGGCGGCTCTGATCGCAGCTGGCTCCTCCACAAAGCAGCCTTAAAAAACGGCGAAACCAACGGTCTTGAGCAAACAGAGCAGGTGAGTAAATAGATACTTCTCAGCTTCCAGAGTTGTGTCTCGATACGACTTGCGACTGAGACTTAAGCCAGTTGACGAACACCTTAGCCTCGGGACGCTGAAATTCTGCTTGAGTCTGGATGTAGTAGACGCCGAAGAGTGGCTCAGAGAACAACTCAATCATCCGACCAGATGACAGATCGTCCTCAAAAAAAGCTCTGGCAGAATACGTGATACCGTCACCCCGGCGAACCGCAGTCATGATCAGGTTCCCCGGCATGTGATTTATGGTCAATGGCTCGGGAGGTACGACCCCATGATAGGTGAACCAGTCGGCCGCCTCGTTGGTGCCCAGTTCCTGCAACCAGGGAAGCTTCGTTAAAGAGGCCGGGTCACGCAGATCTTGGCCTTCCACCAGTGAAGGTGCTCCGATCACGACCATGTCGGAAACAAGGACAGTATCCTCTTCTTTTCTTGGCATGCGTCTATCGTGATACCGAATGGCGACGTCGATACCACCTGGCTTTATCTGAACCAGCTCCGAGGTTGGGTTCAGCATCAAAGTGATCTCTGGATGTTGTCGTTGAAACTCTGCCATTCTTGGCAATAGCCACTCTACTGCGAATGCGGGTGACATGGTCACTTGAACGGGACGGTGCGCTGCATGTTCCGCCAGTCGTTCGACACCCCTTCCGATAATTTCGAAGCCGATACCCAGTTCACGTGCAAGAATGATGCCTGGCTCTGTCAATTCAATGCTGCGCCCACGTCTGGCAACGAGAGCTACACCCAAATGCCTTTCCAACGATTTCACCTGCTGGCTGACAGCCGCTTGGGTTACGTTCAAGCGTTCAGCCGCGACGGTGTAACTCCCTGCTTCCGCAACCGCTGAGAAGGCGCGCAAAGCGTTCATCGGGGGAAGGTGCAACCAATCCATACTGTAGATTTTCTAATGTTTTGTTAGACTATTTGAGTCGCATGATATCGGTTTTCTTGACAATATTCATATCGAAATCTGTTTATAAGCTCCAAGAAAAGTAGGTATAGGATTCGTCACGGATGTCAGCCTAGCCGCATGCCGGGAGATCTTGATACGATGGGAAAAATTCAAGGTGGATGCTACTGTGGTGCGGTTCGATACCAGATCGCGACACCACCTGTCTGGTCGGGACATTGCCATTGTCGTTCATGCCAAATGGCCCTTGGCGGTGCCTTTGTAACTTGGGCTAAGGTAGCCGCCGAAGACTTCGCCGTTATCAAAGGCGAAATCCAACACATTGAGAAAACTCCGGGTATTCGCCGCGGATTTTGTCGGGACTGTGGAACGACGTTGACCTATGCCGTCCTAAATGAAGTTGAGGGCCAAGACTGGAGCGCTGACGCGTGGTTTTCTGCTGTGACGTTGGACGACCCATCGATTACTCAGCCAAAAGCCCATGTCTTCGTTTCACATCAGCAGCCATGGATAAAACTCGACGACGGGCTACCGACGTTTCTTGAGTTCTAACCAACTTTCCGAGCGCACGGAGGAGAAAGCGATGAACACTGCATACTCATATGCCTGCAAGGATTGCGAAGGCATGGAGGCCTGCCCAGGTAAAGTAGTTGCTGCGACCAAGGACGAAGTCTGGAAGCTTATGGAACTGCACGCGGTGGTCGCCCATGGAGAGGACCCCAGCTCGTGGGACGCCGACACTCGAGAATATCTGGAAAAACTGATAAAGCCCGCGTGATCAAATAAATTAGGCCTCAAATTCCTAGGGATAATCGGCCAAAATTTTCGGCTTGGTTTGTTTAACCGCGAAGGGCAGCTTTCCTCTGCAACTGGGAAATTGCTGGGCCCATTTGTGAGTATCCGGTTTGGGCTGCGGCCCACCGCCAAGGCACCTAGAAGCGCAAGGCCATCACGAACCCAAATCGGAAATGTGTGAGATCGGTTTCCATCACAAACCAACCTGCTACAGCGAAACCCTGCTCTTATTCAGGCAAACCGGCTAGTCGCAAAGACGCACAGTCTTTCTCCAGCCTTTTTCTGTCAGAGAAAAGTTGAGTTTTCGCCCAGTCCGATATGGAAAACTGAGGGCGGTATTTCATCACATTCCGTGCTTCATCGCGAGCGGCCTCAAGGTTTTCTGTCTCTACATGGACGATTACGAGGTCGAGGTGACCAAAGCCTTCAACCCTTTGACCATATTCGGTGAATGCTTTCTTGGCTTCCTCGTATTGACCGTCAAGTCGAAGGGCTAAACCCAGAACGCCTGCATACCAACCTGGATAGTGAGGGTTCAGGGTAATGGCTTGTTGTGCGACTTGGATCGCTTCATTTGCCTGGCCATTGAAAGCTAGGGTGATTGACAGTCTGGCAGCCACGTCAGCGTGGTTTGGATTTAGCGCTAGTGCCTCGTTGAACTTATCGATAGCCGAAACCAGCTTGCCATCGATTGCATCTGCAAAACCCGCAATAGCGTGAGCCTCTGGGTTGTAGCTGTCTATTTCCAGAGCCCACTGAGCGCAGTCACGAGCCTCCGCTAGCGCGGCACGCCGGTCAGCAACAAATCCATGTCGTGCTTCGACAGTGCAAATGAATCCCAAAGTACAATACGGAGCCGAGTAACCCGGGTCGAGTGCAATTGCCTGTTGTGCAAATCGGCGAGCGTCGGCCTGAGCTTCCCTAGCAATTCTGCGCGAAGCCTCCACGGCCTTTAGTTGAGCGGTCCACGCGCCTAGGTTTTTCGTGCCGGATCCTCTGAAACGAGCCATTTCTCCCGCCAAAAGTTCGACTTGTAACTCGGTTGCAATCCTAAGTGCGAGTTCATCCTGAACTTCGAATACATCTTCAATGAGGCGATCATAGCGGTCTGCCCAAATGTGCGTACCGGACTTTGCATCGATTAGCTGTGCTGTGATCCTCACCCGGTTCCCGCTTTGACGGACACTTCCCTCAAGAACAAGATCGACACCCTGCTCCAGACCGACCTGTTTCACGTCAACGGAGCGACCTTTGTAGACGAATGTAGAGTTACGCGCGACGACCAGTAAATTCGGGAGTTTTGATAAAGTGGTGATGATCTCTTCGGTAATTCCATCTGCAAAAAACTCCTGATCGGGGTCAGAAGAAAGATTATCGAAAGGTAAGACGCCGATTAGCAGAGACTTTGTATGGCTAGCCGGAGTTACTCGCGGTGGGGCAGAACCTGGCGGCGACCATTGGAAAACTTCTATTGGTGACGGCGCGTTCTTAAACTGTCGCTCTCCAGCGCGATAAAATTGCTCAGCGAGGCGCTCGTCAAGGCTGCGATGGACGACATCTGAAATTAACACAGCCCCTTCGTTGGAAGCCTCTTGTAGACGTGCGGATAGATTGATGCCATCGCCGAAAATGTCATCTTCGTCGAATACGACATCTCCAAGATGCACACCCACTCGTAGTTTCAATGAGGACTGAGTTAACACCTGGCTTTGAAGATCAAGGGCGCATCGTACTGCATCAGATACCGAGTTAAACTCGACTATCCATCCATCACCCATCCTCTTAACGACATTACCGCGATGATCGCTAACCAAAGGATCAAATAACTCTCGACGTAGAACACGAAGTTCGCCGAGAGTCCTATTTTCATCTGCCTTAATCTGGCCTGAGTAGTTTACTACATCGGCCGAGAGTACTGCGGAAAGTCTGCGGTCTCCATTCATGTCTATTGGTAGCGCAAATTACGCTGCTTGGAAAAGACAACATGATTTCCTGAACGTCGCGCATGTCCTATTGGATGGCTTGGTGCAAAACTGAAAAGCGTGACTGTGATTGTCTGCTTCGGGCTGCCATCGGCCCATCCGCACACCGCAGAGAATGATTAATTCGAGCCCAGTGCGGACGCAAAGTTAGATGGGCAGACGGGCGTGGATCTCAATCGGGGCTATCAATCCGCCTTCTATGTTTCGCACCATGTTTTGGACCTTTAGCGCTGTGTCGTCGCCCATGATCAGATGCAGGCCAAGATGTGGAGGACCATCCGCACGGCTTTGCGCAGCCGCCAAATCTTCAAAGAATTGTTTGGCAAACACGGTGCGGTCGATCCTATCGGTCAATTCGAAACCAACGGACTTCAAAGCCGCCTCATATGTCTCTGGTGGTGCAAGCGCACTCTGATCCGAAGTCGAAGCCCAAGGCGCTGGATAATCCATATTGCCCTCGCCGACTTGCATCACATCGTAAATCGCAAAAATACCCCCTGGTTTAAGCACACGCATTGCCTCCCGCGCGATGCCAACTTTGTCCGCAATGTTCATGCCGACGTGGATCATGTAAGCAGCGTCCATCGAGTCAGATTCTAACGGCAGATTAAGTACGCTTCCTTCGATGAGTTGAACCCGATCCGACATGCCCGTCCATTCTGTAAGGGCGCGTCCTGTTTCCACAAACTCGGCGGTTAAATCGATGCCGGTCACATGAGCCCCAGTGGCCGCTGCTACATAGCGGGCAGGACCACCGAGGCCACATCCAAAATCGACAACCCGACTTTGGGGCGAAAGGTCTAAAGCCTTCACAAAAGGTTCGGTCGCAAGGCGTCCGCCAATGTGAAACTCGTCAACCGGCGCCAAAGCGTCGCGAGAAATCGGTGGGGTCAAGTCCAGTGCTGCGCAACCATCAGAAATTCGCTTTAGCAAGTGACCAGAGTGGTAGTGGTGCGCGACTTCATTGGGATCGGTCATGTTGAAGCCTCCCTAACTTATGCCTCTATGGTAGACACGGTGATCTTGAATGTCAGCTCCGTCCGCTTATCCGGATTTGAAAAGTCCAGTTGCGAATGTCTGTCTAGGGCTGACTATCTACGCCAGGCATCGTCCGCCAAAATCATCGCTCATCTCCTTCCTTCGAGGCCTTCGCTGCTTGGTAGCAGGTCCACAACCGCTCCACCTCATCGAGCGGATCGTCACTGGACCGCTTGTGTGAATTCAGCTGCTGTTTCATCGCTCGACGAGATGCATCATCCTGTATGATCTGGTCCGCACGGAGCACATCGACTTTTTGAACGTATTCAACATCTGCTTTTGCCAGCAAGCGCTCCAGTAGTCCTGACGTTGAAGAAGAATCTGAATAGATCCAACCCGCCGGGCATTGGTCGATGATGCCCAAAACCTGGCTTGCAACATCCACGGCAGGTGGAGCCGTCGAAAGGTTGATTGGAGATGCGTCCAAAACCTGATGTGACCAGTTCAGGGGTCGCGACCCGTTATGACAGGTGCTTTATCATCTTTATGTCCGCCATCGCCCTCGCGACAAAGTTTTTGTTTCGGTCATAAATCGAAACTTTGGGTAATCGCCGTCGAACAGATAAAGCTCGATCCAAAAGTTCTGGGCCATTAGGCTAGGCGCGTAAAACAACCGCTAGCGCTGCGCGGGCTTACTCTGGCGCCGAACCAACGGTTAAAATTTTCCCATTGCTCCAAACTAGCGCCTCGTAACAAACCTCGGCTCCTGCGCCTCCGCACCAACCACCGTCTCGTCCAATAAGCAGTATACGGTCAGGCCCCCAGTCAAAAAGACGCCAACCCGTTACCTGCCACGACATGATCTCACCGTCGACGATAAGATTGAGCATGCACCCCCCTGTTCCGCAGTACATAGAGGCAGCAGAAGAACAGGAATACTGGCTTTCATCTACGAGTTCAGCCTTAACCGTGCCAAACTGGGAGCGCAGCTCGATCTCGGTCACAGCGTCACCCTGATCAAACTCTCCATTCTCGAAGTCTTTGCAATCAGCAGCTGCGCTTTCGATGATCCGTTGTGCTTCCTGAGAGGAGGCCAAAACTGTTGTGGCGCAAAGCATCACGGCGACCATTGATGCCAGAAGCGTTGCAAATACAAATTTCACCCTTTTCATGCTGTCCTCTTCGTTTGAATTCAGTGATATCCCGCCAAAATAGCATCGTAAGAGGTGGTTCCGCCGAAGTTTTCCATCACCCATTCCGGATCGTAGTAGGTGTCGAGATAACGATTTCCGTCGTCACAAAGAATAGTGACAATGGAGCCAGATCGTCCGGCAGCCTCCATCTCTTGCGCAATTTGCAAAGCCCCCCAAAGGTTTGTGCCTGTTGATGGGCCTGCCCGCCGCCTGATCCGATCTTCAAGCCAGAGCATAGTCGCAATGCTTGCCGCATCGGGCACTTGGATCATACGGTCGATTACATCTGCCAAAAATGACTTCTCCACCCTGGGACGTCCGATACCTTCAATACGACTTGAACAGGGGCGGGTCAGGGTCCTGTCTCCAGTTCGAAAGCTTTCAAAAAACACTGAGTTTTCGGGGTCCACAACAACCAACTCACTTTTAAAGCCCTTGTAGCGAATGTACCGCCCCAGCGTTGCTGAAGTTCCGCCAGTTCCCGCGCTCATCACAATTACCGATGGAATTGGATGTGGCTCTCGTTCCATCTGGCGAAAAAGGCTTTCTGCAATGTTGTTGTTTCCTCTCCAATCCGTCGCCCGCTCGGCGTACGTAAACTGATCCATGAAGTAGCCACCGACTTCAGCTGCCAGTTCAACCGAGGCCTGGTGCATGTCCGGCGCCGCATCGACGAAGTGGATTTCCCCACCTTGGAACCGGATTAGGTCGATTTTGCTCTTGGCGGTAGATTTTGGGAGAACCGCGGTAAAAGGCACTCCGATCATACGGGCGAAGTAAGCTTCTGAAACGGCAGTGCTGCCAGACGAGGCTTCGATTACACGTGTCTCTTCCCATATTTTCCCGTTTACAAGCGCATAAAGGAAAAGCGAGCGTGCCAGCCTGTGCTTGAGGCTGCCAGTGGGATGTGTACTTTCATCCTTGAGATAGATGTCTACGCCCTTCAGCCCCCGGACGGGAAGCTTGAAAAGGTGCGTATCGGCAGAGCGGTGAGCATCTGCATTGATCTTGGCAATCGACGCCGAAATCCAACAGTCCATACTTCTACTCAATCGCCTTGCTTAGCACCCGTCAAGCTTGGGAAAATCGTCTTTGGATTCATGGGGATGCAAGCATGCGCCACCAATTGATCAAACTGTCCATCTAATGGGCAGGAATGCCTATCGTGCCAGAACGTGTTTCAATGAACAGCCAATGATTAAGAGGGAAAAATGTTAAGGTACTATAGGCGACGACTTGAACCCCAAGGAGAACCAGGCCGAATACCTGGATGAGTTCACGCATTCGATCTTCATAAACAAGCATGAGAATTGACACGATCTGGCCGATGCAAATTGCAGCAACAAATATTCCAATATCAAAAACCAAAAAGTTGCGCTCAAGTATCGCTGTGTACACTGTCACAATCAAAATAGCAGTAATTGCAAGGCTAAATCCCTTAGCGCTAAATACGTCCCTTCTTGTAAGTCGGGGTGGAAGCGGCATTAGGCAGGCCCAAAACAATCCTGGCCAAAAAGCCAGCTTTAAGTGTTCCCAAAATGACTCGTTGACAGCTGCCACAAGCGCCATTGGCGTCCAACTTCCAAGCAAAACAAATGCAAAGTGCAGCCCGGACCCAAGTAGGATCATTAGGATCGCCCCTATCGCTTCGAGCCAAACTATTCGGGACGAAGCTTTCAGCATGTTTGGATCTCCCAATCCTGATTGTTGAATACTCTGCTTAGATTCTCAAAAGTGAAATGCCCGCAGACATAGAAGGTCTAGAAATAACTTTCACCCCCCCTTGGTGAGCGGCAATGTCCAAGTTCTTGTAAGAGTCTGTAAAGTTGACCCTTCCTGATTTTTAACCCCAGTTGCTGTCATTGCCATGTTCTAAATTGGACCGTAGGCTGAATAAAAAACGGGGTAGAGCATGCACGCTACAAGGTGGGTTATTTTATCGGCTGGATCTATCGCTCTAGCCACAGCGTCGTGTACAGATTTGTATCCTGACGCCGATGTCATGCCCACTCGCGCTGATGGGGCAGCCTTTTTCTCAGAAAACTGTACTTCTTGTCATGGTGTGGATGGTAGAGGCGGTGGCCCGGCAAGCAGCGGTCTTTCCGTTGAGCCAACAGATTTGACAACATTGAGCGCGAAGAACGCAGGCACTTTCCCTCAAGCACGGGTCCTAAGCTACATCTATGGCGACCCGGGAAACAGCCATCTTGCTCGGGTTATGCCGGAATTTGGCGGGGAAATGGCGGAAGACCTAGTTCCGGTTGAAATCGAGGGTGTTTTGACGCCCACCCCGCGCGAGTTAGCAGGGTTATTGTTTTTCTTAGAAAGCATCCAACAGTAGATTAGTGTTTTTGGCGCTAGGTCAGCAATTGATCGTTTGCCGGTGTTCTGGACCTGCACCTTTTTTTGACCCGGTGACAATTCCAGGCCTAGCATTGTGAAGCGCCGTGCTCTGCTAGGCGTAAGCAGTCATTCAAAATCATTTGGCCGAATTGGCGTGTCGAGTCCAATTCTGGCAGA
This sequence comes from Ruegeria sp. YTSC230, assembly GCF_059609665.1. NCBI lineage: Bacteria > Pseudomonadati > Pseudomonadota > Alphaproteobacteria > Rhodobacterales > Roseobacteraceae > Ruegeria > Ruegeria sp. YTSC230. The sequence goes on along the minus strand of NZ_JBXWMC010000008.1, from coordinate 75,585 downwards.
CTGCGAAGTGACATATGATTTATGTCAAAGAGCCGAGCGCTTTCACATGCTAAATTTCGAATGTTAAATGGTGAAGCTGTTCTGAGCTCGTTGCTGCCTGTCCCCATCAATCGGTTTTGGGCCATAGGATAGCAAGTGTTATATGGTAAAGGACCGACGTTGACCGGGGGAAGATGTCGGTCCATTTCTGTTGTAATAAACTCTCGTTTGGCAAAGGACCTCCAACTTATGAGGTACTTTATGATCGTTGCAAGCATAGTAATTTCTTCGGTTCCAACGATATCTGCGGCCGACGAGCTTTTGGACTTTGGGAAAGACCTTTTTTTCGAGCATTGCACCAGGTGTCACGGAGTCGATGCGACAGGAAATGGGCCTGACGCCACTGATTTGAAAACAGTGCCTGCTGATTTAACAAAGATTTCCGAACGCAGAGGGGGTGTGTGGCCCATGTTGGAGGTCATGTCGATCTTAGACGGTTACTTGAAAGTACAAGAACCTCGCGATGACATGCCGATAATCACCGAATTGAATGACGGCCCTGCTGTCGAATTCGATACGGGCAACGGTTTGGTTACGCAAATTCCTTCCAGACTTATCGAAATTGCTGAGTATTTGGAGAGTATTCAGTCTCCGAAGCCGGAACGATATGTTCCGTGAAGTTCTGCTCCGCATTTGTGTACGCTAAAGAGTGCTGCGTTGGGCGGTTTCCGTAGTTGCCAAGAAGCAACGAATATGAGGATCGCGTTGTGGACGATGCCGTCGCGGTCTGGCCTAGCTTGCTTCAATATCAGGACTCGCGCTTCACAGCGGTCTAATCCAAGACTTCTTGCAACACTTCACCGCTCGCACCATTGGGACGCGCCGTGCTCAATAATGCAGACAGTGTGGATGCGAGTGCAGTCGTGCAAACACGGCGTGCGACCCGTTGCGGTTTTAAGTTCGGTCCAGCAAAGATAATCGGCACATGTGTGTCACCGCGCCACGGTGACCCGTGGGTGGATGTGACGGACAGACCATCGAAGTCTGCGATGAACCAGCCGGGTTTGAAGACTACGTATATGTTCCCGGATCGGGTCGGATGATAGTTGTTGCGGATCAAGCGCATGATGTCGGTATCGGGCAGGAGGTTTGCTTCGATAGCCGTACTGGGGACGGCGAATGCCACATCGGGAAAGGATAGAAGCTCTTCTGCAACAGCTGACTCCAGCGTGGGTAAATCAATATCACGGCGAGCCAATACTTCGGGGGCGATATTGAGATAGGGGTGATTATAACCCTCAAGCAATTTCCCGGTGATCCCAAACCGCTCCTTAAGCCTGGCTATCTGTTCCGTCGGGTCCCATGTGTCCGGAGCAACAAGGCCAGTTTGGATGCCAACACTCTCCAAATAGCCCGGCGCATCGGTGGTGCCGTGGTCCGCCGATAGAACGATCAAAACGTTTTCCAGCCCAATCCGTTCGTCGATAAACGCGAAGAGATTCATGAGAGTCTGATCGAGGCGGTATATCGTGTCCTCGGCTTCAAGACTGGAGGGGCCAAACACATGGTTGACGTAATCCACGGACGAGAAGCTAATCGCCAGATAATCCGTTACCGCGTCTTGCCCGATATCCTCGGCATCAATCAATCGTTTGGCAAATTGCGCCGTCAGATCGTCGCCAGCGGGACTAAGCGTTAAAAAGGTCGTAAAGTAGGGATTTTCTAGCGGGTCAAACCCATTTTGCATCGAAGAATAGCGATGAGGAAAGGTTATGCCGAACCCGGCGACATCCGTCTCCCATGGCTGGTTGTCACGGTCGCCAAAGAGATAGGCTTCCTTTGGGTGCATCAATTCCCAAGAGGTTCCTTCAAAGGAGGCACTCGGCGATGCGTCATTCCAGACAGAAACCCAATCAGGGTATTTGTCGTAATAATACGAGCTTGTGACGAAACGATTTGCGGCTTTCGAGAACCAGAAGGCTTTGCCGCTTTGTCCCGCCATTGTAATAGCCCCACGGTCTTTGATTGAAACTCCAAAGACCTTGGCCGCTCCAGCAGTGGAAGCGTTTAATTCGTCCGAAAGCGTCGTAACAAGCATAGCGCGTGGTGACCGCCCATCTGTGCCAGCTGCCGCCTGTGTTGGGTCAATTTCAATATCGTCATTGACGCCAGCGCCATCTCCAAGAAGCGGAGCGGTGCTGTCTTCAACGTTGTAAACAACGCGGTCCAAGGTTCTGTCGAACCATATGTTTCCGATCATCCCGTGCACTGCCGGTGTTGCCCCGGTCGCCAATGTGGCGTGCCCGACAACAGTCTCTGTATTGGCATGGCAATGATGGGCGTCCACATAGTGTACACCGTTTTCAAGTAAATTCTTAAGGCCACCCTCCCCAAGATTCTCAAAGTAACGTGTCGGCAGATCGCCCCGCAACGCGTCAACGGTCAGCTGCAAAACAAGACGAGGAGGTTCTTGCGCATACGCAGGAGCGATTGCAGCCAACCACAAAGAAAAACAAGCTCTCAGTGATTTGGTCATAATGCTTCCTTTCGCTGTATTGCGCAGCAGGTCTGTCGCGACCGCAATTGCGTGCTAGAACAACCCTCTTCAATACCAAACTGATAGCAAAAACGCTTCACGTCTACTTCTTCCGACCTATCGTGAAATAGCCTGCAACACCCAAACCGGTGTTCCGGAAACCAGTAAAGCTGCCGTTAGTCTTCAATCGTCAACTTTTCATGATTTTTTGGCTATGGCGATGATCAGCCAGACTTCGCCATGAAATCCGCGAACGCTTCCTTATAGTCTGGATGCCATCGGCTGAGAGGTGGGCGATTTTCAATGATGTCTCCCAAGCTCCAAGCAATGCGTTTCTCATCAGTATCGCGTGAAACGTCATTGTCGGGGCAGAGGATGTAGAAATCCCCGCGGTTCACGCTTTCAACAAAGAAGTCGACAGTCTGCTCAGCGGTCCAGGCAGAGGCAGGCTTCTCGGGCGCGGAGATCATGCCGGTATAGACGAATCCAGGGACCAGAAGATGCGCGGTAATCTGATGGCCTGGACCCGTTCTGAGCTCGTGGGACAGTGCCTCGGTAAAGGCTTTGAGAGCCGCCTTTGAGACATTGTAAGCCGGGTTACCTGGCGGGGTAGTTATGCCTTGTTTGGACCCTGTATTGATAATTGCGCCTGGTCTGCCACGGGCGATCATGTTTGGCGCGAAGACCTGGGTGCCATGGATCGGACCCCAAAGGTTCACGCCCAGCATCTTATCCCAAGCCGTGGCGTCCCCAATGGTCGATGATTTGCCGCCGACACCAGCGTTGTTCATTAAGATGTCTGCCCCGCCGTGGCGGTCTGCTACCATCCGTTCCAACGTCTCTAACTGCGCGCGATCACTGACATCTGTCTCAGAAGTCGTCATATCGGCCGCGCCAGCGGCTAACACCAAGTTTGCCGCGGTAGCCAGTTTCTCAGTGTCTCGATCAACAATAACAATGCGCATGCCCATCTGAGCGAACTTCACTGCTGCGGCGAGGCCAATGCCGGAAGCACCCCCGGTAATCACGGCCACAGAGTCCGAGGTGAATGCGGGGTGTGTCATCGGCTAAGCTCCTCCTAAGCCTGTGTTGGATCGAAAGGTCCGGAAAATCCAGAACGGCCTGTTGATATTAGGCAGCGTCGGCAACGTTAGTCTTCAGCTTCATCATACCTTCCATACCGTAGGCGGTGAATAGCCCCTCGGTTGTCGTTTCCGCTTGTACGCTTATCGGAATGACAGGGTCTGCGATGCCGCTCTTGTCCACTTCACTGCGGAACTTCCGCTGCCTAGGCGCCGTATGGGTTGAGTTTTGCCAATTAGAATGCACTTTTGATTGAGTTTTGGTGCGTTCAAGTTGATCAAGCCATGCTACGACAATCGACAATTGAGGGCGTATAGCGAACGGTGCAAACTTATGGGCAAAACGTGCAAAATTACGCGCAAATGCTGTGCGATATTATGCGCAAAGACACCCGGATTTTCTGAACAAAATCAATGATGGAAATGCAGTGTTATGCGCGCACCTACAGATTTTGTAGGTTTGCGCATAACACCTCGCGCACCCCATAAGTTTGCGTAGTTTGCCCATAGTTTTGCGCTGCGCGTTTCTCTGCATTAGGACGAATTCAATCAGTGTATGGCTTAGTCGTTGCGGTTATGGCCCTTTGCATTGCTCAATCCCGCAAAGGGCCTCCCTAAGGAACCTAGGATTCTCGCGAAGGTCTGCGACGCGCAGAAAGCGGACTTTGCAAAGTCGAGAATAAAGGCCCGTTGTGGACGTTCCATCGCTGTCCTGGGATTTTCTGGTATCGGTCGGGTGGCCGTTGTTACAGTATGTTTAGAAGCTTCGAATACCCAGCGTTCAAAACAAGAGCCGCAAGTGTCCCTGTTATCGTCGCCGGTATACCCTGCTTCCAGGTATCGAACACTAGATGGCAGAATATCGCTCCGACAGATGTGCAGAGCAACGCAAGTGCTCCTAGCGGCCCGATCCACGACGATTGAAACCAGATGGCAATTGCCCCGAAAAGTTCCCCGCATCCGACGAGGAACATGATCTGCCTGTTGAGGCCGTAGCTTTCGAACATGCCCAACTGGATTTCAAAGACCTTCTTTTGCCACCCAAAAATCTTAATGGATGAAGCAAAGAGAAAAAATGCAGATAGAAGACCGATGGCGATGTTCAGGAGCAATGCTAGTCCTTCCGGTTTGATTTCTTGTAGGCTGCCGGAGATACGCCCGTCCATTTACGAAATGCTCTGGAGAAGGCGGTTGGGTCGGCATAGCCAAGCCTTTGCGCTGTCTCGCCAACGGATTTATTGTCTTTTGCCAGCAGGCGTTCGGCTTCTTCCTGCTTAATGCGCGCGATCACTTGGGATGACGTTTGACCGTAAGGTTTCAGCCGGTTGTTCAGTGTTTCCTGATGAAAACCGCAAAGGTCCGCAAGCTCATCCACACCAAATCCTGAATCCGCAAGATGGACCCTGATCAGGCCTTCCAGTCCCGCAAGGAAATCCTGCGGGGCGGCCAGATCCTCATCCATAACCCTGTAGTCTGGCGGGTTCTCCAGTGCCTCTGGTCGTAATCTGTAATTTAACCAGCTGGAGGGAAACCTGATCGAAAAACCTTGAGGATTGCACTTGATAGCCCGAACGCCGTGAAACTGACCGGGCAGCGCATCCGGGTCACTGACGCGAAGAATGACCTGGTTGGGGTCCCACCTGAAATCCAGGACACGGTGCAACAGGGATATCCAAATACTCGTCAGAAACGCATCGGTTTGGCTGGGAGAAACCGAAATTTGGAAGTTCCTTTTGGCACTGAAATACGCGTGCTCACCTTCGACAAAGAGGGATTGCGTAACGGCATTGGATTCTTTGGAAACCGCTTGTGTGAACCTGGTAAAGAAGTCTCCCAATGTAAGGGCTTCTGCCAGCATATCGCCGAGCGGGAGAAATTTGACAAGGTCAACGGATTGCCCGACCCGTGCGCAAAAATCCGTTGAAGTGGCTTCTGCCACGGCCTGATAGATCTGGTAGACGGTATCGTGGCGCAGGAAGTTCTTCGGGTCCATTACCTGCGCTTCGTTTAACCCCAGAGGATCAAGAACAAACGCGGGTTCGACCCCCACGCTGCGAAGCGCTGCGACAACCGGACCCGCAACTGAAGCCCTGACGAGTGGCAGCGACTGATCCGTGTTATTACCAAGTCTTCTTGTCATCTCTTCTCCAGAAATTCGCAATATTCCCGAGTGTAGGAAATTCCCACAATAAAGTTATGAAACCTTACAGTTTCCCAAAACTATTTTTCTCGAACCGGTAATCTGTCAGGCATCAAGCTATTCGAATTCTATAATGACTCCTAATTGCGCCTTTTGCGATTCTTGAAGATTGGAGCCCTAATGAACGGATGCCTGATGCGCATACTTGTGCCCGCAGTACTGGCTGCGAGCCATCTGTTTCCAACTCATGCCGCTTCACAGGAAGAAAGTTTCCCGATCCTTTTCACAAATGTTCATGTCTTTGACGGGGTGAACGAGGCGCGGATCGAGAACGCAAATGTTTTGGTCGTCGATAACCTGATCGCCGAGGTCTCGACTGAGCCGCTTGTCGTTGCCAATGCGCAAATCATCGAGGGCGGTGGGCGCACACTGATGCCCGGAATGCATGATCAACACGTGCATCTTACCGTGTTCAACCCTCTCAGCGATGGTTTGCGCCAGAATATCACACCCTTTCATCTTGGCGGCGTCGCGACAATTCGGTCTGAACGCATCCTGATGAATGGGTTCACCACTGTCCGGGACCTAGGCGGACCAGCAAAATCCATCGCTCGCATTATAGATTCCGGCATGTTTCCCGGGCCGCGCATTTACTCCTCTGAAGCCTTCATCACCCAGACATCCGGGCACGCGGACTTCCGTAAACTGAACGACCGGCATCCCACACTGTCTGGGCAAGGACCATCACATTGGGTCGAAAGTGAAATGAGCTTTATAGCCGATGGGCCGGATCAGATCCGGATGGCCGTACGCGAGAACCTGCGCCGCGGGGCAACCCAGATCAAAATTATGGTCAGCGGCGGTGTTACGTCCGAGTTCGACCCCCTGCATTCGCTTCAGTACCAAGCCGATGAAATCCAGATGGCAGTCAAAACCGCCGAACAGTGGGGCACATATGTGACCTGCCATGTGTTCACTGAACAGGCGATCCGAAACTGTATCGACAATGGCGCGAAGACCGTCGAACACATCCCGTTTCTGACTCCGGAAGTGGCCGAGGTCATGGTTCAAAAACAGATCATGTTTGCGACCGCCGTGGCTCCGGTCTACTCGGTCTCCACCGAGCAGGCCGAAGCATTTTACACACCAGCGTCGTTTGCGAAGTGGAAGACGGTGCGGGATGCCGCGGCCAACATGATTGAAGTAATTCAAACCACGCCAGGCATGATCGACCTCTATACCCTGGGCACTGACCTCATCAACAACTGGGACCAAACGCTAGAGCAGGACAAGAAGATGAGCGACGAGTTCAAATACCTGCTTGAAGCGAATTTCACACCCTTCGACATATTGCGCATCGCAACTTCAAACGGCGCGCGCATGAACCGTCTTACTGGTTTGAACAATCCTTATCAGGACGGCCCGCTGGGTGTGGTCGAAGTGGGTGCATACGCCGATCTTCTATTGGTCGACGGGAACCCGCTGGAGGACATCCTGCTGCTATCCGATCCCGACACCAATCTGAAGATCATCATGAAAGATGGCGTGATCTACAAGAACACACTCGACTGAGTGTCGCGTGGGGTGAACTTACCTCGGCGCCCCGCGCACTAAATTTTAAGGGAGAGAAGGACATGAGTATTTCGACAAAGACGGCTGCCGTCGCGAGCCTCGTTTTTTGCACGGCCACTGCCGCATTTGCACAGGATACCCTGCCGCAAACCCTGTTCACCAACGTCCATGTCTTTGACGGAGTAAATGAGGCGCGGATCGAGAACGCCAGCGTTCTGGTTGAAGGCAACTTGATCAAAGAAGTTTCCACCGAGGCCATCGACGCGCCTGGCGCGACGGTTGTGGATGGAGGTGGTCGCACATTGATGCCGGGGTTGATTGATGCGCATGTGCACATGGCGATCACGGAGCCGGTTGCGGATCTCAGGGACAATTTTGATTGGATGTACTGGGGGGCCGTTTCCACGATCGAAGCAGAAAAGATGCTGTTGCGCGGCTTTACTTCCGTCCGTGATGCGGGTGGGCCGGCGATGGGGCTTCAAAAAGCCATCGACCGGGGTAAAGCAATTGGCCCCCGTATTTACCCGTCCGGGCCAGTGATCTCACAGACGTCCGGGCATGGTGAACATCGGCACTACACAGAACCGCACCCAAACTTCGAAGGGGCGTCGCCGTCGTTTTTTAATCAGCACGTTGAGTTTCTAGCCGACGGTGTTCCAGAAGTTCTGCGCGCGACGCGGGAAGCACTGCGTCTGGGCGCATCGCAAATTAAGGTCATGGCTGGCGGAGGTGTGTCTTCCAGCGTAGACCCATTACACACGGTTCAATTCTTACCGGAAGAACTGGAAGCTGCTGTCAAAGCTGCGGCAGATTGGGATACCTACGTTCTGGTGCACGTCTACAACGACGAGAGCATTCTGCGGTCCATCGAGGCAGGTGTGCAGAGCATCGATCATGCACAATTGATGACCGAGGTGTCGGCGCAGGCGATCAAGGACGCAGATGTTTGGGTTGTGCCATTCTTCTCGCTTCTGGGGCTGGATGCCGAAACAGTCTCCAAGGCGCTTGGCCCGTTGGCAGCGCCCAAGTTCCTCGAGGTTCAGGGCGGAGCGAGAAACCAGATGCGGTTGCTGAAAGAATTCGGGATCGAAAAAGTCGCCTTTTCAACCGACATTATTGGGGATCCTGCGGCTCTCACCAAACAGAACGATGAGTTCAAGTACCGTCTCGAACAATGGTCATCCTACGAAGTTCTAATGCAAGCAACCTCTAAAGCCGGTGAATTGTTGGCCCTGTCAGGCAAACTCAACCCCTATCCCGAAGGCCAGCTCGGTGTGATTGCAGAAGGTGCGTATGCCGACATTCTACTGGTCGATGGAAACCCCGTCGAGGATGCCCTGATCATGACGGATTACGAGAACAACTTCGATCTGATCATGAAAAACGGCGTGATCTACAAGAACACGCTGGAATAAAAGGAAAGTGGGGTGGTCTATCTTTGATAACCCCACACGTCAGCCAAGAAACCTTCCCTGAAAGGAAAGACGGTGAAACATCTCAGCCTTGGCGTCTTTATGGCGATCTGTGGTTCAATTGCCGCTGCTGAAGACGCCGAAAGCATGCGTACGTTTTTGTTCATTGGCACGTCCAATAGCACCGCATGGGAAATGCAGATCGCCAATCCGGGGGATCGCGCAGCCTCGGTGAAGGGCGGGATCGAAGCGCTCGGCGGAGAGCTTTTGAGCTATTACTGGGGGCTTGGAAACGGGAAGAACTACATCACCGTTTCCCTGCCAGACGATCCAACCTTTATCCAGGCCTTCTATGTCAGCCGCCTCGGCGACGGCTTGTTGGATGACTACCAGATGATCGAATTGATGAGCAGCGCCGACATGGCTGTGGCGCTGGAACGTGTTCCCGAAATCAAAGCTGTGGATGACGTAAAGTGATTGGAGGCTTGTCGCGCCAGAGATCGTATCTTCCATCACGACCGACCCTTGCCGCCGCGTTATTGAGCGCCTTTGCACTATTTGGTGGTGCTGCTGATGCCCAGGAAAATGCTGCTCAGGCGAAACTGGAGGCCGCAGCCCAGGTTTCGTTGGGTGGCCCGGGATCAGCCAGTGCGCAACAGGAGCAAGACAGGCTGCGCAGACTTGAAGACTCACGATGGCCCGGTTTGGACCGTGCCATTGATCCAACCGAAACCGCTTTGGGTCGATTTAGGGAAAACACCGGATTGGCGCTCAGCTTTGATTACCAAGCGCTATACCAACGCAGTTCTCACAGCCTGACCGGGCAGGACGAATCTGCATCCGGACAGCTCAGGATGATTGGGACGTGGGAATTGGCAAACCGGGGTGGTGAAAACCCGGGTAGCCTTGTCTTTATTCTGGAGAACCGACACCGGTTGGGCCAGTCCATTGCACCCTCAGCACTGCCTGCGCAAATTGGATATCAAGGGGCAACCGCGGTCACGTTTGGGGACACAAACACGACCTTGTCGGTAGCTTACTGGCAACAAGCCTTCGCAAACGGACGAGGAGGAGTGGTGGCGGGTCGGATCGATCCGGGCGACTACTCTGACATTCTGGGTTACGTGAACCCAAGGACGACCTTTTCGAACTATTCAATCCTGTTTAGCCCGGTGCTGCCAATCCCCGATCCCGGTTTTGGTGTCACGGTCGGCGGCTACCTGACGGATCAAATTTATGCGTTAGGGGTGGTCAGCGATGCCAATGGGTCTCTCACAGACATTGAGTGGTTTTCCGGGGGTAGCGAATTCTACAAATACGCCGAGATCGGCTGGACGCCCGAAAAATCAAAACGATTTCTGACAAACGTTCATCTGGGGATGTTTCACACGGATGCGCGCCAACAAGTTGGCGTACCGGAAACATATGGAGCCACACTTTCTGCCAACCATACATTCGACAACCAACTGATGATCTTCGGACGGCTGGGATGGTCCAATGGCGGCGGTGCGTTGGCCAAGCGTGCAGTCAACGCAGGCTTGATGTGGCGACCTGGCCCCTATGATGATCTCCTTGGCATAGCGGCCACTGTTGCCGACCTGACGACACCAGGATTGCCCAATCAAACGACACTTGAAGCTTTCTACCGTTTGGACTTGGCCGACAATCTGGCACTGACGGCAGACGTGCAATACCTGAAAAATCCCGGATCAAACTCGAACGACCCGCTGGTCTTGGGACTGAGACTGAGGGTCAATCTTTGATGAATGCCGGGTAGCAGTTTCCGTTCGGGCTTCATTTTGGCCGGAACGGGCGGGGGCGGCAAGTGAGTGGGTCGCCCCCAACTATTTTTGATGGCAGACCTTTTCGGTCTCCTTATGATCTCTTCAGTCTTTATGTGGGAGCTTTAGTGTCATGACGCGATACATCTACGGTTTGGTTATTTTGCTCTTTGCTGCGGCGGTTTCGACGTCAAACGCTGTTCCAGCGTACGCACAGAACGCGGCGAGTGAACAGGAACCTGCCGAGGTACAGCAAGAAGATCTCTTAACTCAGGTTGCCGACAAATCAATTTCTGCCGGTGACCTGGAGATACTGCTTGTTCCGCTGACGACTGATGAGCTTTCAGAAATTGCTGTTGCCTGGCAAGACCATGTTCGCAACCAACTTGAAGAAATTGCCCGTATCAATCTTAGCCTTCAGGACGGAAACGAAGCGCAAGAAGATGACCTGAGATCACAGCTTTCTTTGATAAACGACACTGGCACTGTAATTTTGGATAATTACACACTGATCTTGAACGAATGGGCCCTAAAGGGTGCCGCCGAAGAAGACCTGAAACCGCATACCGACTATCTTTTAGCGCTCAAAACTGGCGTGCTTAAAACAACGGATTTACAGACTTTATTTCACAACGCTCTCCAATGGTTGGTTTCCTGGGAGGGAGGTGCTGGTCTTCTATTGGCTGGGTTGGGTGTTTTGGCTGCTGTTTGGGTTATGATGTTTGTAGCCAAAATGGTGCGTCGTTTAACTGAGCGCGGTCTTGAAAAGATACCAACAATATCGCGGATGCTTAAGAAATTCATTGCGACCGCAGTGTTTTGGGCGGTCTTTATTCTCGGCATTCTGGTTGTACTTGCCTTGTTCGGTGTGAACGTCACTCCTTTGTTTGCAATATTTGGTGGTTTGTCTTTCATTCTTGGCTTTGCGCTTCAGGAAACGCTAGGCAATCTCGCCAGCGGTCTGATGATCATGGTTTTAAAGCCATTCGATACCGGAGACTATATTCAGGTTGGCGGGTCATCTGGTTTTGTTGACGAGATGTCGGTCGTTTCGACAAAAATCCGAACCTTCGACAACCAGATCATCATTGTGCCGAATAGTAAGATCTGGGGTGACGTAATCACAAATGTCAGCGCATCTGATGAGCGTCGCGTCGATCTGGTTTTTGGGATCGCGTATTCAGACAACGCTGCTCACGCAATCGATGTTCTGAAGGAATTGGTCGCAAGACATGAACTATGCCTGAAGTCGCCTGATCCAGAAATATTTGTTGGTGAACTTGGCGACAATTCAGTCAATATCTTTTGTCGACCGTGGTCCAAGTCTGACGACTATTGGACTGTCTATTGGGACCTCACAGGACAAGCCAAGGAGCGGTTTGACCAAGAGGGAATATCAATACCGTTCCCGCAGCGCGATGTTCACCTGATCCCAGTGGAAGGAGTAAAGACATGAGAGCATTAGTAATATGGATGATGTCCTTTCTGCTTCTTTGCAGTGTAGCCTCGGCCCAGTCAGAAGAAATACTGCTGCCGCAGCAAGAGCGAGAAGATCCCGAATTCATAGCACCGGTCATTGTCGACGGGGATGAGCTTTTTGTCGTCCGCGGATCCAGCGCATTGCCCGCAACGGACAGGGCCGCAAAGATTGAAGAAAGAATTGCTCAAGTCGCGGATAGATCAGAGAGCAAAACGGTCGACATCCAAATCTCCCGGGCTGAATTTGGACAACTCGTACGCGTCGACGGCCATATGGTCACCATTACCACTCAGGCTGATGCCGACCACGAACAGATGGACATTGAAGTTCTGGCCGGGCTGCAAGCAGAGGCCATCGAAAATGCCATTTTAAAGTACCGGGAAGCGCGATCCAGCGAAGGCCGCGTTGACAGCGCCTTGGCCGCTGTCGCTTGGACGGCGTTGTTTGCACTGGTGTCATACTTCTTCTTTGCCAAACGGAAGAAGTTTCTGGGCTACGTCAGAAACAACTTGGAAAAGAGAGCGGAAAGCGTCGAGGAAGCTACAAAGTCAATCCTACGAAGCAGGGCAATCGCGTCTATCATCGTTTATTCAATTCATGCTTTGATGTGGGTGCTGTTTCTGTTTTTTCTCTATTACTACCTGTCCTTGGTTTTGCTGTCTTTCGCGGAAACCCAGGCCATCGCTCAAGTTCTTCTAAAGTACGTTAGTGAGCCATTGATAAATGTTGTGCTGGCTGTCGTTGGGTACATCCCAAACCTGATCATGCTGGTGATTATTGCAGCCTTATGTCGATTTGCGATCCGCGGCCTCGATCTGTTCTTTGACAACCTGGAGAACGGTGCATTCGAAATCAAAGATTTCGAGGCGCACTGGATCGCGCCAACGAACATGCTGTTCAGGGCTTTGATCATCGTGATCGCACTGGTGTTCGCCTACCCATACATTCCGGGCTCAGGTTCCCGGGCGTTTCAAGGCCTGACAATTCTTGCCGGTATCATGGTCTCGTTGGGATCTAACACAGTTGTATCGAACATGATGGCAGGTCTGTTTGTCATCTATCGGCGCAGCACGAATGTTGGTGATCGAATAATGGTTGGCGACAAGATAGGGGACGTAACCGAAATCAAGCTTATGGAAACACTTATCAAATCCATCAAAAACGAAATGATCAGTATTCCAAACGCTCAGTTGTTGAACTCAGAGGTCGTGAATTATTCGCGCAAAGTCGATGGTCGAGGCCTTCTCGTGCACACGACGGTCGGGATCGGGTACGAGGAGCCGCCAAAAAAAATCACGGCAATGTTGATAGAGGCGGCTCATCGCACACAGAGTTTGAAGAAAAACCCGGAGCCCTTTGTACTTTGGACACAGTTGGCTGACTATGCCATCAATTACGAAATTAACGCATACACATCTCGAGGATCGAGTTTGCCTAAGATTCTGTCTGATCTACACCAAAACATCGTGGAAGTGTTCAACGAGAACGGTACGCAAATTATGACACCGTCCTACATGGCCGACCCGCCAAGTCCTAAGATTCCCACTGAGGAATGGGATGGAAAGCTTGCTCATATAGCGGAGTAAAAGAATACCAAGTCCACTCTGGGTCTACTAAACCCCGCCCTTGCAGGTTGTCGGATTAGTTTGATTGATCCAGAGCAATGGGTAGGATTAATGCAATAGTTTTCAGAACGTTTTGGGGTTCCAGATGATCAATTGGACATTTACCGCAATAGTAACGCTTCTCGCGAGTGGCGCTCTTGCCGCTGGTATGGAGCGGTGGGGTGAGTCTGGCGACTGGACAATTTTGATCGACCTCGAGAAAGGAAACGGCTGCCTCGCGTGGAAGCCCTTCGAAGACGACATGACAGTTGAAATTGGTGTCGCACCCAATCAGGCTGGCGGTTTCTTTGCCGCCTACAATCCGGCCTGGGTTCAGATTGAGGACGGATCAACCGGTATCGTGAACTTCGATTTCGGTGACGCAAAGTTTGAAGGCGAAGCCGTAGGTGTTTTTAAAAATGGCGTCCCCGGGGGTTACGCCTTTTTCGACAACCCTGCGTTTGTAACCGAATTCGGCAAGCGCCAAAGCGTCACGATTATTGGTGAAAGTGGAGCCGAAGTAGAACTTGATCTAAGTGGGTCCTCAAAAGCCATCGAGGCCGTTTTGGCATGCCAGGCAGAACAGCCTGAACCACTAAAGAACTAGGTCGTGACCGACTATTGAAGCTGATTCATGTCTGGCACGCACGGTTGCCTGTCTGCTGGCATCGCATCAGCACCTTCCGGAGCCTTGTTTCTGGATCCACCTACATCCAACTTGAACTTCGGTGACGAAAGTTGGCCAGTCACGTCAAACGGCCACGCGCTACGGGATAGCGGTTTGCCAACTCGACGAGGTTCTGCCCTGATCGCAATAGTATCTTTGACCCAATCCACTTGGCCCTTGGCCACCAATTGAACAGAACCCGTTTCAACCACGATGGAGTCTGAGCTTACCCGGCCGGCTTCGATGCTAATTGGTGCCACAACGCATGTTATGTCCGTGTAACCTTGACGGAGTTCCTCTGAAAACAGCCATGGGAAAATACCAAGCCCTGCCAACTCCAGAAGGCTGGTGCTGACATAGCCTTGTGACATCGATAAAGAAGCAGTGCCGCGCATGGAATTCACAAACGCTTTGCCAGACGCGGTATTGCCTGAAACGTTAAACTCACCACTCAAACGTCCATAGGCATCTATCCCGATACCCAGTTCATCGAGAATCTCTCCGAATTCCCATCCTGAGGTTGACCCCGACAAGGAGAGCCAATCAGGTGAGTCAATCAGATCCATCACTGCCCGTAGGCTGAAGTTTCCACCGCCATAAGCCATCTGGAGCGGGCCAAAATCTACGGTCCCTTCTTTTGCAGACAATTGGCTGGAAACAGAAGTTACGCCTTGTTGGCCAACAATCTCCTTAAAGTCGATCTGTACCTCGACGTCTGCCTCTCTCAGTACGCGCTGCACATCCAGAAGATCGGCTGGCTTTCCTTTCTCCTTTGGTAAAACCAGGGGCTGTACGTTGGTTTCCTTCGGTAGAAGCAAGGGCTGTACGTCGGTTTCAGGATCTTTTGAAGCGTCGCCTACCAAGCTTTTAAGCTGGTCCAGCGTAGCGGTCAGGTTTTTTAGATCGTTTAAATCGAGCCTTTTACTCGCAACGTTTCCGCGAATTACAGAAGCGCCCTCGGGAAATTTTGCATCCAAAGCGGCCAGAAGGTGTGTCGAACCGGCTTCAAACTCGATTGAGGCAGTGAAGTCCTCGCCCTGCTTCGACGTCACTGCATCGACGGCAAGTGCGCCAATCTCGACAGGTTGCAATTTAAGCGCAGTCAGAAAACTAGCTCCGTCGCTGACATCCAGTTCCACGTTAAAATCAAGGCCTGACAGCCCTTTCAATTCGCTGACCGATAGCGCGAGGTCAAGCGCCCAAATATCTGTGCCATAGGTGGTTGCATTAAACCTGTTGAGCGAAACAGGCCCTCCTTCATTGGACAAGCTGAAGTCGGCATTTATGCCACCGAGCTGATCGACAAAATCTTCATCCATATTTGGCAAAATCAATTTGGCCGGCCCGTTGAGTGTGCCTTCGAAAGTCACGTCCTGAAGCTGAAGCAGGTCGAGAATTTCGCCGTCGGCCTTTAGAATTGGGTCCTCTACGGGTCCAGCCTGTAAGGCGATGCCCAGCATCGCAAGCCGACCATCGGGCATGCGGCGAATGCGTTCGATAGAGGCTGGCCCGATCACGTCCAGGCCTTGATCAAATGCGTTAGTTTGGAACAGAAGTTTCTCGAACTCGAAAGACGCAAGTGATCCTATCATGTGCATTTCAAAGGCTGTGAACTTCAGCTCCTGGAAACTCTTTGCTGCGTTCGGCGGCTGCCCCTCAGGATAAAGCCGCGCGTCGAATAGCAGATCAACGCCCCGAGCTGTGTAGAGGTCTTCTATCGATCCTTCTGCTGTAAGTTGCTGTCCGTCCTCAAGGTTTACGGTGGTCGTAAAGGTCTCGATTTTCAGAGCATCCTGAGAAACAAGCTCTGCTTGCAACTGGCCATTCCCTTCCAGAACTCGCTCCAGCCCAATGACTTCAAGAAAGTCACCGAATTCACCAGTGTCCATCTGCAAGACAGCACGATAGCCACCTCCCTCGCTTTCCGAAAATGGTTCGCCGTCATAGCTCACCGTCATTTCGCCAAAATTGGCGCGCGTCGTAAACGGTGCACTATGAGGATAGTCTCCCTCGATTTCGAAACTTTGACCGTTGACGGAGCCGGTCCCCGATACCTTTGTTCTTTGCCCTTCTTCTACCTGTTCCAGAGCGAGAGACTGGAGGTCAAACACGAAAGAAAAGCCAGAGGTTTGATCATCAATGTTCAACCCAATGGATGTGAAAGCTACATTCTTGTCGCTCAGGAATGAGAGGATCCCGCTACCTTCTGGGTCGCCCTCATTGGACCCGCCTGTCTCAGTTATAGCCTCTTGATTGTCTTCTTCCGTGGCGTTTTCAGGTTCAGGTTTTGGCGTCGGTCGGCCTTTTCGCCAACTTGTAGTGCCGTCAGCATCTGTAAGGAAATTCGCCTGGAGACCGTCAACGACGAGGTTGTCAAAGTGCAGACGTCGATTGGCCAAAGCAGCGACATCCAATTCCAGTTCCAGAAGGTTCAATTCTGCAAGAGATGTTTCCGGCATTGTTTGGCTCGGGATAACCACACCACCGACGTAAATGCGGGTAATGCGTCCAAGCGCGACACTTACATCGTCGTTGACTACAATCGGTTGTCCGATTTGTTCAGAAAGGACTTTTTCGACTAGGTCACGTCGCATCTCCGAGAATAGCGGCGCAGCAAGTAGCAACCAAACAAGTGTGATTGTTGCAAACACAAGTAGTACGACAATCCCAATTGTTCTAAACAGCCAAGTCCTCATGCATCCCCCTGTCGTCGCCTACGCCGTTTTTTCTATGTTCAATTCGGCGTTCGCCAATCTGCTGGACTAGATGGGCACATAATTCGGTTCGCGCGCGCCGCGCATTTCGTGCTCATCGGTCCAAAGCCGCCAGGATACGGGCATCCCGTTCGTATGGGTCCTCGCGGAAATGAACGACCCCGTCTTCGACCCACGCTGTCCAGTATGTCAAAAGAACTGGCATTGGCTCAGGTAGATCAACGCGCGTCGTCTTTCCGCTATCCAAAATAGACTGCATCTTCTTTCGGCTCCAATCTGGCTCTCCCTCCATCAGAAGGCTCGCGAACTCGAACGGATACTCAAGGCGGACGCAGCCGGAACTGAGATTTCTCTCGTTTCGGTCAAAAAGAGTTTTGTCGTTTGTGTCGTGCAAGTATACAGCGTATTTGTTTGGAAACATGAACTTAACCAAACCCAGCGCATTGTCTGGGCCCGGTTGCTGAACCAGGGTCACGCCGGGGTTCTTCGCCCCCCAGTTTACAGCGTTTGCTGGGATTGTCTGGCCATCCTTGTTCCGAACGACATAATTGTTGCGTGTCAGATAGGCTGGATCCTTGCGGATGCGCGAAAGTTTGTCTTTACGAAAAATCGAGGCGGGAACGGTCCAGGTGGGATTGAATTCCATGTACTTGATTTCGTCTCGGAACACTGGCGTCTTTCGATAGGCTGACCCTGTGATTGATCTAGTGGTCCAAAGCGTGCCATCCGATGTGACCAAATATGTGCGGGCTCCTGCAATGTTCACCAGCACGAATTCGTCGTCGACTTCCCGCATAAGCCAGCGGCCACGTTCCAAGCTGAGACGCAGCTTGTTAATTCGATCTTCCACCGGTTTGTTTAGCGATGCGAACGTCTTACCGCCAATGACCCCATCGGCTTCTAATCCATGCCGACTCTGAAAAGATTTGACTAATTTCACCAAGTTATCGTCGTAAACCCAAGCTGTGTTTATGCCGTTTTCACCATCTTCAGAAGAACCGCTTGTTTCAACGAAGCCTTCTGCCGCCAGCCTTTCGCGCAGCTTAGCGACAGCAGGGTCCACCATCTCTGGTTTAAGAACGGTTTCATCCGGAACATTGGTCCAACCGCCCTGTAAAGCAATGGCCCTATACTTACTCAGTGCTTCGACAAGCATCGTATACTGCGCATTGTCGATATCGATGCGTTCGATTAACGCGCTAAAACCTTCACCTTGAAGAAACTGATTCAGGGCAACGGCTGGGTCTTGTTGAATTACCGGTTTTGAGAAGTTCCAATCATCGTCCAGTGCATTTGGGTCGACTTTCCCAAACACCAAATGATGAACCAGTTTCACCGCAGCGTCCGTTGCCAGAATATCGAACAATGCTTGATTAGAAACATCGCCAGTTTGGGCGGCCTTAAATGCGGCTTGAAGCTCCGCTAAGTCAAAATCTTCCGGTCTGAAGCCCTGTTCTATAGCGCCATCCAACTCCTCCAAGAGTTCGTCTGCCAATTCATCGCGTGTCCACGCAGGAGTGAAGCCCCTCTCTTCGTAGAAACGCGGCACTAGGATTTCAGCATCCAAGCTCTTTCTGTCAGGTAGCGTGCTACTCACGTCCAACTTGGCACCGAGTAGAGAAGCAATCTGCTCTGATATCTCGTTTGCGACACTGGGGTTGGGGAATATTGTTACCAATGCAGTTAGCGAAATCGCGACTAACGACTTAACGTGACCCACCAATACCTCCTGCGGCTTCGCGCTATATGCTGTCTCTATGTGGGAGGATACTCATACATAATGTATAATCAAATCGTAATTTATGATTTTAGTATGGCCATTTGATTGGAGGGTTCGAGTGCTGTGTGTATATGCAGGGGATTGACGCTGAACGTCCAAACGATCCTGTGGACGAGGCGGCCCTGTTGAATCTACTGTCATTGCAGTATCGACGGAGTTGGGCGGGTTATGGCGACATTTGTATTGGTCCACGGAGCGTGGCAAGGGGGATGGTGTTGGGCTCGCGTAGCCGCCCTTCTGCGCAGGGACGGCCACGACGTTTTCACCCCGACACTGACAGGGTTGGGTGAACGTGCTCACCTCGTTAGTGACGAAACCGATCTGGCCATGCATATCGAGGATGTCCTAGGGGTAATCACGTGCGAAGAACTCTCTGACATTGTTTTGTGCGGTCATAGCTATGGCGGCATGGTTGTCACCGGAGTGGCGGATAGAGCGCCCGACCACATTCGCTCACTTGTGTACCTCGATGCGCTCGTACCGGGCGATGGGCAGGCGGCCTTGGATGTTTTGCCTGCGGATATCGCGGCAGGGCTTCGTGATAGTGCCGCCGATGGTAAAGTCGCGCCGGGCCCAGCGGAGGCTTTTTCGGTGAATGGAGCAAACTGTGCGTGGGTGGACCGCCGAAATGTCGCGCAACCACTCAAGACATTTGAGCAACCGATGCAACTGGTGAGCGGCGGAGCCGAGGTGGTAAAGCGGACCTACATCTATGCCACCGGCTGGGTCCCTGGGCTTGGCCAACCGTTTTTTGAGCGATACCAGTATCAGTCGGGGTGGACGGCGATTTCGGTGCCATTCGGGCACTACGTGATGATCGACAAGCCTGACGACTTGGCCCGAATGCTAATGTCCGCGATTTGAATTTGGCCGCCGGATCCTGCACGAGCGCGCGGACAGCGAAATCGCCCGCATAGGAATAGTTATTGCTTCTATCCCGATTGTCCTACTTCAATCAGCGCTTCGGGCGAGATGCGCCGTAGCTCTGCAAGTGAATCCGCGTCTCGACTGATCAGCTGGCATTGATCTCAAACCGAAGCTTCAGCTTCAATGGCAGGCAACCGATCTCGGCGCCGTCACTTTCGGATGCTCGATAATGAGTATGCGGTACTAGCTAGGAAAATAAGATCGGCTCAGACAAGGCGCTCGACGTTATCTTGGCCAACAAGTCTCTCACAATTGCCTTAGAACTGTTTCCCACTGACTAGGGTTGAATTTTTTCGACCAGAGTGCACTCTTGATTGTGGATGAGCGTCTAAAGTCGATTGAGCTGAGAGAGGACTACTATAAATTGAACGAATTCTACGCACCGCGCAAACTTATGGGCAAAAAATGCAAACTTATGCGCAAATCTCGCGCAAGGTTATGGGCGTAGAATCCGTAATTTTCTGAATGTAATCAGTGTTGGGCGCGCAGCGATATGCGCGCGCCTACAGATATTGTGGAAGTTCGATATCGGGTTCATCTGCCTTGGAATCGTTATGATCTAAGGTGGTAAAATCTGGTTTGTAGATCGAATGGTCTGGGTCTGGCGCGACTTCCAAAAAAGTGGCGGGTCGTTGAGTGATCTTGAAACTGAGCGCTGAGGAATTGCCCTCTTGGAACAGTTCGCGGCTGCCTGTTCCCGTTTGGGTCAGATCGCACCCATTTTCCGGCGTAGATACTGCGCGAACTCCGCCACTCGGCGAGGTTGGGCTCGGCCGGGTGGAAACATCATTTGTAGCGGCTTGGGTGGTGGGAGGAATTCGCCTAACAGGGCCACAAGCTTTCCGGCTCTGACATCATCGCCAACATCCAGTTCCGATTTCAACACGATGCCATGGCCTGCCAGAGCCCAACTGCGGATAAGCGAGCCATCATTTACAATTCGGTTTCCCTTGACTGGGACAAGCTGGCGCTCTCGGCCTGCGACAAACTCCCAAACGTTGTCGAGCGAACCACCGAAACGCATAACCAGGCAGTTATGATTTGCGAGGTCTTCGGGCAGTTCTGGTGCTCCATATGTCGCCAGATAGCTGGGTGCTGCGCAGACGAAACGCTGGTAGCTTCCAAGGTTGCGTATTCGGAGTGAGCTGTCGGTGATGTCCCCAAACCGAACAGCCAAGTCAAAACCCTGACCCACGAGATCGACATAGCCATCGGATAGCGACAGTTCTATTGACACAGCCGGGTTCTCTTCGGTGAATTCAGAGATCACGTCAGAGACAACACCACGACCTAAATCAATAGGCGCACTGACGCGGATCAGGCCAGAAAGGGTTTCGGCGCCGAGGCGAATGCGGGTGTCGAGGTCGGTGACTTCACTGAGAACGCTCTTGGCGCCATCGATCAGGACCCGACCCTCTTCGGTCAAACTGATTGAGCGTGTCGTTCGGTTGAACAATACCACACCGTAGTGTGATTCCAGCGCAGCGAGCCGTTCGGAGACAGTTGTGCTCGATAAACCTGTCTCTCGGGCCGCCGCGACAAGGCTGCCTTTCTCGGCGATGGTCAGGAAGAGGCGGAGGTTGTCGAGCAGCATTAGTCGATATTTCCGGATTATATTTCCGATGAATGACTGTTTATCCCGTTTTGGCGGCGGCGTAAATCTACGACACCAACGTAACAGCAAAGGAACGACCTGATGGCCAAGCTGACCATTGTCGCCAACATCAAAGCCAACCCCGGCAAGATCGACCTTGTCAAAGCAGAGCTCACCAAGCTCATCGACATAACGCGTGCCGAAGAGGGTTGCATTAACTATGACCTGCACCAGGACAACGACAACCCGGCACATTTTGTGTTCTACGAAAATTGGGAAAGCCGAGAGCTTTGGCAAAGCCACATGGGTGCTCAGCACCTTGCGGCTTACCTGGAGGCGACAGAGGGCGCCGTTGCAGAGTTCACGTTGAATGAGATGACAGTCATCGGTTGATACAGAACCGGACAAAGGAGCACGTTATGAAAGCCGTGGGATACCGTGAGACAGGGTCGATTGAGCGGGCGGATGCCTTAATCGACTTCGATACCGACAGACCGACGCCGAAGGGGCACGACTTGTTGGTCAAGGTGCAGGCCGTGTCAGTGAACCCAGTCGATACGAAAATTCGTCAAAAACGAGCGCCTTCAGGTGCAGCACCAGATATTCTGGGGTGGGACGCAGTAGGGATCGTCGAAGAAGTTGGCGAAGCGGTTGAGACTTTTAGTCCAGGACATACAGTTTGGTATGCCGGGGCGATAAACAGACCGGGAACCAATGCTGAGTTTCATCTGGTTGATGAACGTATTGTCGGAGCCGCGCCAAAATCCATACCTGCAAAAGCAGCTGCGGCGATGCCGCTAACGACGCTTACTGCCTTTGAGATGCTGTTCGACCGCTTGCGAGTCCAAGATGCCGTTCCCGGCGGGACAAAAACGTTGCTGGTTATAGGTGGCGCAGGCGGTGTCGGATCAATCACCATTCAATTGGCACGGGCTCTCACTGAATTGACAGTGATAGCGACAGCGTCCCGACCCGAGACACAAGACTGGGTTCGAGAGCTGGGCGCACACCATGTCATCAACCATGCGGAACCTTTTGGCGCACAACTCGGGGCTCTCGGTATCGAAAGCGTGGATTTCATCTATTCAACGAACCATTCCCAGCTTTATGCGTCTCAAGCCGGAGAGGTGATGACACCTCAAGGTCGCTTTGGGTTGATCGATGATCCTGAGACCTTTGACATCGCGCCATTCAAACCCAAATCGATCTCATTGCATTGGGAGTTCATGTACACTCGGTCGCTTTTTGGGACTGGAGATATGAACCGTCAAAGCGAAATCCTGAATCAGGTCGCCGGGTTGATAGACGATGGAAAGATCAGATCCACAGCAACCGATACACTTGGTACAATCAATGCTGCAAACTTAATGAAAGCGCATGCTATCCTCGAAAGTGGCAAGGCCAAAGGAAAGCTCGTGCTTGAGGGTTTTTAGATGAGAATTGAGCGGCTAGATCATGTGAACATCGTAACAACTAAGTTGTCTGAAATGGCTACTTGGTATGAAGAGGTCTTGGGTTTGAAACCTGGGGCCCGCCCTGATTTTCCGTTTCCCGGGGCTTGGTTGTATGCGGGTGATCACGCCGTGGTTCACCTTGTGGGTCACGAAGGCACGCCAAACGTTGGCTCCGAAGTGAAGTTAAAGCTCGAGCATTTTGCGCTCTCAGCCACTGGTTTGAGCGCATTCGAAGAAAAACTGACCTCATGTCAGATCCAGTACCGAAAAACTGACGTCCCGGGGGCTCGAATGGTCCAAATTCACGTGGCGGATCCTGATGGGAATCATATTCATATTGACTTCAAAGAATCCGAGTAAGCGGCTAACCCGTGAAATAGATGGAACGCAAAATCAAGCTCGTAACTTCTTGTCGATTAGGGATTGAGATCCTTGCCGGGTTGCTTCCTAGAACTACGCGGCTCAACATTTTCGGGAGGTGCAAACGTCGACTTGGAGATCAGCATGCCGGACCTCGAAACAAACAAGAAAAACGTCATCGCTTTCTACGAAATGATGTTCAACGAGTGTCGACCTGCCGAGGCCATAGCGACCTTTGTTGGTGAAACCTATACGCAGCACAACCCGCATGTTGGCGACGGTAAGCAAGCTTTTGTCGAGTACTTCGAGCGCATGGCCGCCGAATACCCGGGAAAGCGTGTGGACATCAAACGCGCGTTTGCTGAAGACGACCACGTTATTCTGCATTGCCACCAAATCTGGCCCGATGGTCTCGAGTACGCAGGGATTGATATATTTCGCCTGGATGCTGAAGGTAAGGTTGTCGAGCACTGGGATGTTCTTCAGGAAATTCCAGCAAACAGCGAGAATGACAATGGCATGTTTTAACTTAACCGTTCTGACTACGGTGCATGGAACTTTGAAGACTCCTGTCGGCTGAACCACGATAGTCAAAGGGCGTAAGTCTGATCTAAGAATCCCGCCGAAGCGTATCTATCAAGAACCTTTTAGATAGGAGATAAATATGCTCTCGAAGAGTATTCTTGCCGCGACCCTTGGATTGTTTGCAGCTACTTCGCTTCAAGCTGGTGTACAAATTCGGTTCATAGAAGGCGCACCCAAGGACCGTTTTGTTCTGACAAATGTCGGAGCGTGCGAAGTAGATGCCTCGACCCTAAAAATTGACTTGTCGCAATCCGCCGGACGTCTGATTTTCGACGTTACCGAAAAAGGTGCGGGCGTAGAGGTATTCCAACCTCTCGAATTCGTGGAGGGTGCGGATACTCTGCGGCAAATTCCAGCAGTCGTGGACGGGCAAAATACAATTGAACTTGAGATAGCCTCCCTTGCAGCCGGGGACAAACTCGCCTTTACCATCGATGTAGATGACACCATTGGGCAACGCGAAATCACCGTAACAGGGTCCGAGATCGAAGGCGCCACGGTATCATATTCCGATGCGGACAAGGTCAGTACTGCAACATTCTCTTCCGAAGCGCTTGTCAACGTGACGACCAAGGATTGCTGAAAGCAGCCCCGCAATGTCAAATTTGTTGATCCGCATAGCATTTCTTGCGCTCATGTTGGGAGGCGGCATCCTGATCGGGACACTGACCGCACCTGGCGATTGGTATGCTCAGCTTTCTAAACCGGCTTTCAATCCACCAAATTGGGTATTTGGCCCGGTCTGGACGGTGCTTTATGTGTTGATCGCCATGGCGGGTTGGCGCCAGTGCGAAACAGACCGAAGCTCGGCTGCGATGAAGCTGTGGTGGGCGCAGATGGGTCTGAATTTTTTGTGGTCCCCAACCTTTTTCGTTCTGCAAATGCCGTGGTTGGCCCTTGTGGTCATTGTAGCATTGCTGGCTGTCATCGTCGTGTTCATCGCTGAAGTCAGGCACACTGATCGAGTCTCTGCACTGGCCTTCCTGCCGTATTTAGCATGGGTCGCATTTGCCACGGCACTTAACCTTTCCATTGCGATACTGAACTGAGAAGGAACAATTTGCGTGGCAACTTCGTTGGGCTTGTTTCAAGTCTTTTTATCATCGGATCTACAATGGCACTGGCTAGTGAAAATCTTGCAGAAGACTTCTCCGAGTCTCCGGAGACGCGTTGGGACTACGTTGCCGACACCGTCATGGGAGGAGTTTCCTCAGGGCAGGTGCAGTTTCGTTCAGACGGTGATGTTGCATTCGCGCGGTTGACCGGATCCGTCAGTACAAAAAACAACGGTGGCTTCATCCAGTTTCGACGCAAGTTGCCTGATCGGCCAGATTCGAGTGTTTCGGGCGTCAGGCTGTTGGTACGAGGGAATGGCGAGCAATACTTCGTCCACCTCAGGACACGTGGCACGGTGCTTCCGTGGCAATACTATCAGGCCGAGTTCGCAACTTCTGACAAATGGACCGAAGTCTCTTTACCTCTGTCAGGCTTCAAGGCTTCAGGTGCCATGTTGCGCGCTATTCCCGTTGCTAACGAAATCACCTCTGTTGGAGTTGTAGCCTACGGGCGCGATCACGAGGCCAGCGTAGATGTCAGCGAGATTGGATTCTACTGAAGGTCTCTCAAACGAGGGCTGTGTTCTTCAAATAGGTCCGCAACGCCGGTATTTCTTCTTCTGTCAGTTCCTGAATGCGGATGTGCTGTTTCTTCTTTTTAGATGCTGAACCTGTCTTTTCTGAGCGAACATTCAGAGTGTGCTGCTTTCTGAAGAGACAACTCGACTGGCAGTCCCAAGTTAAAAATACTTAATCAAAGCAAAGTACTTTTAGCAAAAAACAACTCCCACATGACGCTTATCTAAAGGAGTGAGTATCATGAAGAGGATTGCAGCATTGGGCCTTGTTGCCCTGACCCTATCATTTGTTGGCACTGGTGCGTTTGCGGAGTGCTACTTTGGGAACGATGAGGTAACCGGGGCGGAAACGATCATCTGTGAGACAGAGAGTGGCTTTTCCAGCTGGGGCACAATGATCGCTGAAGCTTGAGCGCTTCGGGGCACAACGCCAGGCTTTCTGTGAGTTAGGGTAAATCAGATCGAACTCTGCAATTGGTAGCACCAAAGCCGAGAAACACGCAGCGCCGAGAGTAGTGACTCAACAGACTCTTCGGTAGTTGTTGCACGACGCGGAACCTCGGGTTTCGCTGCGATTCAAAAAGCTGCTCCAGTTCTTCACCTTGGTTTGCGTCGCCGGAAATTTCAAACTCACGCAACATTGCGCAAATTCTTGGCGTTCTCCGGCTCTCTGGCCAGGCAATGTGATGGCCTCTTTTGTCAGGAGTTCTATTGTTCTTTGTATTGACCCGTCACGTCACTGCCCCACCTTTCTAACTCAGTTTTGGGAGCATCCTGAGTGTTTGTGAGGCCCACCGCCTTATTGATTTTTGCTGTGTCTACCCCGGGCATGGCACTGCAGCTTCGCGAAACAGGGCGTTATGAGCTCAATCAACCCGCAAGTCTTCCCCCGGGGTCGAGATTGCATAATGTTCTAAGAATTTGGCTTCACATTCTGGCTAACACCAGTTTTTGCCTAGTCCCGTTCGCTGTCCAAAGCTTCGCGTATGAGCGTCAGATTCGGCAGAGAATTGTGAAATGGACTTGCCCCGAGTTCGGACAAAATTGGCGCCAGAGCTTCCGACATCCGCTCCATACAAGTTTTCAGGAACTCTGCGCCTTGCGGCGTTGACCGGGCAATTTTCGAACGCTTGTCCTTTGGGTTTGTCTCAAGAGTGATCAAGTTATGATTTTCAAGGCTGGCGAGCATATGCGTCATCGAAGTCTTGGGCACCTGAAACGCGTTTGAGAGTTGCAGTGGGGTTTCACCTTCGGGCCGCCGTACCAGATGGCCCAAAATTCCAAATTGAGTCGCCGTCATTCGACCAGGTAAGAACGCTTCAAGCTTGGTCGAGATCAACTGATTGATGATCCCGACCTCGGTGAAGAACCGGTAGACTTCGTTGGTCTCATCTTCAGGCTTCATTCAGAATTCGTGTCTCCAGCGGCCAGCGCGGTGCGGCGATTGGCTCGGGTCCATGCCCCAAACGCAGCAACATTTGCACTGTGTGGCCCGGTGACGCAAGAAGCTCATGAGCCAGCGCGTATTCGTTAGCCATCTCAGGATATTCCTGAAGGGCCTGACTGACCGGATGAACGCCCAGGCCCATTTCGGTTGTCTTCAAATAAAAACGCATCAATTGACGTCCGGCATCGAGTTGATCGCTTCGCGTATTTGTGGCTGTCGTAAGGACTGCGTATTGCGGCGTCGCGTCTAGCATCGCGAAGTAGTCTCGCATGTGTGACTGAGTGCCTGAGTGGTCAACGTTCATCAGGGTCTCATTGTCCAATAGGCCGGTAAGTCGCAGCGTTTCCAGCATGGGATCGCGCAATTCAATCCCGTCCGGGTTGGCGTTGATTTCTGCTTTCCCGATCCGCATCAGGTCGACGGATTCTTTCAGGGTCTGCGGCGTTCGCATTTCGATTTCAAAAGCGCGTTTCGTAAGATCTTGAATACGGGTCACCAAATCTTCGTCGGTAATCAAAGTTGCATATTCGCCAAGCGTAGCCACTTGATCGGCAGAGAGGCGCTGTTCAGTGTATGGTTCTTTGTTCGAATGCCGTTTTAGGATTTGATCTGATAGTGGATCGGATGCCCCGCCCGGCACAAACACTGCTTCTGCGACGGGTCCGTCATCCCCATCAGGCAGTAACTTGACCTCGGTATCAAACCCCTGTGCACCTGCCGCTAGGACCATAGTCTCAACAAATGCACCGAGGCCAATATAGAGCTGGCGGTGGTAAGGATCGGTTTCCGGAAGCTCGCGATCAGGATCACGGTGGATGCGCACCTTGTCTTGTCCAGCCAACTCAACCAGCCAAGGTTGCAAGTTGTGCGGATTGGGGGCGAGAATTGCGTAGGATAAAGCGGCTTTACGTGGGTCGTCATACGGTTTTGGCGTCCACGGAGCCAGCGCGTCATGCGGCGTGCGTGTAGCGAGGAACGCAACCGCGCCCGTTGCCGCCAGTATTGTGCCTCCGCCTAGAATCTTGAGAAAACGTCTTCGGTTTGGCATGTTGACTCTCCAGTAGTGCGATATCGGACTAATTTAATACGAATTCGTACTACATCAACCCCAATCGATGCAGTGATTGGCTGAGTGATTTATAAAAAGAAAATCAGAACAGCCAGGCTCAACTGCGGACTGCCTTGGCAGACAATTATTCGGAGCGCTTTTAGTGCCGAAAATAAGCAGTTATTTTAGCCGATTAAGGATTGGAAACGAGAAGATCAGAGGCTGTTGAGCCGATGCTTTTCAAGTATCCCGCAAAGCATGGCCTGAGCTTGCAGCCTGTGTTCTCGATGGCGTTCACGGGCGACATCCGGTCGACCTTCACTAATCGCTTGGAAAACGACTCGGTGATCTTCATTGGATTTGACGGGCAGGGGCCTGATGAACAACGTCGTTGCGCGTGCGCGGCGCACCTGGTCGCTCATCATGGCAACAATCGCTTCGACCCGTTTGTTGCCGCCCAACCGAACGAGCTCCTGATGAAACAACTCGTCGGCCTCGGCCCAGGCTTCAAGGTCTTCGGCTTCGATGGCTTGGTCCATCTTTGCAATTGATCCGGCAAGTACCGCCAGTTCATCTTCTGAATAACCCGCTTCGGCGGCGCGCAGTGCTGCGAGACTTTCGAGTTCAGTTAGGATGTCATAGATTTCGCGCATATCGTCCGACGAAACTGGCAGTATTCGCACACCTTTGCGGGGCCGCATTTCCAGCAACCCTTTACTTTCCAACATCAGCGCAGCTTCCCGTATCGGGGTGCGGGACATGCCAAGAGTCTCGGCGAGTTCCGATTCCAGATGGTCAGTTCCGGCCGCAAGTTCGCCGGACAGGATCATCTTTCGCAAATCCCTAACAGCGCGTTGCGTATTGGAAAGAGTTCTGTTGTCCTGATCCTTCACGGCGTCTCCAGGTTGATCTTTCGTCTCTCCGCAGCCGAGAGATAGATGTTCTCTTCGATGCGGATCACGTCCAAATAGTCTCGAGCCGTGTTCTCCAACGGCGTGCCTCTTAGAAGGCCTGAAACGACGTGACTTTGCAAGGCGTGGACACAGTCTCCTCCAAACCCATCATGATCGCTTGGAGGTAGAATCTGCTGTCGCTCCTGTTTTCCAAATGCGCGGAGTTCAACTGAACCGTCGCCGTTAAGACGCAGTGAACCTTCCGTTCCTTCGATGAGAGCTTCGCCCATGGTTTGGCGCAGGTTTTCGGCACTGTGGTCAAGGCATCTGTTGCCATCGAACAGAGCTTTCAAACCGTTGGGGTGATCAAACAGGATGAAACCTGCATCCTCGCCCGCGATAACGGGATTAACTTGGCGCAAGTCCGCATAAACTGCGCTGGGCGTATCGAACAAAAATCGGAATGTGTCTACCCAGTGAACCGCTGTTTCGTGAACAAGGAAACGTTGCATGTCCTGAAAGTACGGCTGCCGGTCTAAGTAGGCGCGTGGTCCCTGTCCGTCGCCGGGTCGAAGCCGGAAAGTAGCTTGGAGAGGTGTACCAATTCGACCCTCGGTCATCGCCTCTTTGATTGCGCGATACCAAGGCTGGAAGCGGAAGTTCTCGTGTACAACAATAGTTGCACCAACGGCTTCAGCCTCTGAAACAATCTTCTCAGCTTCATCCAGAGATAAGCAAAATGGCTTTTGGCAGATCAGCCACTTGATACCAAACCGCAGTGCCGAGCGGATTGCGTCGGCTTGCGCCACAGGTGGAAGGATGATGTCCACGAGATCTGGTTTTTCCGCCTCCAACATTTTTGACAGATCATCGTAAGCGGCCAGTCCTGTTTCCTTCGCCTTTTTGATATCACGGTTGCAGGATGCAATCGGAACCGCTCCGGGCATTCGGGACCAGCTTTCGTAGTGGAACCTGCTGAAGTACCCCGCACCCACACACGCGACTCTGATGGCTTGTTGAGTATTCATGCCCGCATTGCTTCCAATACCGATGACGCGGCACCCTGCGTTCCGGCCGTTCCACCTAGGTCACGGGTCAGGTTCTGTCCGTTCGCCGTCACCTTTTCCACGGCTTCACGCAATCGTTCGCCGTCGCTGGACAGGTCTGGATGATCATGGGTGAACCCCAACCATTCAAGCATCATTGCTGCGGACAGGATCATCGCAAAAGGGTTTGCAATACCCTGTCCCGCAATGTCCGGGGCGGAACCATGGCAGGGTTGGAATACAGCGTGATTCAACCCGATATCCGCTGATGGCGCCAGTCCCAGACCACCCATGAGACCCGCACCAAGGTCTGAGAGGATGTCTCCGAACATGTTCTCAGTCACCAAGACATCAAATTCCCAAGGCTTCTGGACCATCCACAGAGCCGTAGCATCAACATAGGCATGGTCTGCCTGTAATTCGGGATGGTGTGCAGCTTCTGCATCAAACATCGATCTGAAGAACGCAAAGGCGCGGAATACATTGGCTTTGTCGACACATGTAACTCGACCCCGGCCGCGCCCGGTTCTTTTGCGGTTCTGGGCGAGTTCAAACGCGAAACGGAACAGTTTTTCGGACACCTCACGCGTGATCAGCAGAGTTTCACGTGCTTCGTCATCGGTAACTTCGCCAGCGCCTTGGGTGAAGAACAGCCCTTCTGTGCTTTCGCGTATCAAGACAAAGTCGATCTCTTTTCCGGGGGGCAGCGCCAAGGGGGTCATTTGTCCGCTGCTTACTTTTACAGGACGCACACCAGCGAAAAGTCCCAGTTGCTTTCGCAAATCAATCTGCGGTGAAATTTCGGTTCCGTCAGGGTATCGCACATCCGGCAAACCCATTGCAGATAGCAGAATCGCGTCGGCGTTGCGTGCAGTTTCGAGTGACCCAGCCGGAAACGATTCTCCTGTTTTGGCGTAGTGGCCTGCGCCTGCCGGCGCGTCTGTAAACGCCAGCTCGTAGCTGGGACTGTTGCCCGAGAGCTGGCGCAGGATTTCAAGCGTAGGGGCCATAATTTCCGGGCCGATCCCGTCCCCGTGGAACACCGCAACATCGTACATTTTTTTCATCTTGGCCCGTTTCCTTCCCGTTTCGCATTCATAGCGCGATAGCAGCTTCCACTACAGTACGTTGACAATGCATTCTTTAATGTATACGCAAATAAATGCAATAATAAACGCAAAGATGTTTGGGAGGACTTGGAAATGAAACTAAAGCTAGGGCGGTTGGCGGCCGCAGCCGTGATGGCGACCGGGATTACAGGGGCAGCTGCTGCGCAGGATTATCCCTATCGTGATATCACCACAGCTGTGGTCTGGGGGGCCGGAGGAGGTACGGATACGATCAACCGGATGATCATGGCCGAGATGGAAAAACACCTTCCGGTCTCGATCAATGTGATCAATCAAACAGGTGGTGTCGCAGGCTCCAATGGTATGGTTTACGTCATGAACCAACCAGACGATGGCTATACATTGGTTGGTTTGTCAGAGTCGAACGTCACCGCTGCTGTGCAGGGTGGTTGGGATAAGAAATTTGATTTTTGGTATCCGTTCATTGTTGGCGGATCACCTGATCTGATCTCGGTCCCGGCGGACAGCCCTTACAATACGCTGGAAGAACTGGTCGACGCTGCGAAAGCCGCTCCTGGCACTATTCCCGCGGCGGCTTCCGGCGCAGGTTCAATCCACCACTTGAACCTTCTGGCCATCGAAAAAGGGTCCGGCGCAGAATTCAAGTTTGTTCCCTACAAAGGCTCGGCGCCAGGTCAGGAAGCAGCGATAGCGGGTGAAGTTGCGTTGGTTGTGACCTCACTGGCTGAACAAGCTCCGCTGATCGAAGGCGGTCAGTTGAAGCCGCTCGCGATGCTGACGCCCGAAGATGCGCAGATTGCAGGGGCAACAGTGCCTTCTGCCTTTGGCATCTATGACGGTCTTGATCAGTATTTGCCGCTCAAACAGGCCATCGGGTTTGCAGTTCACAGTTCAGCCGGGGACGATGTAAAAGCCGCGCTTGGTGATGCCTTCGAGCAAGCTATTGCCTCCGACACCGTCGCCGAATGGGCCTCTGCAAACAACTATGATGTCGGTGGTCAACACGGTGAAGAAGCTCAAGAACTGTTTGCGAACCTCGAGGCTACTTTTGCCTACACCTTGCAGGACCTTGGCGCTGCCACAGTGGATCCGGCCTCGCTGGGTATCGAGCAGCCCTAATCCGATCAATTTTGAAGGGGCGCGCTTGATCGCGCCCTTTTCCTCAGGAGGCAGGCAATGGACAAACCTGACGAAACACTGGTCATGCGGTCGCGCGACTTTTGGGCAGCAATTGTTCTTATAACAGTGTCCGTCTTTTTTCTTTGGAAGACATCGGACATTCCACTTTGGGGCGAAAACCGCGCAGGTGTAAGTGGATCGGATTGGTACAACTCGGCTGCAATTGTACCGCTGTTCATCTTCGGTGGATTGCTTAGCTTGTCCTTCGTTTTGCTGGCTATTTCAATCCGCTCAGGTGGGGCCCAAAACGCGCTCAGTGCTTTGGGCATCGGATGGGATAAGTCGGAAGCCTATCGAGCTTCTACAATAGGCCTGATCCTTCTTGCATATGTCGTCGGACTGGTTCCCAGAGTGGACTTCATTCTGTGTTCTGGGTTGCTGATTACAGCTCTGACTTACGGCTACTACGGGGGTCATGCGCGGCGTGCTTTGGTGGCCTGTAGCGCGGTTGTCTCTGCCGGGCTATTTGCGTTTGCTGTATTTCCCGCGCAGGCGGACTGGAACGCACACAGTGATGATTGGTTTACACTGGCCTTATGGGTCTCGCTCACACTTGTGGTGTTGACCAAAGCGTCCTCTGAGCCCGTTTTGAGGTTCGTGCCACTAATCGCGATATTGGCCCCGTTCATTCTGGTTTGCGCGATGGCCTTTGTTTTCCGACAGAACGTGCCCGCGCGCGGCGGGCTGATCTTCAAGCAAATCGAATACCACTACTACGTGACGCTTCGTCCGCTATGGAAAGATTGACCGGATGGACTTTATCCTTTCGCAACTGGCTGGATTTGGGACCGCATTCGTGGGCCTGGCAGTAGACCCGCTGACCTATCTGTATTTGATCGCATCCGTGTTCCTGGGCATCACCTTCGGCGCATTGCCCGGCCTGACCGCAACGCTGGCAGTGACGATCCTGACGGGTTTCTTCGGCAACAAGATCCCATTGGACTATTCGCTTATCGCTTTGCTCGGGGCATATGTCGGCGCGATTTACGGCGGCTCTTACCCGTCTATTTTGCTGAACATTCCGGGCACGGCAGCCAGCGCGGCGACGGCCATGGATGGCTACCCTCTGGCCAAAGCGGGTCGAGGGGGCGAAGCACTTGGGCTGACCACGACGGCCAGTTTCATTGGCACGGTTATCGGGACCATCACGCTTTTGATCTTTGTCTGGGCGCTGCTTTTGGTTTCAAAGAACATCGCAAGCCCGGAGAAAGCCTTGCTGGCCCTTTTCGGCATTCTGCTTTCTGGCACTTTGATGAGCGAAGACCTGGTGATCAAGGGATGGATCGCCGGTCTGATCGGGCTTGCGATGTCCATGGTGGGGCTTGACCCTCTGTTGTCTGAACCGCGCTATACCTTCGGCTGGTCTTACTTGATGAGCGGGTTTCAGGTCGTGCCGGTTTTGATGGGGGCATTTGCCATTCCCCAAATCATCGACGGTTTAAGGCACGTTGAGGCCGGGAAAGTTATGGCCCTGAAAGGTCGCATCCTTCCGAACCTACGCTCCATCCGACGCTACCTGCCCACCATTGGCCGGTCAGGAGTGATCGGGACCGGGGTAGGAGCGCTTCCCGGCGTGGGCGAAGATGTCGCCGGTTGGGTCAGTTACGGTGTCGGCAAGACCGTATCTGCCGAGGGCGACAAGTTTGGAAAAGGGTCATTGGAAGGTCTGCTGTGCTCTGAAACAGCAAACAACGCCTGCATTGGGGGCGCGCTAATCCCGCTCTTGGTGTTGGGCATTCCCGGTTCACCACCCGCCGCGGCTTTGATGGGGGCTTTCAAGATCAACAACGTGATCCCGGGCCCCACGATAGATCCCGAGATCATTCTGCGCGTGGTTGCAATACTTGTGTTGGCCTCCCTGACAATGTTCCTTATGGGCCTGTTCACTGCTCGGGTTTTCATCAGAATACTCGCCATTCCGCAGACTATCTTCTTGCCGGTTGTGATGGTTCTAACAACAATTGGGTCTTTCAGCGTCGGTGGTGGCATCAATGATCTTTACCTGATGCTTGGCGTCGGCGCCGTTGCCTATTTCATGAACTTGATGAAATACCCAATCGCGCCGTTGGTGATAGGTGTTATTTTGGGCAGCCTGTTTGACGAAACCTTCCGCCGGTCGCTGTTCTTGTCGGATGGGGATCTTTCGGTCTTCTTTTCGCGGCCCGGTGCGGCCATTCTGCTGGTGCTCAACATTGGTCTGATCCTCAGCCAACTGCCCGTCGCAAAGCGCGCTTTCTCACGTCTGAAAGGACTTTCCGTCTGATGTTTGTGGTTACTGTCACCTTCACTATCAAGCCCGGTACGAGAGACACCTTTTTGCCGCTGATGGTCGAAAACGCTTCGACTTCTTTGTGTGAAGAAGCCGGATGCCAGCAGTTTGACGTTTGCCTCGGCGGCAATCCCGAGACAGTTTTTCTCTATGAGGTTTATGATGACAGCGCGGCGTTCTCCGCCCACCTGGAAAGCGCGCATTTTCGGTCCTTCGATACGGCTGTGGCTGATATGATCGCCACCAAGGTGGTTCACCAGTATTCCGAGGTCATCCGATGAACGATTGGGAAATCCACGCCGTGAAATACGCGGATCGCAATGCCCGGACGCGAGCTGATAGTTTCATCATCGATGATAATCACAGCGCGCCTCACGCGATGGATTACTTTGTTTGGGTGCTCAAACGCGGCAACAAAGTCATTCTGGTCGATACTGGCTACGACTCCGATGAAGCCGCCGCCCGTGGTCGTCCTATCGCGATGGACCCACGCGAGGCTTTGCGGCCCCTAGGCATTTCGCCGGAAGCGGTAACCGAGGTTATCGTGACCCATCTTCATTATGACCACGCGGGCGGGCTGCATATGTTCCCGAACGCGAAGTTGCATATGCAATCGGCGGAGATGGCCTTCGCCACAGGCCCCTGCATGTGCCACGACCATCTGCGCGCACCTTTCACGGCGGGCCATATTTGCGAGGTCGTAAAGCGTCTCTATTCAGGGAAGGTCGTGTTCTACGATGGAGAAGCCGAGATTATAGACGGGGTCACGGTGCACTGCATTGGTGGGCATTCGCGAGGGTTGCAATGCGTTCGCGTAAGGACGGAAGCCGGGTGGATGGTGCTCGCCTCTGATGCCTCTCATTACTATGAGAATTTCATGGCGCGCAAAGCGTTTCCCATCGTCGTCGACCTGCAAGATATGATGGATGGATTTAAGACGCTCGAGAGGCTGGCCTCGCATCCTCGACTTATCGTGCCCGGCCATGATCCACTTGTGCGTGAGGTTTTTCCCGTCGGTGCGGCACCGCATATCCATAGGTTGGATTCCGGGCCAACCAGGGACATCAAATTATGAAGATCGGCGTCATAGCGGACGACTTTACCGGTGCGAGTGATATCGCGAACACCTTGGCAAAGGGCGTTGAGCCTGAAGGTGGATTAAGAACCGCGCAGTTTCCAGGTATTCCGGATCTCCCAGCCGACGAGGAGATCGAAGCGGGTGTCGTATCGCTCAAGAGCCGCACTGCACCGGTCGAGGAAGCCATTGCAGACAGTCTGAGTGCCTTGCGGTGGCTCGCGGACCAAGGATGCCAGCAGTTCATCTTCAAGTATTGTTCGACCTTCGATTCCACGACGGAAGGAAATATCGGCCCCGTTGCGGAAGCACTGGCCCAAGAATTGGGTGCGCAAAAGGTGGTTTTCTGCCCAGCCTTTCCGACAACGGGACGCACGATCTATCACGGTCATCTATTTGTGCTCGGTAAGCTTTTGCACGAGTCCGGGATGGAAAATCACCCTCTTACTCCGATGACGGATGCCAATATTAAGCGTTGGTTGCAGCATCAGACCCAAGAAGCGGTTGGGTTGGTGTCAATTGACGCCGTGGAGCAAGGATCAGAGGCGATTGCTGCTGCTTTACAGAAGGCCGACGAACGATTTGTAATTGGCGATGCGATTTCGGACGAAGATTTGTTGGCCTGGGGCGAGGCTCTTAAAGACGCCAAGCTCATAACCGGGGGTTCGGGGATAGCACTGGGGCTCCCCAGAAACTTCCTAAAAGAGGCTTCGTTCAAAAGAGGTGGCAATGCTTCCGCTGGTATCGTTGGGCCGGCCGCGATCCTTGCTGGGTCTTGCTCGGGTGCGACCCGTGGGCAGATTGATGTTCATGCGGTATCCCATCCGACCTTCGCCATTGATGTTCCGGGTGTTATGTCCGGGGATGTGACCACGCAAACGCTTCTGGATTTCTTTAAAGCGCATCCGGGTCAGGCCCCGCTCGCGTATTCATCGGGAAGCCAGGATGATGTTCGCGCGATCCAAAATCAATTTGGTCAGGAAGCTGTAGCGAACAGGCTGGATAATCTCTTTGCAGAAACTGCACGGGAACTTGTCCAAACGGGTTATGAGCGCCTTGTCGTGGCCGGTGGAGAGACGTCGGGAGCTGTCGCCCAGGCCGTCTCTGAGGCACTGGGGTCACCGGCTATGTCAATCGGGCCAGAGATTGACCCGGGCGTGCCAGTCCTGAGCGTTGGGAAATCTGAACCCATTGCGCTGGCTTTGAAGTCTGGAAACTTTGGCGCTCCGGATTTTTTCGCGAAAGCGCTGAGAATGATGGAGTCGGGCAAATGAGCTCTGAAGAAATGGCGCTGCGGCAGCAGATGTCGGAGCTGTGTGCCTCGCTGTTTGTGCGTGGCTTTTCCGTTGGCACTGCGGGCAATGTCTCTGCGCGTTTACCGGACGGGATTCTCATGACGCCAACGAATTCGACTTTGGGCAATGTTGACCCCGAGCGAATTGCCAAGATTGATTTGGATGGCAACCACGTTTCCGGAGACAAGCCGACCAAGGAGGTCTTTCTGCACCAAGCCTTCTATGAGACGCGGCCGGAAGCTGGTGCAGTGGTGCATCTGCATTCGACCTGGGCCACCGCACTGTCGTGTCTGGAAGACACCGATCCCAATGACTGTATTCCGCCGCTTACACCATACGTGGTCATGCGCGTAGGCACGGTTAAACTGGTTCGATACGTTAAGCCGGGTGATCCAAAATCCGGTGATTTGATCCGCGAACTGGGCGGCAAGTATAGTGCTGTTCTGCTGGCCAATCACGGTCCCGTCGTATCAGGAAAGGATCTCTTTTCAGCGGTCTGTGCAGCGGAAGAGTTGGAAGAAACAGCCAAGCTGTCCGTGGCACTGCGGGGTATGCCAACCCGGATGTTGGATGCAGAACAAGTCGCAGAACTCAAAGAGACTTTCGGAAGGATGTAGTTGGACACCGATAGGGGGAGTGTGCAAACTTTTGGCTAAATCGTGCAAAATTATGCGCAAATACCACGCAATGTTATGGGCAAGAACATCTGAATTTAATGATTGAAATCAATAGCAGAAGCGCAGCGTTATGCGCGTCCCTACAGATTTTGTAGGATCACCCATAATCGTTCGCGACGCCCTTAAACGTTCGCGAACGACCCCAACCGTTTGTTTAGGAGAATTTGACGGAATTCCAAGACTCGCGATATATGTCACCGCTAGATAAAATACCACTTTCCGAAGAAGCGGACATAAGAAGAGCCGTCAAGCATCTTTCTGTAGGGCTCACTTCCCACCGCTCTTAAGTTCACTATTGTGTTGAATGTGGCTGTTGGTCTTGATCTCAAAGCCCCTCCAACTGGTTCGTAGTCGCTTAATGATGTGGAGATGCATGAAGTAGCACCGCTTTTGCCAAGTGTAGGTGAAACGAATAACGACGTATTTCTTTCAAGTGTCTCAAAGTTATTCGGCGAACTATTTCCAGCAAAGGTTCAAAACTTGATCCGAAAACTGGCGCCTTGCTTTGGGGTCATTGTTTCAATCGCTACACCTGCCTGTTTCAAAACAGCGGTAACAATGGATAGGCCCAAACCAGTGCCGCCTTGGTCCCGTCTGGTTGTGAAGAATGGTTCTGTGATGCGTGCACTGTTTCGCGGGCAAATGCCCGCACCATTGTCGGAAACGATCAGGCTGTTTGAAGCCGCGTCAAAACTTATGTCGACACGTGTTGCGCCGTGTTGAAACGCGTTTTGAAGAAGGTGATGCAGAACGATATGGCCCTGATCTTTGGACAAAGGCAGGTACGTTTCTGGCGGCGCCTGCAACTCGACAACCTTTTCTGAAAACGCGGCTGACGCCGCCTGGACCATATCCGCCAGTGACGTTGGGGTAGGGTCAGTTCGAATACTGGCCCGTGCCAG
The DNA here is from genome assembly GCF_059609665.1 of Ruegeria sp. YTSC230. Classification (NCBI taxonomy): domain Bacteria; kingdom Pseudomonadati; phylum Pseudomonadota; class Alphaproteobacteria; order Rhodobacterales; family Roseobacteraceae; genus Ruegeria; species Ruegeria sp. YTSC230. The sequence continues at coordinate 37,363 of NZ_JBXWMC010000008.1, read as the reverse complement.
TTCGCGAAGGCGGCTCAGCAAGGCGTTCATACGCAGACCTTCTTGCTGAATGTTATGAACCAGTTTCTGGTTGCGATCACCGGATACCGCTGACGGCCCATCAGACAACAGCTCTGCCGCACCCAAAATTGCCGTGACCGGCGATTTCAACTCATGTGTTACGTGGCTCGTGTAAGTCTCGATCGCAGTCGACCGCTCTGACAAGGTTGCAGCCATCGAAACGACGTTGTTACCCAGTTCCGCCAGTTCCTTCACGCCATAGTGCTGCACGGGATCGGGGATCGGTTTCAATCCGCTGGCGACATCCTGGCTTTGACAGCTGAGATCGCGAATTGGCTTCGAGATCAGCCGCCACATCATCCAACCGACCACAGCTGCAGACACCAGCATGAACACCACGACAGAGCCAAGCGTGAACCGTTCCTGAAACAGGAATTTCCGAAGGTCCATTGGCGTGCGCGACAGGTATACGGCCCCGATGACCCTGTCATTCAACACCACCGGGTGGGCGACAAACACGCGGTATGAGGTATCGCGACTGATCGAGTTCAGCAGGTGCCGATTGGACGTGTCATCGCGCTGTCGCAGCAATGAAACGGTTTCACCCTCCAACGCTTGCGACACTTCGGGTACATGCAGAAAAGACCCGCTGGCTGATCCACTGCTGGCGATGATCCGCCCAGAGTGATCCATGAAAACATACCCCGACAGAGTGGTTTTCTTAGCCGACCTCGCCAGCTGTGACAGTGATTGAGAGATCTCCGAATACGGCGCGTCCAGCGGTTCATCACTTGAAACCGGGTCGGGGCGCGGCGGCGAGACCTGACCGCGAAACAGATCCAAACTGGCTGGGATGGGATGAAAGTCCTGAGTAAGGCGTTCCATCTGCTCAGTGGACAAACTGTGGCCGACATCGGGTGCGGCCTGGATCTCAGAAAAGGCCGTGGCATAGATTTCGCCAAAGATAACGGCCTGAGACAAAAGACTGCGTTCGGTTTCGCGTGCGAACTGGTTGCTGGACAGGCGGGCACCCAAAACACCAATGATCGGAAGGGTCACAAGGGCGATGCAGACCAGCGAAATCACCAGCGCAAGCGGCGGTCGCCATTTTTGCGTTACGGTCAGCACTGGCAAACGCCCAGCTTCACCCCAACCCCGTGCACGGTTTGAATCAAATCTGGATATCCCAAAGTGCGCGCCTTCTGACGGATATTACGGATATGGCTATCCACCGTGCGACCAGACAGATAGGTGTTGTGGCCGTAAACCAGCTCGATCAAGTGCGCGCGCGCATAGACGCGGCTTGGTGTTTTGGCCAGGATCGACAGGACCGCGAATTCGATCCCGGTCAGCTGGACCTCGGCCTCGGCAAGGGTGCAGCGATGCGCGCTATGATCCAGTTGCAGATCCTGAAAGACCGTCACGTCGTCCGGCGATTTAATGTCGGCCGAGCGGGCAAGGATGGCCTTGATCCGCAGCACCAGTTCACGCGGACTGAAGGGTTTGGTGACATAGTCATCGCCACCAAGCTGAAACCCCAGAATGCGGTCAATCTCATCATCTCGTGCCGTCAGAAACAGGATCGGCACGGTTGAGCTTTTGCGCAATTCCCGGCAGGCCTCCAACCCATCCATTTCGGGCATTCCGATATCCAGCACGACCAGATCGGCCGGGGTATTGCTAAAAACCTCCAATGCGTCCTGACCAGTGGATGCTTCGGTTGTTCGAAAGCCGGATTCTTCCAGCGCAAAGCGTACGACATCGCGAATACGGGCATCATCATCTACGATCAGGATGTTGTTCACTGTATGCGTCCGCCGTCGAAATATTACCGAAGTCACGATCAGAGATCATACTGCCATTGTCCGGGTCAAGTGGAGCTTGCACCTGTTGTCTGCGCCAGGTGAAATCATCCCCCAGCCACCAGGCATCGGTGCGCAGTTTGTAGGGTAACGCTCTCATGCCGAAACCCTCTGGCCTCGGCTCAGGCGCAGCGCGCCCAAAGCCATCAGCATTATCAGTCCGAAAATCGTTTGCGGCTCGGGTGTCGAAGACCCGCTGAACGCTGTTTTGGGATATGCTGCTGGGCCAACGCTCGCCACCTGCGGCAAGGCCACCGGCTTGGCATCTGCTGGCGCGTCGTCGGGGTTTACGACCATTTTTGAAACCGCAACAAAAGAGGTGAACTGCGTCTGAAGGTTGAATTTCAGCCCAAGATCGGTGATTTGCGCTTCAATCTTTCTGGAATCGCCAGCCTGCACCGCCATGGCGCGGTCAAGATCCGCGATTTTGGAACGTGCCCAGGTCAGTGGGATCGCAGTGCCCTGATGCGTATCACTTTCTGGACCGGATTCTGTTGGCAGGACTGTCGAGAGTGGCATCTGTGCTTTTCTACCTTGCACCAGGCCATTGATCGTGATGTCCGCAGGCCCGCCACCTTCGTACCGAGCCAAAACCCGAATTGAGCCGCCATCGAACAGGTCGGGAATATGTTGTGGCACCACTTCGGTGACATTCAACCCGCCCCAATCAATGGATACATCCGTCAGCACCGGCGATTTCAGATCCCGGGCCAGTGTGTCTGCGACATCCGAGGCGTGCTGGGTCGGATCAACGTAGCGGGCATAACCGCGCCCTTCTTCGGCCATCGCGTCCAACAGATAGCGATTTACTGCAGTACCCACGCCAAAGGCATAGATACGCGCATCGCCGATCTGTTGCCGGATTGTGCGCAACACGCGGGATTCCTGCCCAATATACCCATCGCTAAGGAAGACGACGATGCGCAAAGTGTCGGCAGGTTGCCGCGTTGCAAAGGCATGACGGATTGCGTTGTCGATTTCTGTACCACCCCCGGCGCGCAGACTGTGCACGTAGCGCAAACCGGACTGGATGTTACCGCGTGTGGCAGGAACGGCTTGGGACGCGAACTCGGACGCGCTCGAGGAAAACCGGATCACGCGGAAATAATCCTCGGGGCGCAGGCCTTTCAACGCGGCCTCCATAAACCGCTTGCTGGCATCCAAAGGCGCGCCGCCCATAGATCCCGAGGTGTCCAGCACAAAGACCAGCTCTCGTTCAGATATCTGATCCGACTGCGGGATTTTTGGCGGCTCAACCAGCACCGATACAAAGCCACCCCGGTCATCATGGTGGGCCAGCACTCCGGCTGTCGTCTCATCACCACCAAGTGTGTAGCGCAGAACAAGATCGCGGTTGTCGATCACCCGCCCGTGCTTAAAAGAGGCGCTGATTACCCCCTCCGACTCCTGGACTTGTAGATCATGCGTGGCGCTTGTCAGATTGGAAACGGGAACTGCACCGCGCAGATTGAGGTTCAGCGAGACCCGCGCGGGTTCAATTGTATCGGGGTTCGTCAGGCGCGGAACCAGAGGGTATTGCGGTAGCTCGGAAACCGTCCAGCCATCGACTTCGGTTACGGTAGAAGTGACCTGTTCTTCACTATGGAAATCGGCCAACTCAACGCCCTGAGACGTTTGGTCAAAATTCACCGCCCCTTGATATCGCGGCCCGACGATCAGAGGGAGTACCAGCTCATAAGCTTCGTCTATCTTAGGGACGGCCTGCACATAACTCAGCGTCACGGTAATCGGCTGCCCCGGCATCAGATTGGCGACGTTCTGCGTGAACATGTTGGGACGATGCTGGGTCAAAAGAGCAGCGGCTTTGCCCTCTTGCTTTGCTGTCTCAAAGGTTTGTTCGGCCTCGTGCTTTTGTTGGATCTGCGCCTCAATCACTTCGTCGCCCACCTGCATCTGCATCGCGTAGACGGCGGCTTTTTGGTTGAGGGGGAACAGATACTCCGCCGACATCGGATCGTCCGAAGGGTTTATGAACACCTGCCGCACCTGAACGGTTGCCATATCGCCCTGAATATCAACGGAAAGGTCCGATTTCAGCAAGGGCAGATCCAATGGACCAGCCACTCCGCTGCCGATCAATCGACCCGCGATGTCGTCTTTCGGCTGGGTGTACGCAGCCGCGGGGAATAGCAGAAAAATAAAAGCAAAATACCGTATCATATGTCCGTTCCTTTGATGGTGTGAATGTCGAGCGCTGCAATCGCAGCAGCGTCGAGTTGGGCGCGCAAGCTCGTGCCCAAGGCCCATGGGGTGATCCTTTGCACGCTGCTCCAGGTGCCGCCGGACCCGTTCAGCCAGCGCCAGATCGCTTCGCCCACGCTGGGTGTGACTTGCCCGTTTTGTGCGACGTAGCTGACCGCAACCAGCCATTGGTCCCCGTCCGGGCCGGTGGCACGGTAGTAGGCGCTGGGCACGCCGTCATAGCGTGTGCCCAGAAACCGAACCTTGTAGCCAAGACCCCGCAGGCAGATTTCAGGGGCGTGCAGATGTCGCAGCGGCGCGCGCGTGCTGACCACATTCAGCCCCAGTGGACCGAATTGAGCCTTTTGCGCGTGTCCGCCATAGGCTTCGAAATAATAAGCTTCCATCTGTGTCAGGGGCACTTTCTGCCCCAGATATCCTTGGATTTGTGCGGGCAGATTCGGGGTTACGACACTGCCTGAAACATCCACTGGGTTTGCCTTGAGAGACACGATCGCAATGCTGCCGATCAGGCATGCAAACCCTGCCAGTGCCCTGATGGGTTTGGGCAGAATGAACTGCTTGGGATGTGCGCGGCTTTTGTGCGTGTTTCTGCTGCGGGGCCGATAAAACAAGGCAAAAGGCGCAACTGTCAGGCTAAGGGTCACCAGCCCGATAAGGCTGTGCCAAGGCTCGGCCATAACATCCAGACCACGTGCAAGCCCAATCGCCAGCAGCGAAATGCGCAGGCTATTGCCCAAGGTGGCGCATCCGATCACGGCCAACAGGCTAAGGCCACCGACATGCCATCGCGGGCGCATAACTGCGTTTTGCGTAACCACGAAGGCCAGCGACAGCAAAAGCCCCGAGGCTCCGGAACATGGCAAATCCACCAGAATGTCTCTCTGTTCCAAGGTGATGCGTACGCCGTCGCAGACAACATTCGAGAACAGTGCGCTGAGCATGTGGCAGGACAGTTCCGCGGAAACCATCTGCAACGGGAACCCAAGTGTGCGCTGCAAGACCATTTCGGTCGGTAAGGAAAACAAGAACAGCGTAGCCATCCAAAACGGCGACAGCGCAAAAGGGCGCCGATTCAGCTGCAGCAACCCGACCAGCGCAAAAACATCCAAAGCAAGCGCAAGAGCGCTGAGAATGTTGATCGCCAAAACCTGCCCCAGAAACCGGATCAAAGCTGCCAAGAGCAACAAGGCAATCGCTGGAACGTCAGAGCCTGCCTCTTTCCGGCGGCCGCTCAGCAAGCTCATCCCGGCCAGGCCCAAAATCAGTAGGACATAGACATACCCAAAAGACCCATAAGCCGGGCTAAGCCAGCTTCGAACAAGCCATTGCAAAGGTTGCGCGGCCAGAATTGCAGAGGCAATCGCGAAGGCGCCCCATGCCAGCGTATCTGCGGTCAAGTGTTTCATGCCGCCAGAAGTGACGGGTGAATGCGCAGTTCCCCTGCCCAAGATGTGCAGATTTTGATGAGGTCCTCTTAGCTGAGGTCCTTGCCGCGATTGTTATCTAGGCTGAAATACAAGGTTGCGGACCAGCCTATTAGCCAATGCGTCAAATCTTGAATTAAGTGAACTGTATGGCGTATCGCAAAACGCCACTATTTGCCGTTTTTGATTCGAGTTCAGGTTCTTTCAAGGTGCTGCTGTGTTTAGGCGCTGCCTGTCCGAATTGCCTGAGCGTTTGCTCTTTTGCACGTCGCCTCTTGGGTCAGTTGTGCCATGATCCTTCAAGTCGACGATCTCAGTACGAATTTCCAGATCCGCCATTGCGCCTTCAACCAGGGGCCTTGTCAGCTCTGCCAGGCAGGGTCGCGCACCAGCATTCACGTTGTCATGTTCTCGCAGGATCGCGCGGCACATGACACCGGGAACAAAAGGACCGTGCCCCTTTTCCGCGATCAGCTTCCATTTTCGGGTCAGGCTCTGCCCGGCGCGCTTGCCGGAAACACTTACCTGCATACCGCCTCGGTCACTTCCGAAGGCATAAAGCGCTTTTGAAAGAACGTAGAGCGCAGAATAGGCAATGGCCGGTAATTCAAAGTGCCCGTACTGCCTGAGTTTAGCCAGCAGATGTAATGCCCAGTTCATCAACGGAAGTTCCAGACCTGCACGAAACATGACGCTCTTCGCGCCTGTCTTTTCCGGCAGCAGTGCGATGTCGGGAACGTCGACGCTGTATCCGGCGCGCCTCATACCCGGTTCCAACTCATACAACTTGCGATCCGTCCATCCGCTAGTTGTTTCCCAGGCACCATTGCGCCACACCTGATGCCGCCGTCCGACACCGCTGACAATACTCTTGATAACGGACATGCCTCGCGGTGCCCGGTTACCTGGCAGGATTGCGATGTCGATAACATCAACTTCATCCAGATCTTCGATCAAGTCTTCGACGATACAGGAAGACAGACCGGGTACGCTGGACGCACCGGAAAGGGCAAAAACACCTGCGGTTGTTGCTTCGGTGTTCAAAGCACCAATACCCTTCGTGAACTTGGCGCTGTCAGACAGATCAAGATAGTGGCAGCCATGAGCGATACAGAGTTTCGGGACTTTATACGGATCATCACCATAGTGTTGGAACGGTCCTGCCGCATCAATCACAACGTCTGGCTTAACGTCGAAAACAGCTTCTGGTGCTTTGCCAATGTTCAATTTCAGGGTTTGCGCCCCGAGTTCCTGAGCCAGAGCGCGACCCTTTTCAGGGCGTCGCCCGGCCAGCCAAAGCTGATGCCCATCACGTGCCAGCAATCGGGCAGTCAGGGATCCGAAAACACCGTATCCGCCGATAATCACGACCTTCATGACGGGACACTCCCGATAACCTCAGCATCATGAAAGGTTGCGTCCTGCCAGATCAGCTGACCAAAAAGCGGATGCACCAGTTCCAGAGTGAACCGGAACTGCCCACCCCCGAGTTCTTCGTGGCCGACCACAAGCCCCCCAGGACAGACCCACCGTGGCAGAGGCAGTCGGTTTTGCCCCAGTTTCAGGAAGTACCGGTCGCTGACGAAATAGAGACCGTTCGCTGTACTTTCGAGCTTTAGCGAGATGCCGATCCCAAAGCCGATATATTCTTCCAATCCGGTTGGCCCGGCAAAGCGTTTTGAACTGCCGACCATCTGTGGAAACCCGGCCGCCCGACCATATTGCCGGATCCAAAACTGCCCGTCCGTTGCCGCATCTTCGGTGACGGTGACCACGGCGGATCGACCGACAGAGGTGCGATCAAACGGCAGCGGTGCCCCGATCACGCGCAGGGCAAAGGCCAGCGCGCGCCCGACGGGGTTCATCCGCATTTGGGTCACGCGGCCCTGATAGGCAAGGCTGGCATCCCCCAGCAGACGCTTGCTGAACCGGCGCTGAATCGCTTTGGGCAGGCGAGACCATGCCGAAGCCCCCAGTAAGTTCTTGAACCGATCATCCAGACTGCTGACCGCATCGGATTGCGGTTGAGCCGGCTTCGGGCCTGGCGGCGCTATCTTTTTGCTAATTTCGATCATTCTGTTTTTTCCGTCAAAAGAGAAATTACGGGGCAAATTTTTAGCTGCTTTTTTTGCCTCCGGTGAAGCTGAGCAGGGAAACGACTTTGGTTCCCATTTTCATCAACATCACTAGTTTCGGACGGGGCACCGTAAGCATGTCGCTGAACCACGTATCGGCGGTTGCCAGAAACTCTTGCATGTCCTGCATGCGCCGCAACGCGGTTGGGTCAAGACTGCTTTCGGTTTCAGCCTGGGCCACGCAAGAGCGCAGGGCTTGAGTCGCCGGATCAATCTCGCGTTCCTTGCGCCCTTGGGCGATGCGGATCCCCATTTCCCAGACATCCACTTCGGCCTCATAATGCTCGCGTCGGTCGCCTGGCACCGGAATGCGGCGAATGAGGCGCCAGCTCACCAATTCTTTGAGCGAGTTGGACACGTTGGATCGCGCAATACCCAACGACTCGGCGATCTGCTCGGCATTAAGGGGTTTGGAGCTAAGGTAAAGCAGCGCGTGAATCTGCGCCACAGAGCGATTGACGCCCCATTGATTGCCCATATCACCCCAATAAAGAATGAAATGGCTTGCAGCGTCTGATTTCGTTATGTCATAAATTTCTGTCATGACAGAAATATCAGATAAGATGGTGCGAAAATCAAGACCTTTGTTGATTCAATGACACCTAATTTCGTGCTGACGCGACGGCCCAATGTCCAAAGGCGATCGAACAACTGATTTAAGGAGATTTCTCCTCATAGCATTCATGCAGCCGTTCAGCGTTAAAATCTGCGCCGGTAAATCTCAGGAATATGTATCGCAGCCATCAACAAGAAATGACACGGAAAGCAACCGACATGGGCGTCGAAGAGCTTTATCAAGTGATCTTGAATGATAGGGTCAGGCGCGCAAAAGAATAACATGTGGATGCACCGGAACGCTCGCCTGATCAGATCGACCGGCTTGGAACGCCCGCGGGTGACACGCAATCTGTGCAAGATTTGACGCGTTTCAAAACAGCCAGCCGACAGTAGTCTTGGGTGCAAGGCAAACAACTTGATCTGACATTTTCGCCCTTCTGGTGCGCAAGCAAGGCGAGGCGATCAATGACAAGCATTCCGGAAAAGACCATCGATCCGAAACTCGGGTTGCTGGAATTGGTCGGGCAGGTTAGCAGTGTTTCGCAGACCTATGAAGCAATGGGATACAGCCGGGAAATTTTTTATCCGGTTCAAGGAGCACCCAATGCTCAAATTGTACTTTGTCAGGGTAGCGAGGTTTGAGCGCGACCCGACAATAAAAGTGACATTCGGGCGTTCGGCTTTGGCAGAAATATCCCCGCCGACTTCCTTTGCTATCCTGGGGTACAAGCGGCGGATATGTCGACCACCTTGCTGACGGCGGAAAGAGAAGTTGGTTGGACGCTGGCGGAATTCAGGACTTGCGCCGAAAAGAAAAAAACCGGTTGATGACGAAGCGATGCGACTGCAGGCAAAGTTGATTTCAAACGTTGGCTTTACCGAAACATAGTTCGGATCCAGAGTTGAGCAGACATTAACGGGAACGGAATTTGATAAGTGCCATAATTAACGCGGCTTCGCAGCGTTACATGGATATTCGTCTGGGTATTCCGGGTGGATACCACGTACGCATTGTCGAACGCCCCGGCCTTTGGATGCCGAGCGAGGAGCTGGACAACCTGGTCGCGGATCTGCGGAGCGTGGCGTCGAAAACGCTGCCTGCCGGGGAACTGGCGTATGGCGTCTTCGCTGGGGATCGCGACCGGCTTGAGCATTCGGTGATCACTCTGATTTCGCGCCGGGATGATGATACGCCTGTTGCCTTCAATGCCTTGGCCCTGATGGATGTCGATCTCGGGCACCGGTCCGAACAGGTGTTGCATCTGGGATTGGTCATGGTTGATCCAGATCTTCGCAACCAGGGCTTCAGCTGGGTTCTCTATGGGTTGACCTGTGTGCTGCTCTTGTTTCGAAATGGTATGCGCCCGCTTTGGGTTTCGAATGTGACACAAGTCCCTGCAGTTGTGGGGCTGGTTGGTCAGGGCTTTGCCCGTGTGTTTCCCACGGCGCAGACAGGGCCGCAGAACCGACGCAGTCTTCTGCATCTGCATTTGGCGCGAAGTATCATCAAGGATCACCGCCATGTTTTCGGCGTCGGACCTGATGCAGGGTTTGACGAAGACCGCTTTGTGATCACCAACGCCTATACTGGCGGGTCGGATTATCTGAAGAAAACCTTCGAGGATGCGCCGAAACATCGGGATCAGGTCGTCAATGCGTTCTGCGAGAACCAGCTCGACTATGATCGGGGTGATGACATCCTGCAATTGGGGCAAATGGATATGCCAACCGCCCTGTCTTATGTCGGGCGCGAAGTTCCGCGCGGATCCGTTGTTGCACTTGCCCTTGCTGTCATAGCCGCGGTTTTGCAGCGACTGGCGATGCCGCTTTGGCAATGGGCAGACACGCGGCACGAATTTGGCATCCTTAGGCCACGAGAGCAGAATAAATGACGGAATTTACCTATCAGGACTTCACCACCCGCAACCTCGGTTTTGTGTCCGGGGATGAACAATCACACCTGCGCAACGCCTGTGTGTTCGTCTGCGGCACCGGAGGAATGGGAGGCAGCGCGATCATGACCCTGATCCGCGCCGGGGTGGGCCGGTTGATCCTGGCCGATTTGGATGCGTTCGAAGTGTCCAACCTGAACCGACAACTGTTTGCAACGCTGAAGACAGTCGATCAGGACAAAGCGCAGGCAACCCGGGATCAGTGTCTTCAAATCAATCCCGAAGCTGAGATTGAGGTGCTTGGTGCGGAATGGTCCGACCATGTGGATCGTCTGGTTCAAAGCGCGGATGTCGTGATCAATGGCACCGACGATCTTGGTGCCAGCTTGCTGTTATATCGCACGGCGCGGGCCAAAGGGCGCGCGGTGATCGATGCCTATGCGTCCCCGTTGCCGTCAGTCTATGTCACAACCCCCGACGACCCCATGCCCGAGGAGCGTCTGGGCTACACCACACGCGGCACCAGCTGGAACGCGCTGACCCCCGAGTTGCGGGATGCGGCGGCCAAAGCTGAGGCCGAATATGTGCTGACCCATTCCTCATCCCGGCATCACGTTGATCTGGCTCTGGCAGGTGAGGTGATTGCTGGAACCCGCAGCCGCATGTCCTTTGCGCCGATGGTCATCATGGCGGGGACATTGATGGGAGGAGAGGCGCTTCAGTCTGTTCTGGGCCGCCCGCACGGCGCGGATTATCGCGGTTGGTTTCTGAACCCACACACAGGCAAGGTTGAGCGGCCTTTACCGCGCTTTCTTGCCGCGCTGATGCGTCCGCTGGTTCGACGGCAGATGAACAGGTTGCTGGCGTCATGATGGATACTGCGGCTTTTCTGGCGGATGCCTGGGTTTCGCTCTGTGCGGCGCTGGGTGCGGCAACTGTGTTGCTGCATCTTCAGGATCTGGTGCAGAGGCCGGAAATCGCCAAACGGTTTCAATTCTGCTTGTGGGTTCTGGTTGTTCTGATGCTGGCGCGGATTGGTCACTGGGGCGGCTGGGGCTGGCTGTTTTCGGCGGTCACAAATATCTGCGCGGCACTGATTCCTTTGGCTGCACTTGTTCTGTCCGAAGGGCTTTCGCGCCGCCACGCGCCGCCGGTGCTGAAACAATTCTGTGCTTGGGGGGGCGTGATTTTCGGGCTGTTGGGTCTTTTCCAGTTCAGCAGTATCGAGATCACCCGGCTGGCCGGCCTGCTGCTGTTTCAACTGTTCGGTTTGGGCGGCGTAGCTCTGTTTGTATTGCGGCGTGACAAAGACAGCCTGTCACCGGCGGAAAACAGAACCATCAATTGGATAAGCCTGTCCTTTCTGCTGATCCTGCCGTTTCTGGCAACAGATTTCATGCGCGGGACAACGCTTGACCTGCCGGTCAGACTGGGTGGCGTGGCCGTGCTGGGACTGTGCTGGTTGTCGATCGGGATGAACCGTTCCGGATTGCGGCCGTGGGATACGCTGAGAGGTTTCGGCATCGTTATTGTCATGGCCGTTCTGCTACCGCTGATCTTTTCGGCGATCGTGCCGGTGGATATGCGGTCTGGCGTGCAGGTAATGGCGATCACTTTGTCCACGCTCATGCTATTGGCAATTTGGCAGGCAGCGATTGCCTTGCGGATTGAGGATCGCCAGATGATCGCTCTGCGCGAGATTGCGGATGTCAAAGGGCAGGGACCACAAGCCAGCCTGACTTTGCTGCGCCGTGCTGCCGGATCTCCGGACGTGATACTGGTGCAAGAAGCAGATTTGATGGACATGAATCTTGATGATTTGCGCGCCAGCTTCACCACAACACCCGTGCAACAATTGGGGGCAACGGATGACGAACAGGTCAATTGGCTGTTCGCCCGTTTTGATGCGACCCATGCGGTGTTCCTGTCCGGCACCCCAATGCGGGTGGTCATGCTCAACAGCCCTGAAATCGCGACTCTGGACAGTACCGGTGCAGCCTTGCGCGCCGTACAGCGCATGGCGCGCGTCTTGGTACATGAGGGGGCAGTATGATTGAGCTGCTCGAAAGGGATTTTGCAAGTTTCTTCGCGGCCCCGTTTCACGCCTATGGTGCCGGCACTCCGTATGTGTCGCCGATGAAGGCAGATCTGAAACGTTTCCTGTCGATCAAGAATCCGTTGTTTTCCGATGCATCGGATTTCACCTATTTCTCGGTGAAACGCCAAGGCAAGCCTGTGGGTCGCATCACGGCCCATCTACATCGGGGATCGAACGACCTGCATCATGAGGCGCGAGGATGCTTTGGCTTTTTCGATTGCGCAAATGATCCCGAGGCCGCTGCGCAATTGCTGCAGGCGGCGGAAAGCTGGTCCCGCGCGAAAGGCATGACCCGGTTGACCGGCAATTTCAACCTGACCGCGATGCAGCAGGCCGGGATCATGACGGATGGTTTTATCCGGGCCCCTTTCACCGATCAGATCTGGGGGCCTGCACACCTGCCAGGGCTGCTTGAGGCGAATGGATATCAGTCGCACTTTCCAATGACGACGTTCGAGCGGCGTCTGGACTCAAACCCAGCCCCGCTGGTTTTGCCCGACGAGCAGCGCGCGCAATTGTTAGAGCAAGGGTTCTCTTTCGCGCCTGTCACCCGTGCGACCATCGCCGAACGACTTGAAGACGCCCGTGGCATTCTGAACCGTAGCTTCAAAGACAACTCAATGTTTGTTCCGGTGACGGCGGAAGAGTTCCACTTTCAGGCCAAAGACATGAAGTGGATCATGGACCCGCGGATTTCAAAGGTTGTGCATTATCGTGGTCAACCTGCGGGCGCGGTGATTGCCATTCCCGACCTCAACCCGTTGCTCCGGCGGATCGGATCGCGGTTGCGCCTGTCGCTGCCGTATCACTACCTTAAGTACAAGGCCCGCCGTGACCGCGCAGTGGTCATCTTTCAGGGCGTAATGCCCGAGTTTCAGGGACGTTCGGTCAATCCACTGATGCTGAGCGAGATGACACGGGACATGATGGCCGCCGGATACAAAACGGTTGGTGGCACGTGGATTGCCGACGAAAATGCGGCCAGTTTACGCCAAACCGAAAAGGCGGGTGCCTTGCCGCTGCACAGATTGCACCTGTTTTCCAAGGAGCTGATGTAGTGGATCGCGCAGAATTTGAAGCAATTGTTGCGCAGGCGATGCTTGCCCCTTCGGCGCATAACACGCAGCCAGCGCGATGGCGGCTGGATGGCGCGTGTATCGAGGTCCATGTCGATCTGTCGCGGCGCCTGCCTGTCGGTGACCCGGACAATCGTGATCTGTACGTTTCCTGTGGCGCGGCGGTCGAGGGCACGGTGTTGGCCCTGGCGGCGCGCGGATTTGGTGCCGACGTAACCTTGTCGGAAGCGCCGGTCGAGGCGGGATTACGCAAAATTGCCCGCATTGTCCCCAAGACAACTGCCGATACCGGTGATGTTGTGCTGGCCAAGGAGGTTTCAAAACGTCTGACGCATCGAGCAGGTTTTATACCTGCACCGCAAGAAGCCTTCCGGAATTGGCGGGCCGACCACATGACATTGGTCCAGGATGCGTCCCAGATCGAATGGCTTGCCGGGCAAATCGACATCGCCTCGGCCCGTGTTATGCGGTCCAGGGACTTTCGTTCCGAGTTGCTGTACTGGATGCGCTTGCGCGAGGGCGATCCCAACTACCACACCGACGGTCTGAACCGAGAGGTACTTGCTATGGATGCGGCTACTGCAAGGATTGCACCAACCATTCTAGGTGGCAGGCTTTATGATTTGTTATCGTTTCTGGGCCTTGGCCCGCACCTGTCGGGCGAGGCTGCGCGCTGCCGTGGGGCAGGTGCAATCGCACTGTTTCACTGGCCTGAAAATGGGTCAATGGTCGCCGCTGGCCGGGCGTTCTATCGGTCCTGGTTGCAAGCTGCAGCCCGTGGGTTGGCGGGTTGGCCCGCCGCGGCTTTGGCGGATGACCCACTTACGCGCGCCGCTGTTTCGCATCGTTTTGCCATACCAGCCGACAGGGTTCTGTTTAACGCGTTGAGACTGGGGGTCGCCAACGGTGCCACCCCCAGTCGAACGCGCCTGTCGGTGCGCGAAGTTATCGTTTAGGCGGCGATGTTCTCGCCCACCTCTTTCAGCAGCTTTTCGGTCTTTGCGTCTTCGATTCGATTGTGCAGACGTTGCGATTCCTCACGGTCGCGCAGAGTTTTTGTGATTGAAACGGTGGTATGTACCAACATCAACGCGGACATGGAGTAGAACCCTTTTGCCGCAAAGCTGGCTTCCAGGAAGTAGATGCCGCCGGCCATCATCGCTGCCGCGACAATAAACGAAACAATGGTGAACATGTTCCAGGCATTGGATTGCGGCAGGTTCAGGTTTTCTTCGGTATTCATGGATCAATTCCTTTCAGTTTCTCTGTTGGTTCAAATCGGTTTGGGCGTCAGTTCGATTTCGATTTGTTGGACTTCTGCGTTTTCTTTTTCAGGCGATCGAGAACGTCGTCAGCGTTTGAACGCAAGGGCTTGCCGCACCCTGCTTCGGCCAACTTGTCGCGAATGTGCTCGGCCGAACCCGTTGCTTCCAGCTCGGTCATGGCGCGCGCGGTCGCGTCCATCTCGCTTTGACGCTCTTGCAAGCGCTGCAAGGTGTCTTCTGCCTCGCGGAGTGTGGACAACCCACTGTCGGGCGCGACTTGCTGAAGGCGCTGCGTCTTGTCCGTGGCCGTGGCAAGGCGCTGACCGCGCTGTAACTGCCTTAGCCGGGTTTCGGCCTCGCGCAGGACAGTGCGTAGGCGGCTGATCTCGGTTTCAAACCGGGCTTGCGCCTGCGTTGACACGTCACGCTCTGCTTCAAGATGGGCGATTGTCTCGGCTGCGTCCCGGGCCAGATCCTCGCGGTCTTGTTGCAAGGCATCCAGCGTGCGCGTTTCAAGGTCTGCGATCTGTTGGGTCAACCTTTTGTGCTGTTTGATCTCTTGTTCGTTCTGCGCCATTGCGACGGCAACCGCCTTGCGCGACACCTGAATGGCATGGGCGCAATCCCGGATTTGCTGACGTAAAATGGGCAGAGCGTGACGATCCGTAACAACGGTTGCCGCCTCAAAGGCACGGCCTCTTAACAAAGTGGCAAACTGTTTGAACATCTTTGGCTCCTCGTTTATGAACGTTGTTCATGGGGTGACTATGCGATGATTCTGAACATCGTTCAACAATAAAAATGAACATTGTTCATAAATTCTGAGCTTGCGAGGATTAAGTGGCAGAAAGTAAAAGAGAAATTCTGAAGAAAAAGATCTTGGATGCTGCGGAAAAGCGTATTGAATCGCAAGGTTTGGCCGCGCTGCGCGCACGTGACATCACAAAAGATGCCGGGTGTGCGCTGGGCAGTCTATATAATGCGTTTGAAGATCTGGACCTTCTGATACTGGCGGTGAACTCGCGCACACTGGCGCGTTTGCACGTCTCACTACAAAACGCCCCGGCATCGCAGGAGACGCCCAAGGAAAAGCTGCTTGCACTTGCGTTGGCTTACCTGGATTTCGGTACCGAGAACCCAAACCTATGGGCCGCTTTATTCGATCACCGGATGCAGCCGGGCGTACCGGTCCCGCAATGGCACCTTGAGGAACACGCGGTGCTCATCGCCGAGATCATCGCTCCGTTATCGCAATTGAACCCTCAGTTGGACGACGACACCTTGGCTTCGCGTGCACGAACTGTGTTTTCCGCCGTGCACGGCATAGTAAAGCTATCGCTGGAAGGTCGGTTCGTCGCGTTGGACCCGGATGCGGTACAAGCTGAATTGTCCGAGTTCATGTCCCAATATCTGCAAGGGTATCAGCTAGGGTAGATTTTTTGATTTCCCGAATTTGGATGCATATGGAATTGACATTAATGCCATCGCATTGCGACGCTGCCAAACAAGTTAAGAAAGCGGAAAATCCGAATATTCGACGGAGGAATCATGCGTAACATGTTTAAGGCGGCGTTGGCTGTAACGCTCATCGCGTCGGCTCCGATCATGGTGCAGGCCGAAACAATCATCCGAGTCACGTTACAGTTGCCAGAGACTCATTCGCTTGGACAGAACTGGATCGCGTTCAAGGATATCGTTGAAGAGAAGTCCGGCGGTGAGCTAACAGTTCAGTTGTTCCCGTCAGCGCAGCTTTACAAAGATAAGGAGGTTCCAGAAGCAGTGGGTACAGGCGCTGTCGACGCCGGTTCGGCGTTTCTTGGCCGATTTACTGGGGCGGTCCCGGCAGTAGACGTTGTGAACCTGCCCTTCTTTTTCCGTGACGAAGACCATCTGCGGGCGGCCGTTGCCACCGGATCACCGATGCGCAACATACTGGATGCCGCTGTGCTTGAGGAAACGGGGGCCAAGGTTCTTTGGTGGCAGGCGTTTGGGCGTAACGTCTATTTGTCGAACGGGTCTGCCATCCGAACGCCCGCCGACCTCAAGGACCAAAAAGTCCGGACCTACGGCAAGGTGATTGGTTGGACCGTCGAGGCGCTTGGTGGCGCACCCACGCTGATGTCGGGGTCAAAACAGTTTTTGGCCTATCAGCAGGGTGCTGTAGATGTGGGCATGACAGGTGCGTCTGCCGTGAAGTCGCGAAAACTGCACGAAGTGATGGATCACATGACATTGTCATATGACAGTGCCATCGAATTTGTCGCCGTCATGAACAACGACTTTTTCGAAAGCCTTTCGCCTGAGCATCAGCAGATCATTCTGGACGCCGCCGCTGAGGTCGAACAGCAATTACGTGACGCGATCTACGCAGAAGAAGATGCAACGATCGACGAAATGCGCGGCCTGATGACCGTGGTCGACCTGACCGATGAAGAGCGTCAGCAATGGATTGAGGCGACCTCGAGCGTTTCTCAGCGTTTCGTCGATGACGCGGGCGATACAGCCGCCGAAGTGATTTCAGCCGTGTCCGGAATGTAATCCCTTCTTCATATTGTCAAAGCAAGCGGACACCTCTGGTTCGGTTGCTTCTTCTCTTGGCGAGGCGCCCCGAATGCTGCATGCCCTGACCAGAACCGTCGATTGGCTGTCTGAACTCTTCGGTATCGTCGCCGGATGGATGTTCTTCGCCATAGGCATATTCGTGGCTTACGAGGTCTTCATGCGCTACGCGCTCACCAGCCCGACGGTCTGGGTGGATGAGGTCGCAAGGATCTTTCAGGTGTGGGCTACCTTTGGCGCGACAGCCTATGTTCTAAAGCACCGCCAGCACATCGTCATTGATTTGGCGTTCCGGGATGCGAACACACTGGGGCGGCGGATTGTCGAGACGTTTTCGTTGCTTGTTATCGTGTTCTTCGGATGCGTCGCCGCACGGTATGGCTGGGACATCTGGCTGAAATCAACGCTCGCCGGGCACACGACGGATAGCTACCTTGCCGTACCCAAGGCCTATACTCAATCGGCGATCTGGGTCGGGTTTGGTTTGCTGTCGCTTCAGGCTTTGGTGGAAATCTACCGGGTGTGGACGGGTCAGGCGAACCTGCAAAGCCATGAACTTGGGGGTCACTGACCCTTGGAAACCATTCTGATCATCGGGGCCCTGCTGGGTTTACTGCTTTTGCGCGTGCCCGTCGCCTTTGCCATGGGCGCACTTGGCGTTGTGCTGTTATGGCTGAAAGGGCTCCCTCTGATTGCCGTGCCGCAGCGCCTGTTCGGGACGATGGACAGTTTTGAACTTTTGGCCGTGCCTTTGTTCCTGCTCATGTCAAACGTGCTGTTGAAAGGCGGCGTCGGACGGGATCTCTTTGCCAGCGTTCAGGCTTGGGTCGGGCATTGGCCCGGGGGATTGGGTGTCGCTACGATCAAAAGCTGCACGCTTTTTTCGGCGATTTCGGGATCCTCGGTGGCGACGGCGGCCACAATTGGCACCGTCGCCATCCCCGAGATGGAAAAGCGCGGCTATGATCGCCCGTTCATCTTGGGACAACTCGCCGCCGGAGGAACCCTGGGCATTCTGATCCCCCCATCGATCCCGCTGATCATCTATGGCGTCATTACCGAGACTTCGATCCCAACGCTTTTCCTTGCCGGAATTGGACCTGGCTTGTTCCTTGCAACGCTCTTTATCATCTACGCCATGCTTTATGCGCGCGGCAAAGAGAGCTTAAAAGTCGAGCGCATGCCAATGAAACAACGGCTGCTGGTGACATTAAGTGCGCTTCCGACTGTCGTCTTGGCCATAGCAATCATTGGATCGATCTATGCAGGAATAGCCACGCCATCAGAAAGCGCGGGCATCGGGTTCGTGATCGCGATGATCATGACATTCGCGATGCGAAGAATGACCTTCGCAAAACTGCGAGAAGCCGTGCACGATTCACTGATAACCACTGTGATGATTTTTATCATCGTCGCTGGGGCTAAGGTTTTTTCCTATGCCATTACTCTGTATCTGATTCCGCAATCGATCAGCAGCTTTCTCACTGAAAACATCTCAAACCCGACGATATTTATCTTCGCGGTCGGGCTCGTATTGTTGATTATCGGCTTTTTCCTCGAAGCGTTGTCCATGATGCTAATTATGGTTCCGGTGCTCTTCCCTGCGCTTGAAGTCATGGGAATTGATCCGATCTGGTTCGGCATCTTTTTCGTCGTCCTGATCGAGACAGCGCTAATCACTCCGCCGGTCGGATTGAACCTGTTTGTCCTTCAAGCTGTCGGAAAGGCGCGCCTTGAAGAGGTTATTCAAGGGGCCATCCCATTTGCATTCATAATGCTGGCAACGGCCGTGTTGTTGTGGTTCTGGCAGGATTTAGCGCTTTGGATTCCTTACAAGCTGTTCTGACGGCAAAAGCGGCGCACTCTATGGGTTCATCCAAGCAGCCATACCCGGAAACCGCCAGGTCGAAACGGTGCCGTCCGACGGTGAATACTCCGCCTGGGGTTTCGTATACGGCCTCGGATCGCCGAAGTTACTCGAGCTGAATTATGACGGCTTCAAAATCCTGATCGCTTGTGACCCTGGTGTGGTGACCCTTTCCCACCTTGTCTTCCATGTGCCACACGTCGCCGGGGCCGATTTCACGATAGTTTCCATCGCTTGCAGTGACGCGGATTGTGCCTGCAAGGCATATCAGCCTTTGCGCCACCGGGGTCGGATGGATAGGCTCGTTCCAACCGGATCGAAGCCGCAGGAACATTGTCTGTTTGACGCGCTCTGGCTCGGATACCTCGATGGCCTGCGCGGGCGGGGCGAAACTCCGTTCCTCGAGGTTGACGTCAATGTCATCCCAATGGCTTTCGCCAGCAGCATCGGCATAAAGCTTGCAATACTTCACGGTGAACGTCCTTTCAGCTTTTCGCAGCGGTAAACCTAAGAATGATCGGTCGCGTTAGTCGTTACTTGCGGGCTTAAAGCTGTGACCCGATCGGTAAAATACTCAGAAAACCAGAGACGATGTGATCCCAGACCGACCCCGTGGGCTCGGAATCGTATTCCAGTATTTCCCCGTCCGCTCCTCGTGTTCTCCATTTAAGCTGGCCTGCGCGTTCCAACGTCACCTGGTAGGTGTAGGCGGGCAGGGCCGCGTCCAATGCACCCATCGTTTGAACGGCCATCGCGGGAGAGTCGATCAGAATGCCCATTTCGGTATTGATGTTCACAGACCGCGGGTCCCAATTGAATGAGCCAACAAAGAGGTAACGGTCGTCGATGGCAAAAGCCTTGGAATGCAGGCCGGATCGGGATTGTGCCCAGTTGATACCGCGACGCTGAACCTGATAGGCGTCTGGCCGCAATTCATAAAGCTCAACCCCACCGCGCAGCAACGCCCTGCGTTTCTTGGCGTAATGCGCATAGACCGGCACGACGTCGTTCGACCCTAAGGAATTGGTCACGACCTTGACGTCCACACCGCGATTTTCCAACTCGGTCATCCATCGGACGCCATTGTTGCGCGGCACGAAATAGGCCGAGATGATATTTACCTCGCTGCGGGCAATTTCAAAATACGGCAGCAATTGCGATGCAAGAATGGGGTCGGACGTTTCAACGCCCGCAGCTTTTGAAGGCGGGTCCGCATACAAACGCGCGGGGACCCAATTCAGCCGCAGCGCGCCGTCGGCAAAATTCTCTTGCGCGGATTTCCTGAGCGCAGCGCCGTACTGGGTCTGTTTTGCTTCCTCCACCAGCTCATTCAGCCTTGCGCGCGCATCGTTCAGGTCAAACGAATCCGGTTGTCCAACAACCACGCGTGCGGGAACGGCAAATTCACTGTTCCAATAAGAGTCAAAGCTCTGGGAAACTTCAGTCACGACTGGGCCTGCCGCCAGCACGTCCAGATCGGCATAGTTCATTTCTTCCCGGGCCAGGAAATATTCGGCCCCAATGTTGCGCCCCCCGACGATCGTGAAGATGTTGTCTGCGGTCATGGATTTATTGTGCATCCGGCGATTGATGCGTTTGAAGTCTGTCAGACCCGCAATCAGCAGGCTTTGATCCCGCCAAAAGGGATTGAACAGCCGGATCTCGATATTCTCGTGATAGTCCAGCGCTGCGGTCATAGCGTCGTAGCTGGACGTGTCCATGTCATCCAAAAGCAGCCGGACACGAACGCCCCTGTCTGCCGCCTGCAAAAGGCTGGCCGCAAACAGGTGGCCCGTGGGGTCATTGTGCAAAAGGTAGTACTGCGCGTCGATGGTATGCTCGGCCGCAGCGGCCAGCAAAAGCCTTGAAACCAGCGCTTGTTCCCCATCACTGATCAGTTTTACCCCGGACCGCCCATCCTTGGGATCGCCAAGCCGGTTGGCCGCGCGCACCAGGGCGCTGTTTGCGGGGGTCGCAAAGGACGACGAAACAGATTTTTCATAGCTGCGCGTTTTTGGGGCGCATGCAGCAAGAGCCAGCGTACTGCACAGACAAACCACGATAGCCCATGGCTTCATCGACATTCTCCCCCCCGTTCCATCTCAGGTGACTACGCTTGTAGGGGTGATTGCAAGTTTGTTTCCGGATTCGCCGGGCCGTTTCCCAAGCCTGTGTTGTTTGGGCGAGACCCTAGAAGGTCCGGGCAGCGGTGTTCGCTGACCGCGTCGTTTTCAATTGAGGACGGAGTCTCGGATACCGAAGCTGGAGGAGTGTCGCGGGTTCTTGCAGGTCCGAAAGGCCCCCTATTCTGATCGTAAAGCACCTAACTGAGACATGGCACCGTCCCACAGATGGGGGACGAGCATCAGGTTCGGGGTTTGCGGCTCAGCAATCCGTATTTCATGGCGCAGGATCGGAATGAACGACGTTTGCGTCTTTCTGATTTCACTGCGCGCGTGGACTGTGCGCCGCCTTGCCGATTGAATTCGAACACATCAATCACCCTCTCGGCACAGCCGCAGGCTTCACCCATGCCAACTTTGGCAAAGTAGAACTTCTCGAAACTTTCCGGGTTTTTCATGACAAATCTCCTGACACGATTGAACCCGTTTCGGGGTAAAATACCAAATCACATTCGGGATGGTCGCTGAAAACGTCATCGCGACCGAGTGTTTCCAAAATACAAGTCCTCAGAATTCATGGCCGCGAATTCGTTGTTTTAGTTTTTCGTAAACAAAGACTGGGTTACGATCTGTCAAACGCATTGCGCGTCGATAACGATGTGCTTGGCAGTCGACAAAAACCGACAGGCGAACCCGCGATTGAAAAGACTTGTTGCGTACACATCGTTTTTGATCTGGAGTTTCGCCCAGCCTGCCACCGCGCAAAACCTTGATCCAGACGCCTCTGAAGCCGCCGCCCGCGCCGCGCTTGCGGTGCTGAGCGTCGCGGCCACACCGAACGAAACACTATCGTCCCTGTCCTTTCTGAGCGCATCTGGTGACGCGAGAAATCTGCGGTCCACGCAGCTGCGCGGCGGATTCAAACCGTTGGGCAATGGCCTTTATCTGGAAGGACAGTTTGCCTATCAGAACTATAACCCGCTGGTGATTTTTCCCGAGATTGGGTCTGATACCGAGCTGGATGTTACATGGTCAAGCATCGCCGCGACCCTTGGCATCGGGTGGGAGCTTCCGCTTACCAATAACTGGTATATCCGGCCAGTTGCGCATCTGTCGCTTGGCCATGTCACCACGGATGCGGTGTTTTCCAATTTTCCGCTGTTTCCGTCCCGTTCGAACGGGGCAGGCGCAGTGGACGGTAACCTTAACGCCTTTGGTGTCGGGGCGTCCCTGAGCGTCTTTCGCGAGGCACAATTCGGCCGTTGGGAGGCCGAGTACAGGTTACGTCAGACGTTTTTAGAGTTCTATCCGATAAACGAACCGCAAGCGGGGGATGCCCGCGCAAATTCGAACCAGACGACGTTGTTTTCGCGCTACCGTTATCCACTTGATAAGGTCAAGCTGCTGGGCCGTCCGTCCAAGTTGGTTTTGGATGGGGGCGTTGTGCTTTACCACGGCGACAGCGCGATGGTGTTGGATACGGATTGGCTGGCGACGGTCGGTGTCGGAATTGAGGTCGATACCACAAAGATTGGGCTGCCCGCCGTCGAGGGCGCGCGCGTCATGCTGAACGGCGTTATCGCCGATTCATTTTCCGGGTTTTCAGTTGGGTTTGGGGTGCGGTTCTGAACCAGCCACCAAAGGAAAAGGGCGCAGAAAACCTGCGCCCTTCATACTGCTCTGGTTTTTGCCTGGATTATTTCCAGCCGGCTTCGTTAAAGATCTTTTGTGCTGTCGGCAGGTTTTCGGCGACGTCGGACAGGACGACCTCATCCGCTTTGAACTCACCCAGCGATTTCACCGAGTCCGCCAGTGCGACGCCTTCAACCGCGGGGAATTCGTCATTCCCGGCGGAAAAATATTGCTGGGCGCTGTCGCTTGCCAAATATTCGAGGAAGAGAACGGCATTCTCTTTGTTCGGTGCATTTGCGGCAACACCTGCACCGGACAGGTTCATATGCGCGCCATAGCTGTCCTGGTTCGGGAAGACCCAACCGATTGCGTCGATATCGGCCGAAACACCTTTGACATCTTTGCGGATTGCACGGGCAAAGTAATAGGTGTTTGAAACCGCGATGTCGCATTCGCCGGATACGATACCCCGCAGCTGATCGGTGTCACCGCCCTGTGGTTCACGGGCCATGTTGGCCACGATGCCTTCGGCCCATGCCTTGGCGGCCTCTGGGCCTTCATGGGTGACGATCGAAGCCAACAGGGTCTGGTTATACGTATTGCTGGACGACCGGATGCAGACCTGACCCTTGTATTCGGGCTTGGCAAGATCGGCATATGTCGCCGGCGGGTTGGCGACGTTTTCCTTGTCGAAGAAAATAATGCGGCCACGCTGCGAGAAGCCGAACCATTCATTGTCGCTATCCTGAAGGTTGTTCGGGATGCGCTCTTCCAGAACGGCGCTTTCGATCGGTTGCAAAATGCCTGCATTCTTGGCCCGTGAAAGGCGCGAGGTGTCGACGGTCAGCAAAATGTCCGCGGGCGAGTTCGCGCCTTCGGCTTCCATCCGCGCGATCAGCTCATCGGCTTTGCCTTCGATGCGGTTGATGGTGATGCCGGTGGCCTTTTCGAAATCACTGTACAGGTTTTCGTCGGTGTCATAGTGGCGCGAGGAATAGAGGTTCAACTCACCCTCAGCAGCGGCAGAAGTGGCGATCATGGCCGACAATGCGGCGGCGAAGCAGGTAGAGGATTTGAGCATCATAACTCCCAACATTGAAATGTGCGGCGTAGTAATCCGACTGAAATTGTCAATTAAACGATTCCCAAGGGGATGCAAGGAAATCCGACAAAATTAGTTGGTCAACTGGTCGCTGTTTTGTTCCGCGTATTTTCAGGTTGCCCTGATGTGGCATCATATCTATTGACAAAATGTAATAACATAACGATAGTTTGTACGCCGTATCAGAGGTTTTTCGCCCAAATGATGCGCCTTTTCACCTGAGTCCTTCAAATAGGTAGACACCCAATGACCGACACCCGCCTTCCCGTAACTGTTCTGTCCGGATTTCTTGGCGCAGGCAAAACGACATTGTTGAACCGCGTTCTGAACAACCGGGACGGCCGTCGCGTTGCCGTGATCGTCAACGATATGTCCGAAGTGAACATCGACGCTGACTTGGTGCGCGCCGACACTGAACTATCCCGCACGGATGAGACGCTGGTTGAGATGTCAAATGGCTGCATCTGCTGTACCCTTCGCGACGATCTGCTGGACGAAGTTCGGCGATTGGCCGGCGAAGGTCGCTTTGACTATCTGCTAATCGAGTCCACCGGGATTTCTGAGCCATTGCCTGTCGCCGCGACGTTTGATTTCCGGGATGAGGCCGGCGCAAGCCTGTCGGATGTCTCGCGCTTGGACACAATGGTCACGGTGGTCGATGCGGTTAACCTGTTGGAAGACTTCTCTAGCCACGATTTTCTGGCCGATCGCGGAGAAACGCTCGGTGAAGAGGATGAACGCACGCTGGTCCATCTGCTGACCGATCAGATCGAATTTGCTGACGTGGTTATTCTCAACAAGATCGCGGATGCCGGAGCAGAAAGAGTAGACGCCGCGCGGAAAATCATTCGAAGCTTGAACGCTGACGCAAGGATTATCGAAACGAACCACTCGGACGTGGCAGCCGATGAAATCCTGGATACCGGCCTGTTCGATTTCGAAAAGGCGCATGAACATCCGATGTGGGCCAAAGAACTGCATGGTTTCGCGGATCATGTGCCCGAAACTGAAGAGTATGGTGTTACCAGCTATGTATACCGCGCGCGACAACCCTTTGTGCCAGAGAAAATTCTGACGATCCTGAATGGCGATCTGCCGGGCGTCATCCGTGCAAAGGGGCATTTCTGGATCGCGACGCGCCCCGATTGGGTTGCCGAATTCTCATTGGCCGGTGCGCTGTCCTCGGTACAGCCACTTGGTACCTGGTGGGCGACAGTACCCGAAGAACGCAGACCAGATCACGAAAGCGCGCGGGCATATATCCAAGCGCATTGGCAAGAGCCTTGGGGCGACCGCCGGCAAGAGATCGTTTTCATTGGCAGCGGAATAGATTGGTCCGTGCTCAAAGCCCGGCTGGATTCGGCGTTGGTTCCGGCCGCAGCCACGGGACGCCTAGAAGATCTTCCCGATCTGCCCGACCCATTCCCAGTTTGGCGTCGGTCAGAGGCTGCAGCATGAATTTGGTGCGTGAAGTCGTCAAAGATGCCGCAATAGGTGTCGGCATAGCAGAAACGCCCGAGGACTTGTCGGTCATTCACAACCCCGGTTGCGCCGCAGCTATTTGGCGGCGCGACCCCTTGCCAGGCTTTCAGAGCTGGATCAACAAGTTGGATCCCGCACGCCTGCCCAAAGCGCGCGTGATCCTGCGCCCCGAGACAGTGCGCAGCGCGATGGTTGAGCTGGGCGAGGCGCATGGTACGCCCGAAGGTCCGGAACGTGACTTATTGGTGGATGATGTTGCCGCGATGGCAACCTTGTTTGCTGGTCTTATGGAATCAAAATGGCTTCGCCTGCGTTTGGATGTGGTAAACACAAATGCCTGCCGCAGGTTTCACATCGAAGCAGTCACGTCGCGTTTGGTCTGCACCTATCGAGGGACTGGAACGCAATACGGTATCTCAATCGATGGCAACGAGCCGAAACGTGTTTTCACCGTACCAACGGGCGCGCCGATACTGTTGCGCGGAACGCTTTGGCCGGAAAGTCCGAAGTCCGGGCTTTTGCATCGTTCGCCACCAATCGAGGGAACAGGTGAAACACGGCTGGTGCTTGTTCTTGATCCTGTGGCGGACCCGGATAATGAACCCGACCATCTGTTCGCCCACTGATTTACGGGTTTGCCTTTGACCGTTCCGGTCTTTTTTGCGCATCAATCGTTCGAACAAAAAAAACCGCGCTGAGAAGCGCGGTTTTTCTTTAACGGTATGTGCAGTTCTTAGCCCTGGCGAGCTTTGAACTTGCGCTGCGTCTTGTTGATCACGTAGACGCGGCCTTTGCGACGCACAACACGGCAATCACGGTGCCGGTTCTTGAGCGAGCGGAGCGAGTTCTTGACCTTCATGGGTCTGTCTCCAATCTGCGGCGCCTTCATCAAGGACGTGGCCAGCGCCTGGGTTTGCGGGTGTCCCGGGTCAGACCCGAAACAGTGAATAGATGGTGGGCGGTACAAGGATCGAACTTGTGACCCCTTCGATGTCAACGAAGTGCTCTACCGCTGAGCTAACCGCCCACTTAACCTTTGCGGTGCCCTGCCCCATAACGAAATGGGGCGCGGAACCCCGCGCCGGTAGCGGGGTCTATAAAAGGAGTCGCAAAGGGGTTCAAGGGGTTTGGTAGAACTATTTTCCGGTCTATGTTCAATGCGAACAAGGAGTCACCATGAAGAACGCTGCTTACGTATTGGATATGCCCGTCAAGCGCACGTCTTGCGTTGTTTTTTCTTCTCCTCACAGTGGCCGGAACTACCCTGAAGCGATGCTGAACCGGACGGTTCTGAGCCAGAATGTGATTCGATCTTCGGAAGATGCATTCGTGGATCAGTTGTTTTCCGCAGCGACTGACCATGGTGCGCCCCTAATATCCGCAACAAAATCAAGAGCCTATCTGGATCTTAACCGCAGTGCTGAGGAGCTGGACCCGGCTTTGATCCAGGGCGCGCGCCGCCACGGCCATAACCCGCGTGTCGCTTCGGGGCTGGGCGTGATTCCCAGGGTCGTCGCCAATGGGCGCGCAATCTATCGCGGGAAGCTGACGATGGATGAGGCGCGTTTGCGCATCGACACCTGCTGGCGTCCTTATCATGCGCGTCTCAAGTCGCTGCTGGCCGAATCGCACACCGCTTTTGGTCAGGCCATTTTGATTGATTGCCATTCGATGCCGCATGAAGCGGTTTCGATGGCCAGTACGACCACGTCCCAGCGCCCGCAGATCGTGTTGGGTGACAGATTTGGCGCTTCGGCTTCGACCGAGATTGTGGACCGGATCGAATCCGCGTTTGCCTCGGCGGGTCTGATCGTGGCGCGCAACGCGCCCTTCGCCGGCGCATACGTTACGCAGACCTACGGGCGGCCAGGGCGCAATCAGCACGCTATCCAGATTGAGATCGACCGATCTCTGTATATGGATGAGGTCAAAATCGCGCCGAACGGCAATTTCGCAGCGTTTCAGGACATGTTGCGGCAGGTCATACGGGAAATCTCGGGTATTGGCCGCGATCCGTTGCGTCTGGCCGCCGAGTAACCTCAGCGCAAAGCCCGGCCTTTGACAATCGCATCCGTTCCGAATCTGCGCCGGATTTCATCCGTTGCGCGTTCCGCCTGAGACCGCCTTGACGCGTCGGGATCCAAAAGGTCTCCCGAGATGTCCGCCTGATCTTCGGGGCACAGATCGGATATTCCGCAACCCAACAGACGATATGGCCCTTTGTCGCCGACCTGATCGAATAGCCCACGTGCGGTGCGGTAGATGCGGTCCGCGATCTGCGTGGCGTCCCGCAACGAGACACGTCGGGTGATGATCTTGTGGTTTGCTTGTTTGAGTTTCAGGGTTACGACCCGTCCGGCCAGCCCTTTGGCTTTGGCGCGATCCGCAACTTTTTCGGACATGCGCCACAGATGCCCGTCAAGGATGTCCAGGCTGGCTGTATCCTCGAAAAACGTGGTTTCGTTGCTGATCGACTTCATTGGCTCGTGCGAAGACACGCGCCGTTTGTCCTGACCGCGCGCCAGATGCCATAGCCGATACCCCATAGATCCGAAGCGGGCTGTCAGTGCCTCCTGATCCCAGCGTAATAGATCCGAGAAGGCGCGGATGCCGGCACGATCCAGCGATTCCTGTGCCGCCGGGCCGATACCCCAGATCAGGCGCACCGGTTTGTCATACAGAAACTCGGCGGTCTCAGCTTCTCCAATAACTGAAAACCCACGCGGCTTGTCCAGATCTGAGGCGACTTTGGCTAGAAACTTGTTGTGCGACAGACCGATCGAGCCTGTTACACCCAGTTCGTCCTTCATCCGCTTAACCAACCTTGCCAGCATGGCCGCAGGTGGCGCGCCATGCAGTCGCTGCGTACCGGACAGATCCATGAATGCTTCGTCCAGTGACAGCGGTTCGATCACGGGAGTCAATTCGTCCATCATGGCTCTGATTTGGCGTGACACCTCGGCGTAGACCGACATGCGAGGCTTGATGACAACGGCGTCCGGGCACAGTTGCAAGGCTTTGAACATTGGCATCGCAGAGCGGACGCCGCGAATACGCGCCACATAACAAGCGGTCGAGACAACACCGCGTTTGCCGCCTCCGATGATCACCGGTTTGTCGGCCAGATCGGGATTGTCCCGCTTTTCAACCGAGGCATAGAATGCGTCGCAATCCATATGCGCGATGGACAGGTCGAACAGCTCGGGGTGTGTCTTGATCCGCGGGCTGCCGCAGGAAGGGCAGCGCGCTTCCTGTTCCAGAATCGAAAAGCAGTCGCGGCATAAAGCGGGCATTACATTTACATCTCAGTTTTATGCGCTTTGTCATATCAGGCGTTACTGGCTAAAATTTATCTGGTCGGGCAGCAAAGAGAAAGCGCTCATGCAATTCACGGGGGCGAAGGTCGCACTGTTTCTTGGATCGGACCTGTTGGTGATTCAACGGGACGACAAGAAGGACATTCCATTCCCGGGCTATTTCGACTTTCCCGGCGGTGGGCGCGAAGGGGCAGAAACGCCGCTGCAATGTGTCAGGCGCGAAACACTGGAAGAAGTCGGTCTGCATCTCGCCAAGGCTGATTTTGTCTGGTCGCGCATGTATGGGCAAAACTGGTTCTTCGCAGCACACCGGCCACCTAGCGACGTCAACCTGATTAGGTTTGGCGATGAGGGGCAGGGATGGTGTTTGATGTCGCCGGACATTTACCTTGAGAATGCATTGGCGGTGCCGAATTTCGCGATCCGCCTACGTGACTACTTGGTCCAAGTTAGGCCGTCTTTTGACATGTGAGGTTTTCAGAAGAAGACCCCCCGCGATTGGCGGGGGGAGGTGACGGACCTCAGGAAGAGATGGTCCGCGGGGAGTATCACGTCCCCAGAATCGCGCAAATTCCGAGATTTAGATAGGATCCAGATCACACAACGAAAACTCGCATATTTCATGTGTGTTTTGGGGCACAGGGACGATTTGGCGCGGAATTGGCAAAAAGTGACGTGGGGTCAACTGCTTGAGTCGAAGAAACCGACAGAAATTGTCTGCGCGGACGCGGCCACCCGGCATCAAGCCCTAAAAAGTTTTAGCCTGCAAGGCGTCGAGAATTAAGCCCTGTTCGGTGCTTTTGCCTGCGGTGAGGACAATTCGGCTAGGATTGCCTCGGCAGCAGCTTTAGGGTCGTCGGCCTGATAGACGGGTCGGCCCACGACGATGTGGTCCACGCCATCTGCGACGGCATTTGCGGGTGTTGCAACGCGTTTCTGATCGCCAAGCGCGGCACCTGCGGGGCGGACGCCAGGGGTCACGATCAGGCGACCTTCGGCCTGGGGCAGGGCACGGATCAGCGCGGCTTCTTGCGGGCTGGCGATCACGCCGTCGGCACCAGCCTCAAGCGCGCGTGCAGCGCGTTCGACCACCAGATCCTGCACGTCGCCCTTTTTCAGAAGGCTGGCATCCAGGTCGTCGCGGTTCAGCGAGGTCAGGATGGTAACGGCTAGAATTTTGAGGTCTTTGCCAGCGGCCCCTTCTTTCGCGGCCCGAACCACATGCGGATCACCATGCACTGTCAGGAAATCCAGATCGAATTGCGCCAACCCGCGAACGGCGTTTTCGACGGTGTTGCCGATATCGAACAGCTTCATGTCTAGAAAGATGCGCTTGCCGTGTTCCTGTTTCAGTTCATTGGCCAATGCCAGCCCGCCACCGGTCAGCATGCCCAGCCCGATCTTGTAGAAGGAAACGCTGTCGCCCAGTTGTTCGGCCATGGCCAGCCCCTGCAGAGCGTTGGGAACATCTAGGGCTACGATCAGGCGATCATCGGACATGGGGCAGGCTCCTTTTTGGCAAACGTCTGCGTCCTAGCGGTTTCGGGCGGCTGTGTCCATGCAGGGCGCGCGGGTGATCGAGATCACGCAGCTTTGGACCAACTGTGATATGGTGCCCACCATCCACAAGAATTTTCGATGGGGGAACTATGAAACAGGTTTTTGGAGTTGGGATTATTCTGATCTTGGTGGGATGTCAGGATATGCCACTAGAAAATGAGGCGGCAGATACGGTCATCAAATCTCCGACCAATGAAAATTTGCGGTTGGTGGGGGGGTACCGTTCGACCGACGATGACTGCCAATTGACGGGTGAGACGTCGTTTACGGTCAATTTTCTGGATGATGCAGCAGACCTTGTTTCCTGCCCGACGGGCAGCGACGCCGCGGAATCGCTGGTGGACATGTACGCCGCGCGCGAGGTTGCGCAGACCGGAGGCTACACCGTCTATTCCATACCTCGACGATAAGTCTGAAATTGCGCGCCAGCCTCTTGAATGAACAAAGATATTTCCCAGATTGAATGTGAGGCCCAGACCGACGCGTGCCGCCAAGCGGGCGCATCACATTCAGGGCGCTTAGGAAAAGGAGAATACTATGGACTTGAACAAGTTCACCGAGCGGGCACGGGGATTCGTGCAGGCGGCGCAGACGATTGCGCTGCGCGAGGGGCACCAGCGACTGATGCCCGAACATCTTTTGAAAGCATTGATGGATGACGATCAGGGGCTGGCCAGCAACCTGATCACACGCGCCGGCGGCGCGCCGACCCGCGTGGTCGAAGCGCTGGACGCCGCGCTGTCTAAGATTCCGAAGGTCAGCGGTGATGCGAGCCAGATTTACATGGATGGCCAGACTGCCAAGGTTTTTGCAGAAGCCGAGAAAATCGCGACCAAAGCAGGCGACAGCTTTGTGCCGGTCGAACGCGTTCTGATGGCCCTGTGCATGGTGAAATCCAAGGCCAAAGAGGCGTTGGAAGCCGGTGCCGTATCTGCTCAAAAGCTGAATGAAGCGATCAATGACATCCGCAAGGGTCGCACGGCTGACACCGCATCGGCGGAAGAAGGCTATGACGCGCTCAAGAAATACGCGCGTGACCTGACCGAAGCCGCAGCTGAGGGCAAGATCGATCCGATCATCGGGCGCGATGAAGAAATCCGCCGCTCGATGCAGGTTCTGTCGCGTCGCACCAAGAACAACCCGGTTCTGATCGGGGAGCCCGGCGTGGGTAAAACCGCGATTGCCGAGGGCATGGCCCTGCGCATCATCAACGGTGACGTGCCGGAGTCGTTGAAAGATAAAAAGCTGCTTGCGCTCGATATGGGTGCGCTGATCGCCGGTGCGAAATATCGCGGTGAGTTCGAAGAACGCCTCAAGGCCGTTCTGACCGAGGTCACCGAGGCCGCCGGTGAAATCATCCTGTTCATCGACGAGATGCACACGCTGGTCGGTGCCGGGAAATCCGATGGCGCGATGGACGCCGCCAACTTGATCAAGCCTGCGCTTGCCCGGGGTGAGTTGCACTGTATCGGTGCGACCACGCTGGATGAGTATCGCAAGTACGTGGAAAAAGACGCGGCCCTTGCGCGCCGGTTCCAGCCGGTTGTGGTACAGGAGCCGACTGTCGAGGACACGATCAGCATCCTGCGCGGCATCAAGGAAAAGTACGAGCTACACCACGGTGTGCGCATCTCAGACTCGGCTTTGGTATCTGCGGCGACCTTGTCGCATCGCTACATCACTGATCGCTTTCTGCCCGACAAGGCCATCGACTTGGTCGATGAAGCGTCGGCTCGCTTGCGGATGGAAGTGGACAGCAAGCCAGAGGAACTCGATCAACTGGATCGCCAGATTCTGCAGATGCAGATCGAGGAACAGGCGCTGAAGCTCGAAGATGATGCGGCCTCCAAGGACCGTCTGGAAACCTTGCAAAAGGATCTGGCCGATCTGCAGGAGAAATCTGCCGAGATGACCGCCCAGTGGCAGGCTGAACGCGACAAGCTTGCTGGCGCGCGCGATCTGAAAGAGCAGCTCGACAAGGCGCGCGCTGATCTCGAGATTGCCAAGCGTGAAGGCAACCTCGCCAAAGCGGGTGAGCTGTCTTACGGCGTCATCCCAGAGCTTGAGAAAAAGCTGACCGAGGCCGAAAATGCCGAAAGCAGCCAGATGATGGCTGAAGAAACGGTGCGTCCGGAACAGATCGCTTCGGTGGTTGAACGCTGGACTGGTATCCCAACCTCGAAGATGCTGGAAGGCGAGCGCGAGAAGCTGCTGCGGATGGAAGACGATCTGCATTCCCGCGTGATCGGTCAGGATGCGGCGGTCACTGCTGTGGCCAATGCTGTACGTCGTGCGCGTGCGGGCCTGAACGACGAAGGCCGCCCGCTGGGCTCGTTCCTGTTCCTCGGGCCCACGGGTGTAGGTAAGACCGAGCTGACGAAAGCCGTGGCGAACTTCCTGTTCGACGACGACAACGCGATGGTGCGTATCGATATGTCCGAGTTCATGGAGAAACACGCGGTTGCCCGTCTGATCGGCGCCCCTCCGGGCTATGTCGGCTATGACGAAGGCGGCGTGCTGACCGAAGCCGTGCGGCGCAGGCCCTATCAGGTCGTGCTGTTCGATGAGGTCGAAAAGGCGCACCCGGATGTGTTCAACGTGCTGTTGCAGGTTCTGGATGATGGCGTTCTGACCGATGGTCAGGGCCGTACCGTGGACTTCAAGCAGACGTTGATCATCCTGACGTCGAACCTCGGCTCTCAGGCGCTGAGCCAGTTGCCCGAAGGTGCGGACAGCGCGCAAGCCAAGCGTGATGTGATGGACGCGGTCCGGGCGCATTTCCGGCCCGAGTTCCTGAACCGTCTGGACGAGACGATCATCTTTGACCGGCTTAAGCGGGAAGACATGGATGGCATTGTCGATATTCAGATGGCGCGTTTGCAGAAACGCTTGGCCGCCCGCAAGATCGAGCTGGTCTTGGATGGCGCCGCCAAGGAATGGCTTGCCGACGAGGGCTATGACCCGGTCTTCGGTGCCCGTCCGCTCAAGCGGGTGATCCAGCGTGCCTTGCAAAACCCGCTGGCCGAGGCGTTGCTTGCTGGTGAGATCAAGGACGGAGAAACCGTCCCTGTAACCGCCGGGCCCGATGGCCTGATCATTGGCGATCGGCTGGGCACGTCCGAGCGTCCGCGTCCAGATGATGCCGTGGTGCACTAAACCGAACAAAGGCCCGCTTAATTGGCGGGCCTTTTTTTATTTGCGATTGTAGCCCTAAAACTATGCTGTTCAGGCAGGTCGCAACCGAACCAGAGAAAATGAGGAGGCGTCCAGAGCGTTCATCGGAAAATCCATTGTCTCTGGACCCAACCCCAGCTCGGCCAAATAGCTTTCGGTCCCTTTGCGCCCAAATATGTGCTCAAGCACAGAAAACCCTTGTTGGGTCGCGTAGGTGCCAACCTCATCAGGCGAGATGTTGAAACGAAATGGTTCACCGACCCCGGCCACGGCCTTCCCAATACTATCGACTTCTTGTTGTGCCTGCGACGCTGCAGCGGTCGAAGCGTAGGTCGTCAGAAATCGCGTTTCCTTCGCGCCATTTGACCGGATCATTGCGTAAACGTCCGCAACTTCGGGCGGCGCCACATATTCCAGCGAAACCTCGGCAATAAAGACTGTGCCCATTTCGTGGTCGTAGCCGAGGGACTGCAACTTTTCGAGAGTTGCCTCACGGGAGAAATCAACTGCGGTGTATTGAACGTTCGGCGGTACGCCAAAATTGGCACTGACCAACGACCGCTTGGCTTCGATGGTTTCGGGGCGGTCGACCTCGAAAACCGGAATGTGGCTGTGACCGTTGGACAGCCTCAGGCCAAGCGTATCGAGGCCCGCGCCAAGCACAACGATCTGACGTGCACCATTCTTGATCGCAGTAAGCGCGCGGCTTTGCATGAACGTCTTGCGCCACAGGACCGACGCGACAAGGCGACGAGCCACCGAGCGATCATCGGCGAATTTAAGCACGGCGTCCCAATCGGTTGCCTGGTCCAGGACCTCGGGCCCTTCCACTGACCCGTTTCGAAATAGCTGTTCGGCAAATGGGTCGTAGAATACGCGTCGGTATGTCGGGTTACGGTTTACCAATGCGCAAAAGGCGCAAACCCCAAGGGCGGTGCGGCTTAGTCCGGGAATTGAGCTTTGCGGAACATAAAACATATGAAACTCACCGTGGTTGCATTCACAGGAACAGAGTTTGAATACCCTGACAACCAGCAGAGTTCAGATCACCCCGTCAATGTAGCCGGCTTTCGGGAAATTGAGCCCGCCAGGCAGGCGGGCCACTTCATTAAATCATCGCGAAAATACGCGCAGGTCCTCCGGTGCCACCGGCGTGTTTCGGGGCACCAATCACAATCGTCGCGCCAGCGGCCGGCACACGATCCAAGCCTGCGATATTCTCAATTCCGAAACGGCCCGTGGGCAGCCATGCATAGTGAGTTGCGAAGTCGGTTGAGATGCCGTGGTCGAGGGACAGCGTGTCTGATGCAATAGAGCGCGCGCCGGTCTCTTCGATCAACATCATTGCGGCTTCGGGGTGGAAGCCGGGGTAATGTTGTGCCTGACCGTCGAAACCGCGATAGGCGTCGCTGTCGGCTTTGGCGGCCCAACCGGAATACAAGGCCACGCAAGCGCCATCAGGAATATCGCCGTTGGCAGACATCCACGCCTTCAGATCATCCGGGGTTAGCAGCGTATCAGCATCCTCGGCGGCCCGGGCCGCGATGTCGACGACGCATAGCGGCGCGACAAGATCAGAGACCGGGATTTCATCCACCGAGGCACCGTCCGCCGAAAAGTGCAGTGGCGCGTCGATATGGGTGCCCGTGTGTTCATTGACCGTCAGGCGCTGCAGGTTAAAGCCGTGTTCGCCGAAATTGAAAACCTGTTCGGAGGCATATCCCGGCTCACCAAAAAAAGTTGGGAAATCGGCGCTGAGCGTGTGGGTCATGTCCTCAACCTTGCCCACACCAGCGGCCAGGGCAATTGGTGCACTGGCTCCAGTGGCGGCAACGGCCACACCAGTGGCGGCGGCGGCTTTGAAGAACCCTCTTCTAGACAGCATACGGTCTTTGACCGCGTTCATCACGCAGATGTCACACATTCGTCTTCTCCCTTTAGTCTTGCCCGACAATCGGGTGGACAGCGGATCTAAGGGCCTGTTGGCCAATCCTGGCAACAAGACTGCAAGTTGCGTGAAGCAGTTGTAAAGATTGAAGGTCCGGGTATTCCGCCTGAATTGGGCGTTGCGAGTTCAACTTGGCGTGACAGGTGCTAACGGTTTTGGCGCAATTCGCCCTCGGGGATGTCTGATGTGATTTGGTATGGACTTAGCGTGAATCGTTACAGTCTCGTCTCCCAATCGTGACGCATGTTGCCTTGGTGGTGTGGTATCAGCGGATTATCTGGAATCTCAGGCTAGCTTACCAAGGAGACTTAAATGGCGCATCGCTGGACCAATACACTGACACATGCCGACGTCACGCCACAGGCGGCGTTTTTGAATCGGCGGCAGGTGATGGCCGGCCTGGCGGGTGTAGGATTGGCGGGGCTGGCCAGACCGGCAGCGGCGCAGGAAGCACTTGAACCCAACACCTGGGAAGAGATCACCTCGTACAATAACTACTACGAATTCGGGACCCGCAAGGAAGATCCCGCAAGATATGCGCATACCCTGGTGACCGAACCCTGGAGCGTCACGATCGACGGTCTGGTCGACAAGCCGGGTGAATATGACTTCAAGGACATCATGTCCGAAATGACGGTCGAAGAGCGTATCTACAGATTCCGCTGTGTCGAGGCCTGGTCGATGGTCGTCCCGTGGAATGGCTTTGAACTGGCGGACCTTCTGAATATGGCTGGCGTACAAGAAGGTGCCAAGTATGTGGCCTTTGAAACGGCATACCGACCCGATGAGATGCCGGGCGTTCAGTTCCCGATCCTCGAATGGCCATACCGGGAAGGCTTGCGCCTGGATGAGGCGATGCACCCGCTGACTATTATGGCGACTGGTATCTACGACAAACCTATCCCGAACCAAAATGGCGCGCCGATGCGTCTGGTGGTGCCGTGGAAGTACGGTTTCAAGTCTATCAAGTCTATTGTTCGCATCACCGTTTCGGATGTCGAGCCGCCCACCAGTTGGAACATGTCTGCCCCGCGCGAGTATGGCTTCTATAGTAACGTGAACCCCAACGTGGGTCATCCGCGCTGGTCGCAGGCCTCGGAACGTCAGATTGGCGGCGGTCTCTTTGCCAAGCGTATCCCGACGCTGATGTTCAACGGTTACGAAGAAGAGGTCAGCGGACTTTACGACGGTATGGATCTGAAGGAATTCTACTAAGACCATGCAGACGCTGAATCAGATATTGCGCCGCATTCCGGTGTGGCTGGTCTACTTCCTGGGGGCGCTTCCGGCGCCCTGGCTGTTTTACCAGGGGCTGACCGGCGGTCTGGGCGTGGATCCGATTGAGGCGTTGGAGCACCGGTACGGCGAACTCGCACTTCAGCTGTTGATCGTCGTGTTGGCAATATCGCCGCTGCGGCGGTTTTTTGGGCTGAACCTGCTCAAGTTCCGCCGGGCGCTGGGCGTGCTGACCTTTGCCTATGTCAGCCTGCATCTTTTGGTGTGGCTGGTGTTGGACGTGCAGCTTCCCAGCCAGATCTGGGCGGATATCTTGAAGCGTCCCTATATTACCGTCGGCATGGCAGCGTTTATCCTGATGATCCCGCTGGCGGTAACATCAAACAACCTGTCCCTGCGCAAATTGGGGGCCCGTTGGCGCATCCTGCAGCGGCTTGTCTTTCCCGCCGCGATTCTGGGCGGGCTGCACTATGTCATGCTTGCCAAGGGATTTCAGATCGAACCGCTGGTCTACCTGTCTCTGATCGTTAGCCTGATCATGCTGCGTATTCCGGTTTCCGGCCTGCTGACTCGGTTCCGCGCGGCCGATTCCGCCTGACTCGGTACCGAGTCTGTGGGTAACTCTGTCTAATACTCCAGATTCGCTGCCAGCCACTCTGTCGATCGCTTTGTTTGGAATGGTCGTCGCTTGGTAATATATTGTTTTTATGCAATAAATTAAGAAAATTCGGTTTTTTGTAAGTTTGTCTAATTTTCTGCTTGCGGACTTATGCGGTTATACTTAGAACCCCCTTCACCGGCGCTGCTGAGGCGGCGCTGACGGGTCG
>NZ_JBXWMC010000007.1:0-303892 GCF_059609665.1 Ruegeria sp. YTSC230 | reverse complement strand
ACAGGCATCTCCCACCCAGCAAAATCAACCAACTTACCCCCCAACTCAACGTGCAAAGAATGCAATGGGGTGCGTTTTAAATCAGTCATATCTCTAGCCTTTCGATCAGCGAGACTGGTCACGAACGACCATGACGGTGCAATGCGCGTTGCGCACGACACGGGCCAGGTTTGGGCCAATCTCATAATTCGGAAAATCGCCTTTGGTTGACGCCATGACGATCAGATCAAAGCCGTCCTTGTAGGCCAACTTCAGGATTTCGCGGTAGACGCTGCCTTCTTCAACATGCACTTGCACGTCAGAAGCGTTGCCGTGATCCAGTATGGCCTGAACCGCATTGCGCACGTGGTCTTTGGCACCAGCGCCGTAGTTGGCAGGCAGGTTCGGTAATTGGATGATCTCGGGGATGACGGCAACCGCATGCAGTTCGGCACCGTAGAACTTCGCCTGTTCCAGTGCGACCGGCAGGGCCAGTTTCCACGAGCGGTCGTCGGTATGGTCAATAGGCAGCAGGATTTTCGTGGCCATCACGTCTCTCCTCGAGATATGGAATTCTATTTCAAAGGCGGGGGGCCGGAATGGCCCCCCGTATTCTTCAGGGCCGGATTATTCGGCAGGCGTGCCGCCCGGCTCTTCGGATTTGCCGCCCGAGGCAAAGAACTCTTTCGTCAGTTTGAAGACGATCGGGCTCAGAAGGGCCAGGGCGATCAGGTTCGGAATGGCCATCATGGCGTTCAGCGTATCCGCCAGCAGCCAGACAAAGCCCAGATCCGCGGTTGCGCCGAAGTAGATCGCGACAATCCACAGAACGCGGTACGGCATCAGGGATTTAACACCCAGAAGGAACTCGACGCATTTTTCGCCGTAGAACGACCAGCCGAGGATGGTTGTGAAGGCGAAGATCGACAGAGCGATTGCGATCAGAGCACCGCCACCCGGCAGCGACGTGGCGAATGCCAGCGAGGTCAAGGCCGCACCGGATTCACCGGAGGTCCATGCACCTGTGGAGATGATCGCCAGACCGGTGATCGAGCACACGATAATTGTGTCGATGAACGTACCCAGCATCGCGATCAGGCCCTGGTTGACCGGACCTTTGGTCTCGGCTGCCGCGTGAGCAATCGGAGCCGAACCCAGACCGGCTTCGTTCGAGAACACACCACGTGCCACACCAAAACGGATGGCGGCCCAAACGGCTGCACCTGCAAAGCCACCTTCGGCGGCGGACGGCGTGAAGGCGTAGGTGAAGACCAGTGACAGCGCGTTGCCGATCTCGCCGATATTGATGATCAGAACCAAAAGGCCTGCAACAATGTATGCAATTGCCATGGCCGGAACCAGTTTACCAGCAACCGCACCGATGCGGGTGATGCCGCCCAGAATAACGGCTGCGGTCAGGACCATCAGAACAACGCCGGTGACCGAAGTGTTCACGCCGAAGTTCGATTCCAGAACCTGGGCCACGCCGTTGGCCTGCACGCCGTTTCCGATGCCAAAGGCTGCAACTGCGCCGAACAGGGCAAATGCAACGCCCAGCCAGGCCCATTTCGCGCCGAGGCCGTTTTTGATGTAGTACATTGGGCCGCCGACAAAATTGCCCAGCTCGTCTTTTTCACGGTATTTAACCGCCAGAACAGCTTCGGCATATTTGGTGGCCATGCCCACCAGGGCGGTCATCCACATCCAGAACAAAGCGCCCGGACCGCCCAGGAAGACAGCAGTGGCCACACCGGCGATGTTGCCGGTACCAATGGTTGCCGACAGCGACGTCATCAGCGCGTTGAACGGGCTGATCTGACCATCACCTTGGCCTTCGCGGCCAGCAAACAGCAGCTTGAAGCCGGTGCCGATTTTCAGGATCGGCATGAATTTCAGCCCGACCTGCAGGAAGAAGCCGACGCCAAGGATGAGGACCAGCATCAGCGGCCCCCATACGACGCCATTG
This sequence comes from Ruegeria sp. YTSC230, assembly GCF_059609665.1. NCBI lineage: Bacteria > Pseudomonadati > Pseudomonadota > Alphaproteobacteria > Rhodobacterales > Roseobacteraceae > Ruegeria > Ruegeria sp. YTSC230. Next base: position 301,947 of record NZ_JBXWMC010000007.1, on the reverse strand, counting down.
ATGGCTCCTACGATTGAATTTAACGCTTCCATGGTTTCCCTCCCATTTGCGTTTGGTTTATGCCCCTTTGGCGATGGCCCGCTGGCGGGCCTGCTTGAGGGCGGCAAAATCTTCGTCGGCGTGGAACGAGGAACGTGTCAGCGGCGTCGCCGACACATGCAAAAAGCCCTTGGACCTTGCGATCTGTTCCAGTTGGGCGAACTCCTCCGGTGACCAGAACCGGTCAATTGGATGGTGTTTTGGGGTCGGCTGCAGGTATTGACCCACGGTCAGAAAATCGACCTGAGCCGCGCGCAGATCGTCCATGACCTGACGCACGTCATTCAGGCTCTCGCCCAGGCCAACCATCAAGCCGGATTTCGTAAAGATTTCTGGGTTTGCGCGCTTGGCATCATCCAGAAGTCGCAGTGAAGTATAGTAGCGTGCGCCGGGGCGAACGGTCGGGTACAGGTGCGGAACGGTTTCCAGATTGTGGTTGAACACGTCCGGGGCAGCATCGAACACCACATCCGCCGCATCGCCTTTGCCCAGAAAATCGGGGGTTAGCACCTCGACCGTGGTGCCGGGGTTCTGATGACGCACGGCACGGATGGTTTGCGCGATATGCTCGGCCCCGCCGTCTGCCAGATCATCGCGATCGACCGAGGTGATCACTACGTGGCGCAAGCCTAGTTTCATAACCGCTGCAGCAACACGGCCCGGCTCGAACAGGTCCAGTGCATTGGGGCGTCCTGTTGAGACGTTGCAGAAGGAACAGCCGCGGGTGCAGACTTCGCCCATGATCATCATGGTGGCGTGGCGCTTGGACCAGCATTCGCCGATGTTGGGGCATGCAGCCTCTTCACAAACCGTCGTCAGATTGTGGTCGCGCATCAGGCGGCGGGTCTCGTAATATTCGGGCCCGTCGACCTTTTTCTTGCGAATCCACTTGGGCTTTCGCGGGATGACGCTGTCGGCCTTTTTGGCTTTTTCCGGATGGCGGGTGCGAAGCTGGATGGTCATCTGGCTGTTCCCTCTCAGGCGTGGATTGCGCGGCCCATGGCGTCCAGGCAGGCTTCCTTGACGGCCTCGCCCATTGCCGGATGCGCATGACAGGTTGAGGCGACTTCGCCGACGGTTACGCCCTTGGTCATGGCCAGAACCAGCTCGGCGATCAGGTCACCGCCATGTGCGCCGCAGATATGCGCGCCCAGGATTTTGCCATTTGGGTCGGCCAGTACTTTGACGGCTCCGTCTGTCTCGCCAGTCGAACGCGCGCGTGAGTTGGCCATGAAGGCAAACTTGCCGACAGCGTATTCGGACCCGGCTTCTTTCAGCGCTTCCTCTGTCAAACCGACCGAAGCGACCTCGGGGTCCGTATACACAACGCCAGGAACGGTATTGTAGTCCACATGCCCGGTTTCACCGGCCAGCATTTCGACACAGGCGACGCCGTCTTCTTCGGCCTTGTGGGCAAGCATCGGGCCGGGGACACAGTCGCCAATCGCATAGATGCCGGGAACCGAGGTGCGGAACGACGTGTCCACCTGAATGAAGCCGCGCGGGTCAAGGGCTATCCGCAGATCTTCCAACCCAAGCCCGCGCGATACGGGGCGGCGTCCGACGGCGATCAGAACCTTGTCGGCTTCGATCACCTCTTCCTTGTCTTTGCCGACCCGGTCCAATGTCAGCGTCAGCCCAACGTTGGTTTTGTCGATGGTTTTCAGTGCGCGCCCCAGCTGAAACTTCAGGCCACGCTTTGACAGGGCGCGCTGTGCGAGTTTTGCTATCTCGCCGTCGATTCCGGGCAGAATGCGGTCAAGATACTCAACAACCGTGACCTTCGCGCCCAATCGGGACCAGACCTGTCCAAGTTCCAGGCCGATCACGCCAGCACCGACGACCACCAGATGTTCGGGAACAGCATCCAGCGCGATCGCTCCGGTCGAGCTTAGGATATCCTGCTCGTCAATCTCGATCCCGTTTAGCGGGGTTGGCTCGGAACCGGTGGCGATCAGGATGTTTTTGGCTTCATAAACATCGTCGCCAACTTTGACCTGCCCGTCAGAGGGGATACTGGCCCAGCCCTCAACCAGATCGACGCCGTTTTTCTTGAACAGAAACGCAATGCCCTTGGTCAGATCGCCGACGATCTTGTCCTTGCGACCCATCATCGAGCTCAGGTCGATGCTGGCCCCCTCGACAGCAATGCCATGGGAGGAGAGATGTGCAAGCTCGGCATACTTAGCCGAGGAGGTCAGCAACGCTTTGGAGGGTATGCACCCCACATTCAGACAGGTTCCGCCAAGCGAACCGCGGCCTTCAACGCAGGCGACTTTCATGCCCAGTTGTGCTGCGCGGATTGCTGCAACATATCCGCCGGGTCCGCCCCCGATGACGATTAGGTCGTAGATACTCATTGAACGGTCTTTCAGTAGATCGGGTGGCTGGCGCAGAGTGCGCGGACTTTTTCGCGGGTTTCGGCTTCGATCTTCGCGTCGCCCTCGGGGGATTGGGCCAAGGCCTCGAGCACGTCGCCGATCAGGTGACCGATCTGTTTGAACTCTTCCGGTCCAAACCCGCGGCTGCAGCCTGCTGCGGTACCCAGCCGGATACCGCTGGTCACGGTAGGTTTTTGCGGATCGCCCGGCACGCTGTTCTTGTTGCAGGTGAAACCGGCACGCTCCAGCGCGGCTTCTGCGTCTTTGCCGGTCACGCCCAGCGGGCGCAGATCGACCAGCATCAGGTGGTTTTCCGTGCCGCCCGAAACGATGTCACATCCACGCGCCATCATGACGTTTGCCAGCGCCGATGCGCTATCCGCAACGCGTTGCATGTAGTCCTTGAATTCGGGCTTTAGCGCCTCGCCAAACGCGACAGCCTTACCGGCAATCACATGCATCAAGGGGCCGCCCTGAAGGCCGGGGAATACGGCCGAATTCATCTTTTTCGCCAGCGCCTCGTCATTCGTCAGAATGATCCCGCCGCGCGGACCGCGCAGGGTTTTATGTGTGGTCGAGGTAACCACATGCGCGTGGCCGATAGGCGAGGGGTGCAGCCCGGTTGCGACCAGACCGGCGATATGTGCCATATCCGCCAGCAGCCAAGCGCCGACCTCATCCGCAATGGCGCGGAAGCGGGCGAAATCGATCTTTTGCGAATAGGCGGATGCGCCAGCGATGATCAGTTGCGGCTTTTCGGCTTTCGCCAGTTCTTCGACCTGATCATAGTCAATCAGACCGGCATCGGTCAGGCCGTACTGAACCGGGCGGAACCACTTGCCGGATTGTGCTGGTTTGGCACCGTGCGTCAGGTGGCCACCCGCATCCAGCGACATGCCCAGGATTGTGTCGCCGGGGCTGAGCAGGGCCAATTTAACAGCGCCGTTTGCCTGCGCGCCCGAATGGGGTTGAACGTTGGCGTATTCGCAGCCGAACAACTGTTTCAGACGGTCGATGGCCTCGGATTCAACTTCGTCTACAAATTCGCAGCCGCCATAGTAGCGACGGCCAGGGTACCCTTCGGCGTATTTGTTGGTCAGGACTGACCCTTGCGCGTCGATCACAGCTTGCGAGACAATATTCTCGGACGCGATCAATTCGATCTGTTCAGCCTGACGTTTGCCTTCTCGCGCAATTGACGCAGCGACAACCGGATCTGCTTCGGTAAGCGACGTTTTGAACATGGTTTCCTCCTCAGGCACCGAATCCTCAGTACGAAATTTTGTTTCCTATAGTGGAATTCGTGCAGCTAAAGCAACATATATCTCACATTTGTGAAGTTGTGTGGTTTGAGGGAATTCTGTAAACTCCGGTAAAACAGGGAGATATTTATGGGCGACGAGACTCGCGGTGATGTTTCCTCACCGGAAGATCAGGACGAAGGTGAGGTTCTGGGGCGTTCCATCCGCGATGCACGACGTGCAAAAGGCTGGACTTTGGAGGAAGCCGGACGCGCGGCGGGAATCGGTCGGTCCACCCTGTCGAAGATCGAGAACAACCAGACGCGGCCAAGTTTCGACATCGTGCGCAGGCTGACACAGGCGCTGGATATGAGCACCCCTCAGCTGTTTCTGCAGTCCGGGCAATCGGGGATTTCGGGAAGGCGCGACTTTACCCCGAAAGGTGAAGGCGAGATAAAAAGCACACCGACCTATTTGCACGAATTGCTGTGTCCCGAGCTGACCAGCAAGCGGATGCTGCCCTATATCGCGACAATCAAAGCCCGCGACCTGTCAGAGTTCGAAAACTGGATCCGGCATACGGGTGAAGAGTTCATGTATGTCATCAGTGGCGAGCTGATCTTTGTATCAGAGCATTATCGCCCGCTGCCGATGAAGGCTGGTGACTCGCTTTATTATGACAGCGGGATGGGGCACGGGTGCATTTCAACCAGTGAGGAAGACGCGAAGGTGCTGTGGGTGTCACTCGAATAAGCGCGACCCACAAGGCATGAAAAAAACGGCCCCAGCGGCCGCTTTTTGAAGTATAAGACGGTCTCTGGGTCAGGTGTGGCCCAGCACCTTGCGGGCAACGCGGAAACACTCCAGCGCTTGCGGGACGCCACAGTAGATGCCAATCACGTGGATGATGGCTCGGATTTCCTCGGGCGAGACGCCGTTGTTGATCGCACCTTTGCAGTGAATTTCCCATTCATGCATCTTCCCAAGCGCGCCGATCATGGACAGGTTCATCATCGATCGCGTTTTGGCATCGATCACGTCATCGCCCCAGCCAAACCCCCAGCACCACGCCGTCATCGCTTCTTGAAACGGGCGGGTAAAGTCATCGGCCGCCGCCAGGTTCTTTTCTACATATTCCGCACCAAGCGTGTTCTTGCGCTGCTCCAGGCCTTTCAGGAACAGGTCTTCGTCGAAAATATCAGCCATCTAAGGTCTCCGGTTCTTCATCGCTTTGCGCGGTGTTCGTAAATGCGATCATATTGTGGGTTCGTTTTGAACTGTACCCGTTCGATCCGATCCTGCAGGTCACTTTTGGGCGCACACAGATTACTCCACCCCCTCGCGCATCCATTGCTGCAAACGGGCAATCGAGTGTTCCGACATCACACCACAACCCGGGTCCAGTACGAGCGGACCGGGGCGGTAGCCGCGGGATTTCAGGCCGCGATGGACGCTTTCAACCAGATGGATGTCTTCCTCGACCGTGGTTTCACGGTCCTGTACAGCCAGTTGCCGGATCACCGCACTTTCCGAGCCGCCCTCGGTGTACCAGCCGCGCCAGACGGTGCAGTGATCGGCATCGACCGCGCGCCAGTGATAGGTGTTCAGCACATTGCCCGGGTAACACTGGAACGAGAACATCGGCCAAAGGAACCATGACTGATAATCGCCCGCGTGCGGCACAGACAGGTCGATGGGGTAGGTCATCTTGTCGAGGCTTTGGCATTCGGTCGTATGACGCAGCACGTAACCGCCGCCTGCATCGGGCTGGATGTCGTAGGTCTCGGGCTTGACCACACCTTCGGCAAAGGTCGGGTGGTTGGTCGGGCAATGATAGCACTCCGAGTAATTCTCGATACTGACCTTCCAATTGCAGTTTTCCGGGATTTCGACCCATTCCAGCGGTTCCAGATCATCGATATGCTGAACGAACGCGCGGATTTCCTCGCGCACGCCGGGATACCAGTCGTCCATCGGAGCTGCATCGTCGTCGAGATTGACGAAGATGAATCCGTTGAACACCTCGGTCCGCACCGAAGTCAGGCAGATGGCGCTGCGGTCAAAACCGGGGACGGATTTGATATTGGGTCCCGCGCGCAGCTGGCCGGACAGCTCATAGGTCCAGGCGTGATAGGGGCAGACCACGACGCGGGTGTTACCAGCACCGGTGACCATTTCATGCGCGCGGTGCTGGCACACGTTATAGAACGTGCGAATTTCGCCGTCTCGGCCCCGAATGCAGAACAGGTTTTGCCCGGCGATTTCAAAAGCAAAGTAATCGCCCGATTCCCGAACCTGCGCCACATGCCCGGCGAATTGCCATGTGCGGGCCAGAAGCCCCTGCATCTCCTGCGCGAAAATCGCGGGGTCGGTATAATACCGTGCGTCCAGTGAATGCGTCAGAGGTGCGTTCATTCGGGTTCCTCCGCGTAGAGGCCAAGCTGGTGGCGACGTTGGTGAAATCGTTCCACCCGTTCGACGATCTCATCGCTGGAAACGGCGATCACGAAAGACAGCAGCGTTTCCAGCAAGGCGATGGTCGAAACCGAGGACGGAAAGAACTGTGGTGTGTCGGCGGCAACGACAAAACCGTGCTGTGCGTTCAGGATCACCGGGCTGGCCGGGCTGTCGGAAATGCCAATGACGGTCATTCCCTGTTGCCGCGCCAGTTTGATAGCGTCGATGACTTCAGTGCGGTAGGGATGGCAGGTGATCGCGATCAGCACGTCTTGCTCATCCGCCCATGCCAGATCATCCACCGGAGTGGAACCGGGACGCGGGATGGCGTGAAACTGCTTCATGCCGGTTGAGGCCAGATAGGTGAAGTTTCGCGCGTTAGAATTGTTGACGCCAACGCCCAGTGTGAAAATCTGGCGACAATTCCAGATATCCTCGGCCGCGGCCTTCAGCTTTGCGGCGTCGATCCCGGCAAAGGTTTCTTCGATATTGCGGATCGCGGCGCCGATCATATCGGCATAGAGGCCGCCCAGTTCCCCTGACTTGCCGATGTCCTGCAACCAGCGGGCGCGGTCCGGAAATGACACACGTCCCTGCCGGATCGCATCCCGGAACGGGGCACGGAAATCTTCGTAGCCTTCGAACCCCACCTGCTGGGCCATCCGCACGAAGGTGTTCGGTTTTACTCTGGCGGCCTCGGCAATCTCGCGCACAGTAGAAACCCCAACGTCCGTTGGGTTTTCCAGCACGTAGCGCGCGGCCTTCTGCGCCTCGGGCGTCAGGGCGTCCCATTCTTCGGACAGGCGATCCAGAACAGTTGATGATACATTTGTGTCATTCATGATTGACGATGGTACATTTGTGGAATTAGCCTGTCGAGCAGAAACGCGACTCGGGAGAGGAAAAATCATGTCCGAGAAGAATCTGCCGTCCCATTCCCGCGTGGTGATTGTCGGTGGCGGCGTCATGGGGGTCGGTCTGGCCTATCATCTGGCGCACGAAGGCTGGGGCGACGACACCGTCCTGCTTGAAAAGGCTGAGTTGACCAGTGGCAGCACCTGGCACGCCGCTGGGCAGATCACGCATTCGACGTCCAGTTTTGGGTTGGGCAAATGCGTCGACTACAACATCGGTTTGTATTCCGGCCTGCTGGAGGCTGAGACCGGCCAGCCAGTGACATGGCATGGCTGTGGTTCATTCCGGTTGGCCTATACCGAGGATGAGATGGACTGGCTGCGTCACACCCTGTCTGTGGGCCGGTCGCTGGGGTTCAGCATTGAACTGGTCGGACCTGAAAAGGTGGCGGAACTGCACCCGTTCTACAATCTCGACGGCGTTCTGGGTGCACTGCACACGCCGGATGATGGACATGTGGACCCGACCAACGTCACCATGGCGATGGCAACCGGGGCGCGTCAGAAGGGCGTGCGCATCTTCCGCAATTGCCGCGCCACCAACATCACGCAGGCCGACAATGGCGAGTGGGTGGTCGAAACCGAAATGGGCGCCATTACCTGCGAGCACGTGGTGAACGCTGGCGGCACTTATGCCCGTCAGATGGGTGAGTGGTCGGGACTGCAACTGCCCATGACTTCGATGACGCACCATTATTTTGTGACGGAACCGGTGCCCGAATTCCAGAATCTGGACAAGGAACTGCCGGTGATTCGCGATGACCGCAAGGTCTCGGGCTATATCCGGATGGAGCAGCAGCGCGGCCTGATCGGGATATACGAGAAAGAGAACCCGAACTCGGTCTGGCATGATCATTGCCCCTGGGAATACGAGAACTGGCTGTTCGATGCCGATTACGACCGGGTGATGCCGTGGCTTGAAGAAAGCCTGAACCGCATGCCGATCTTTGCCGAGTTGGGCATTCAGCGCGATGTGCATGGGGCGATTTCGCATCCGCCCGATGGCAACCCTCTGATCGGGCCGGCGCCAGGTGTGCGGAATTACTGGTGCTGCTGTGGGACGCAGATCGGCATCGGCTGGGGGCCGGGTCTGACCCGCGAGTTGGCACGCTGGATGGTGCATGGCGCGGCCGATATCTCGATGCGTGAGTTCGATCCACGCAGGTTCGGAAGCTATGCGAACAAGGATTGGCAGGTGATCAAGGCTGAGGAAGACTACTGCCTGCGCCACGAGATCCCGTTCCCGCATTTAAACCGTTTGGAAGGGCGTCCGATAAAGCCGTCGCCTCTCTATGATCTGTTGAATTCCAAGGGTGCTGTACATGAAGAGGTTTATGGCTTTGAGCGCCCCCGTTGGTTCGCGCGGGATGAGGTCGAGCAGCGCGATCACCACTCCTTCCGCCGGACCCCTGCGGATGGCATGGTCGCGGCTGAGGTCAAAGCGGTGCGCGAACGCGTGGGCATCATGGACGTGACCGCCTTCACCAAGGTCGAAGTCTCGGGCCCTGATGCCTACGCGCTGTTGGACCGGCTGACCGCCAACCGGATGCCGCAAAAGGTCGGCTCAATCACGCTGACGCACATGCTAAACCGCCGTGGTCGGATCGAGTTGGAGACCACGATTGTCCGAATGGCTGAGGATCGGTTCTATCTGGTCTGCGCTGCCTTCTTTGAGCAGCGTCTGCTGGATCATCTGGCACAACAGCGCGCGGACGAGGATGTTCAGATAACCGCGCTGTCCAACGTTTGGTCCGCCCTGTCGCTGAACGGTCCGAGGGCGCGTGACGTGCTGGGACAGTGCGCAGATGCCGATCTGACCAATGCTGGCTTTCGCTGGTTGTCGGCACAGGAAATCACCATTGCCGGCCACAAAGTATGGGCCTTCCGCATGTCCTATGCCGGTGAGTTGGGGTGGGAGCTGCACATGCCCAATGCCGCCTGCCTCGATGTCTACACCGCGCTTTGGACCGCAGGCGAACCGTATGGCATCGCCGACTATGGCAGCTTTGCCATGAACGTGATGCGGATGGAGAAGGGGTTCAAGGGCGCGGGCGAGCTGACCAACGAGGTCACTTTGGCCGAGGCTGACGTGCTGCGTTTTGCCCGCTCCGACAAGGAGTATCTGGGTAAAGACAAAACCCTGAACACTGACTTGCCGTGGGTCTGCGCGTATCTGCAGATCGAGCCGGATGGTGAAATTGACGGCCACGGTGGAGAAGCAGTGATGCTGGATGGACGTGTCGTGGGCTCAACAGCCTCAGTCGTCTATGGGCACACGGTCGGCAAGATACTCGCCTTTGCGTACATCAAGCCCGAGGCTGCTGCCCCCGGCACCGAGTTACAGGTCGTTATCCACGGCCAACCCCGCGCGACCTGTGTTCTGGGCGAACCTGCTTATGATCCGCAAAGCCTGCTGCCCCGCACCGACGCTATTCTGGAGACTGCATAATGAGCTTGCCTGACAAAATGAAGGCCATGGTCACGATGGGCCATGGCGGCTTGGAACAAATGGTGCTGCACAAAGACTGGCCGCGCCCGGAACCCGCGGCGGGCGAGGTGTTGATCAAAGTCGCTGCCTGCGGGTTAAACAACACGGACGTCAATACGCGGTCCGGCTGGTACTCAAAAGCCGTGACCGATGCGACGACGGGCAGCGCGTTCGAGGAAGTCAGTGACGAGGATCCGACATGGGGCGGCGCGCCCATCACTTTTCCCCGAATCCAAGGGGCTGATATCTGCGGGGAAATCGTCGCCGTGGGCGATGGCGTCGACCCCGGGTTGATCGGTCAACGCGTCATCACCGATGGATGGCTGCGCGACCCGTCTGATCCGGGTAATAAGGACAAAACCGGCTTTTTCGGTTCGGAACGGGACGGTGGATTCGCCGAATACGCCACGACCTTGGCGGTTAACGCGGTGCCGATCCGGTCCGACCTGTCGGATGCCGAACTGGCCACGTTCTCGTGTTCCTATTCGACTGCCGAAGGCATGCTGACCCGCGCAAATGTTACTGACACTGACACGGTTCTGGTGCCCGGAGCCTCGGGCGGGGTTGGCGGTGCCTTGGTGCAACTTGCCAAACGCCGGGGTGCACGGGTGATCGCGATGGCGTCGGACGCAAAACACGCAGACGTTGCCGAACTGGGTGCCGACAAAATCTTGTCTCGTGCCCCGGAAAATCTGCGCGCGGCGCTTGGCGATGAAAAGGTCACCGTTGTGGCCGATGTGGTTGGTGGTCCCTACTGGCCAAACCTGATCGACGTTCTGGAGCGTGGCGGGCGGTACACCTGCTCGGGCGCGATAGCCGGGCCCATGGTCGGATTCGATCTGCGCACGTTCTACCTGCGTGACCTGACCTTCACCGGCTCTACCGTGATTGACCCGCAGGTGATGCGTAACATCGTTCAGTATATCGAGGCCGGTGAGATCAAGCCCGCCTTGGCCGCCTCCTATCCCCTGGAAGAGTTGCGCGAGGCACAGGCCGCTTTCATTGCCAAGCAGCACACCGGCAACATCGTGGTGATCCCATGACGATGGACGACGTTCTCGAAGCTGCCCGACAGCTGCATCAATCACATCCTGAACTTTCAGAATTCGGCGCTTGGCCTAATGACCTTACGCCAACGGATCAGGAGCCAAACCAAATCCCCGCCGTTGAACTGATTCAGCAAACTGACTTCGCGACCGGGCACGCAACGCGATCCCTTTCAGACGCGATCAGGGCAACCGCACATCTGGCGCGGTGGCAACACACCTATACTGAGGAGGAGGTCGGTGCCGATTTTCTTAACCGCTATGGCTATTATGAGCTGTTCGGCCCAACCGGGCATTTCCACTCGACCCAAATGCGCGGCTACGTCGCTTACTGGGGGGCGAGCCTGGATTATGATTGGCACAGCCATCAGGCCGAAGAACTCTATCTGATCGTAGGCGGCGGGGCGAAGTTCCGCGTCGAAGAAGACCAGACTTACGTCGGCCCCAATCAGACACGGCATCACCGAAGCTGGCAGAGCCACGCGATGACAACAACCGACGAGCCAATTCTGGCTTTCGTTCTTTGGCGAGGACAAGGATTGAACGACTTGCCACAAATGGATGCGGCATGAAAACCATTCCGATACCTATCTGGCCATCCCAATGTGGGCATGCCTGTGTTGCGAAATGGCCCAGTAGCCCGATTGAGGAGTTCCGTCTATGAGACCGCAAGCCGAAGCCACTCAGATGATTGATGACGCCCGCGTGCGTGTGACGCGATTTGACTTTGCACCGGGGGCCGAAACGGGATGGCATCGCCACGCAATGGACTACGTCATCACCGCCATAACCGATTGCCATATGCGGCTGGAACTGCCCGATGGTTTGGTCAATGAAGTAACGGTTGCTGCGGGAGTAACTTATCGCCGCGACGAGGGTGTCGAACACAACGTGATCAATGCCGGGGACGCGCCGATGACCTTTGTTGAAGTGGAACTGAAATGAAAATCACTCGTCTTTCAGTCTACCATGTCGACCTACCGCTTGAGCATCCGTATTGGTTGTCTGGCGGGCGGTTGAAGTTTGAAACGCTCGACGCAACGATTGTAAAGATCGAAACCGATTCAGGTCTGACCGGTTGGGGCGAGGGTACTCCGTGGGGCCACACATATGTTCCAGCCCACGGTCCGGGTATTCGCGCCGGAATTCAGACGATGGCACCGTTCATTCTGGGCCTTGATCCGCGTCGGGTGCTGGATGTCGAACGGGCGATGGATATCGCTCTGCCAGGCCACCTCTATGCCAAAAGCCCCATTGATATGGCTTGCTGGGATATTGCGGGTCAGGCCGCCGGTCTGCCAATTGCCGATCTGATGGGCGGCGGGTCTCGCACGCCGCGCCCGATTGCCTCGTCGGTCGGTGCGAAGACCGTCGAAGAAACGCGCGAAGTGATGGAGCGCTATCGCAGCCGAGGCTACGTTGCGCATTCGGTTAAAATCGGTGGGGATGTAGAACGCGACATTGCCCGCGTCCGTGACGTGGAAAGCATCCGACGCCCCGGCGAGATCGTCCTTTATGACGTCAACCGTGGCTGGACCCGGCAGCAAGCCCTGCGGGTGATGAGCGCCTGTGAGGATCTGAACGTGATGTTTGAACAGCCCTGCGAGTCGCTGGACGATATCGCCGCGATTTCGGGCCGCCACGCCTCACCCGTTTCAGTGGATGAAAGTCTTGTAACCCTGCAAGACGCCGCCCGCATTGCCCGCGAAGGGTTGGCTGAGGTGTTCGGAATAAAGCTGAACCGTGTCGGTGGCCTGACCAAGGCGGCACGGATGCGGGACATCGCGTTGGCGCATGGAATCGACATGTTCGTGATGGCCACCGGTGGTTCGGTTCTGGCCGATACTGAGGCGCTGCATCTGGCGGCCACCATTCCGGACGATAATTGTCACGCGGTCTGGGCGTGCCAGGATATGATCACCGTCGATGTCGCTGGTGGGCGAGGCTCCCGCAATATCGACGGCCACCTGCATTTGCCGGAAACGCCGGGACTTGGTGTGCACCCTGACGAAGATGCGTTGGGCGATCCCGTTGGGGTTTATCATTGAGGGTCATCAGGATAACGCTCTGGGCCGTCGATCTGACGAGTCATGAGACCTATCACATGGCTGAGGGTAAGACCTGCGCGACCGTGACCTCTCATATCCTGTGCCTTCAGACAGATACAGGCCTGAAGGGTTGGGGCGAGGTCTGCCCGATCCCGCATTACCTGCCAGCGTTTGCGGGCGGAGTGCCGGGCGCAGTGACAGAGATGGGCCGCGAGATTCTGGGCATGTCCCCCTTCGGGGTAGATGCGCCGATGCGAAAGCTGGACGGGTTCCTGCAGGGGCATCTCTATGCCAAGTCCCTCGTCGACATCGCGCTTTGGGATTTGTTCGGGCAGGCAACGGGCCAGCCGGTCTATGCGCTGCTGGGCGGGCGGACGCGGAAGGACATGCCGCTGTACCACTCGATCACCTGCGTCGCGCCGGATGATATGGCGCGGATCGCCAAGACGGCCTACCAGACCGGCATTCGCCAGTTTCAGGTCAAGCTAGGGGTCGAAGGCGACTGGCAGGCCGACGCCGAGCGTTTGACCAAAGTGCGCGAGGCCGTGGGACCGGGGCCTCTGGTTTATGGCGACTGGAACTGCGGTGCTTCACGCTTGCAAGCTACGCGAACGGGCAGGGCGGTGGCCCACTTGGATGTGATGCTGGAACAGCCCTGCAAAACACTTGAGGACTGTGCGGCGGTTCGACAGGCCACTGGCTTACCTATGAAGATCGACGAGAATGCCCATGATCTGGCATCACTACGGCGCGCGCATGAGTTGGGCTGCATGGATGCTGTTGCGCTCAAGCTTTCGAAGTTCGGCGGGTTGTCGGCCATGCGCCGGGCGCGTGATCTGACCGTGCATTTCGGGGCTGAGATTTGTGCCGAATGTACCTGGGGCTCGGATTTAGTCACCGCAGCGTCGCTGCATTTTGCGGCCTCGACCCCGCACGGGTCACTGATGAATACATGTGACCTGTCATCTTATGTGGCGCCTCGCATTTGCCCCGACGCACCAAACCGTGAAAACGGCCGGATTGCCCCGCCCGACGGGCCGGGGTTAGGTGTTGTGCCAGACCCAGAGGTTCTTGGTCCGCCAATTTTGGAGATCGTTTGAGATGCTGAAAATCAACACCCAATCCGAATGGATCGCCCGCGCGAATGAGGTACTGCCCGCCGGTGGGTTTGGTAATTTCGATCCCGGTATCATCATCGCGCGCGGTGAGGGCAGCCATGTCTGGGATGAGGATGGCAACGAATATGTGGACTACCTGATCGGTTCGGGCCCGATGCTGCTGGGCCATGGTCACCCCGAGGTCATGGAAGCCGTGCTGGAACAGCTGCCCAAGGGTATGACTTTCTTTGCCAACAACGCCCGGGGCATCGAACTGGCCGAGGCCATCGTTGACGCGGTGCCGTGTTGCGAGCAGGTCCGCTTTGTCGCTGCGGGGGGGGAGGCTGATATGTACGCCATTCGTCTGGCCCGTGCCTATACTGGCCGTAGCAAGATCCTGAAATTCGAAGGCGGCTATCACGGGATGAGCGCCGAGGCACAGATGAGCCTGGCCCCCAGCCGCCACGTCAACTTCCCCCAACCTGTCCCGGACAGCGCGGGCATTCCCGACAGTGTGGCTGAGCAGATGCTGATCGCGCCCTTCAATGATCTTGATGCGGTGGCCAATCTACTGGCCGAGCATGATGACGTTGCCGCGATCATGGTTGAGCCGTTGCAACGAATTGTCCCTCCGGCACCCGGATACCTTCAGGGGTTGCGCGATCTTTGCGACAAGCACAATGTTCTGCTGATTTTCGATGAAATCGTCACCGGATTCCGTTTGGCATATGGCGGTGCGCAAGAGAAATATGGCGTGACGCCCGACATCTGCACCTTGGGCAAAATCATCGGCGGCGGCTTCCCTTTGGCCGCGCTGGGCGCAAGCGCTGAGATCATGCAGCATTTCGACAAAGCGAAAGTTGGCGAGGAAGGCTGGCTGATGCAGTTGGGCACGCTGTCGGGTAACCCCGTCGCTTCGGCTGCCGGGTTGAAGACAATGGAGGTTTTGCGGCGCGACGGCATGTATGACCATCTGCGTGAAATCGGCGCCGAGCTTCAGCAGATGCAGATGGATGCTCTGACCGGGGCTGGCATTCCGCATCAAATCTGCGGGGACGAAACCCTATTCGACATCTATTTCACCGATACGGACTGTCGTGATTACCGCAGCGCCAAACATGACGACCCCCGACGAAACGCTGTCTACAACGATTCGCTGCGCGCACACGGGATTTTCAAAGCCCCCGGCAAACTCTATCCGTCTCTGGCTGTGACCCAAGCAGATCTGGATCAGACGCGGATGGCCGTTGAGAAAGCGGTTCAGGCGATCAGCGCAGCCTGAGGGTCAAAAAGGCCATAAAAGTAAGCGGGCCGCTGTCATTTCTGACAGCGGCCCTAACTGGTTGGATTTCAGGGTCTGGTCTCGCCCCCTCGAATACCACTTAAAAGAGAACGGACTAAAAGAACTTTCGACTATTTCGAGACCGACCCGACTTCACAACCGGTATGAATACTTTATGCACCATCGACGGTGCTGTCTCAGTGAAGTAGTTCACTTTTCATAAACTTTTTTATTTCTTCCAATCAAAAAAGCCTGGGCCTGCCTGTTTCAGCAGGGATTCTGCCATGGCGCGACCTATTTCCGGGCCATCTGCGACCGACCCAGTGGTGTCCTCGGATATGGATTCGGACCCGTCGGGGCGCAAAACCTCACCGCGCAGGCGTAGTTGATCACCTTTTTTTTCTGCCAAACCCGCGATCGGCGTTTCGCAAGAGCCGTCCAAAGCGGCCAGCAACGCGCGTTCTGCTGCCAATCGCTGCGCGGTCTCAGCATGGTGGATGGCCTCGAGCATTTCGGCCGCACGGGAATCATCGCCACGGCGTTCGATGCCGATCGTGCCTTGGGCGATGGCGGGCAGCATATCTTCGACGGCGATGGCGGTTGCGGGAGCCTCCTCCATATTCAGACGCCGGATGCCGGCCATGGCCAGAAACGTGCAATCGGCCACACCATCTGCCAGCTTCTTGAGGCGCGTTTGAACATTGCCCCGAAACTCGACCACGTTCAGGTCCGGTCGACGGTTCAACAATTGTGCCCGCCGCCGCAGCGATGAGGTGCCCACAACTGCACCCTGCGTGAGGTCACGGATCGAACTCAGGCTGGGTGAGATAAAGGCGTCGCGCACATCTTCGCGCGGCAGAAACGTGTCCAGGACAAGACCTTTTGGCTGTTCAACCGGCATGTCCTTGGTTGAATGCACCGCGATGTCGATATCTCCGCGCAGCATCGCCTCTTCGATTTCCTTGGTGAACAGGCCCTTGTTGCCAATCTCTTTCAGCGGGCGGTCCGCATCAATCATGGCGCGGTTGTCACCGGTGGTCTTGATCACCACAATCTCAAACGCGTCTTCGGGCAGATCAAAGGCTTTGCCCAGTCGCTCTCGGGTTTCATAAGCTTGCGCCAGCGCCAGCGGTGAGCCACGAGTGCCGATTTTGAGCGGTGATGCGGGGGTTGGCAGGGTCAGTGTCATGTGCACAGCTTTAGTCGCGTCACATTGCCCTGACAATGGGGGCAGACCTTGACAAATTGACGCCGAAGGCAGACCCGTTTGCCGCAAACCAGACGAGTGGGGACAAAGATGGCCGAGACAAAGAAACTGCTGCGGGCGCTGGCTGGCGAAGTACAGGACGTGCCACCAATCTGGATGATGCGGCAGGCGGGGCGTTATTTGCCGGAGTACCGCGCAACCCGGGCGCAGGCCGGGGACTTTTTGTCTTTGTGTTATAACCCCGAGTTGGCGGCCGAGGTGACGTTACAGCCGATCCGCCGCTATGGCTTTGACGCGGCTATCCTGTTTGCTGACATTCTGTTGGTGCCGCAAGCTCTGGGTGCGGATCTGTGGTTTGTCACAGGTGAGGGGCCGCGGTTGTCGACGATCACTCAGCAATCCGATTTCGATGCGCTGAAACCGGTATCGGATATCCATGAAACCCTGTCGCCGGTGTACGAAACTGTCCGAATCCTTTCGCGAGAATTGCCATCCGAGACCACCCTTATCGGGTTCGCAGGCGCGCCATGGACGGTTGCGACCTACATGATCGCCGGTCGCGGCACGCCAGATCAGGGACCGGCTCATGCGCTGCGCGAGGAAAACACCGCCCTGTTCGAAGCGCTGCTGGAGCGGATCACGCTGGCCACCATCGAATATCTTTCGGCCCAAATCGAGGCCGGGGCCGAGGTGGTGAAGATTTTCGACAGCTGGGCCGGGTCGCTGAAGGGCGATGCCTTTCAAAAATATGCGGTCGAGCCTTGCCGTGTGATCACGCAGGCCATCAAGCAGCGCCATCCGGGCATCCCGGTGATCGGTTTCCCGCGCGAGGCAGGTGATGGTTACATAGGTTTTGCCAAGACCACCGGCGTGGATTGCGTTGCGCTGGACAACTCCGTGTCGCCGGATTGGGCGGTCGAGCATGTGCAGGTGGATGGCTGCGTTCAGGGCAATCTGGCCTCGTCACACATGGTGACCGGCGGACAGGCGCTGGTGGATGAGACGCGTCAGATTGTCGAGGCGTTCTCGAAAGGACCGCATATCTTTAATCTGGGCCACGGGATCACGCCAGATGCCGATCCTGAAAACGTTCAACTGATGATCGACACGGTGCGGTCGTGGCGGGACGCGTAGAGGGGCCAGCCCCTCTTGGATTTCGGCCAACTCACCCAGGGAAAATTTTAGCGAGGTGAAGGGTCAGGAGACGCGTTGGTGGACAGCTGATCCAGAATTTCCTGCCTGTGTTCGCCTCGGCGTGGGCTGGTTTTGGGCTGCCATGTCTCGGTCGAAAAGCGGGGCGCGGCCGCAGCCTGCAGCGCTCCGTCATGGTCGATCCAGGTATGGCGCGCGGCGTTCATGGGATGGGCTTGCGCCTCGACCGGGTCGAGTACGGGGGCGACGCAGGCGTCGGAACCTTGGAATATATCGGCCCAGTGGGCGCGGGGTTTGCTGGCGAATATGTCGGTGAGCCGTTGCGTGAGTTTGGGCCAAAGTGCCGGAACATATTGGTTTTTGAATTCGGTATCGTTGGTGAGGCCCAGTTTTTGCAGGAATTCGGCGTAGAACTTGGGCTCAAGACACTGGACGGACATGAAGCCCCCGTCCAGGCACACGTAAGTGCGGCTCCAATGTGGGCCATCCAGCAGGCTTTGACCGCGCGCTTCTGACAGGTTTCCGGTTTGGCGCATACTCATCAACAAGTTCATCATGTGGGCCGATCCGTCATAAATGGCGGCATCAACCACGGTACCCTGTCCGGTCCGCTGCGCGTTGAGAAGCCCGGCAAGAATACCGGCAACTAGATACATGGCACCGCCGCCTATATCCCCGACCAGGGTCGCCGGGGTCTGCGGGGGCTGGCCCGCTGCTGATGCATACCACAATGCCCCGGACAATGAGATGTAGTTCAGATCGTGCCCTGCAGTTTCAGACAACGGGCTGTTCTGACCCCATCCGGTCATGCGACCATAGACCAGTTTGGGGTTCGACGCGTTGAACGTGTCGGGACCCAGTCCCAGTTTTTCCATCACGCCGGGGCGGAACCCTTCGATTAGCGCATCGGCCGAGGCGATCAGACGCCTTGCGATGTCCAGATCGGCGGCATCCTTCAGATTCAAGTCAATCGAGCGTTTTCCGCGATCCAGGACGGATTGCTCGGGCATACCCGGTACGGCAGGCTGGTCTTTGCGGTGGATCGTAATGACGTCCGCCCCCAGATCGGCCAGCAGCATGGCGGCGAACGGACCTGGCCCCAAACCTTCAATTTCAATGATCCGTATTCCGCTGAGCATGAGCCCTCTCCTTTCTGCGCAGGTTTTCGGGGATGCCCGGGGATTGCAAGCCCGGATTCTGCTGACTTGCCAGATGGTCACGCGATCCTTAGCGTTCCAAACGGGATGGAGAGCGAGGCTCGGATGCGGTTGTGGTTCCTTTTTGGTAGCGCCGTTGCGCTGGCGGTGTTGGTAGGCGTGTTTTCGCGCCTGCATCCCCCTGGCAGTATGATGTTGGCGGCGGGTCCAGAAGGCGGCGCTTATGAAACGGTTGCGCGAGACTACGCCGAAATTCTGGCGCGCGATGATATTCAACTGGAAATACTGGATACCGCTGGTTCGGTCGAAAATGCTGAACTGCTTAGTGCGGGCGATGTCGACGCTGCGTTTCTACAAGGCGGTATCCGGGTTGATCCCAAAAAGGCTGAGGCCGTCGGGGCAGCGTTTTTTGAACCCATCATCTTTTTGGTCAACGAAGGCGCAACAATCCCAAAGAACCCCGCCTTGTGGACCGGTTTAAGGATCAACAGCGGCGCACCAGGCTCAGGTACGGCTGCGGCTTTTCGGGATTTCGAAAAGGCGGTCGGCTTGAATGAGGGGGATAATATACATTTCTCAATCCCCTATGCAAAAGCCGCGGCCGCTTTGTTGGACGGGGATTTGGATATCGCCGTCTATGTTGCGCCCATCGAAGCTCCCTATCTGAAGGCCGCATATGCAGAGCCGGGGCTTCGCGTGCTGGCGCTGGATCATGTTCAGGCGATCTCGCGGCGGTTGGAATACGCGACGGTGGTGACAGTTCCGGCGGGAGGAATGTCGTTGGACCCAGTTCTTCCGCCGCGACCGGTAGAGTTGATAGCGATCGAAGCCCGTCTGGTCGTGCGACCGGATTTGCACCCTGCGCTGATCAACCGTCTGACGATGGCGGCGATTGAATTGCACAGTGCCCGCGGAATTATCGCCGATCCGGGGGCATTCCCCAACCTCGAAGGTGCAGGGATGACTATCAACAATACGGCTCGGCAGCTAATTGTTGATGGTCCTTCGACATGGCATAATTGGCTGCCCTATTGGATCGCGGCACAGATTAACCGGGTTCTTTTGCTGTTGCTGCCGTTCTTTTTCATTGTCGTGCCTCTGATCCGGCTTGTGCCTATGGCCTATGCCTACGCGATGCGGTGGCGGGTTTGGCAGCACTACCCCGAAATCCGGGAAATTGAGGAGGAACTGGCCAACAATCCCGGTGTCAACGAGCTGCGCGAGATGCAGGCGCATCTGAACGCCCTAGATGAACGCCTCGCAACGTTGCGGCTGCCCGCGGCCTATCGGCAAGGACTGTACGATGCGCGGTTGCATGTCGAACTTGTACAAAAACGGGTGGCCGAATTGCAGCAGCATAGTCAGACCTGACCAAGCTGCGCGCCCACAAAAAAGCGCAGAACAATGTGCGGAATTGACCTGTTCTGTGACGGGCCATCGGGGTAGTGTCCCCGCCAGAACAGGGAATGTGCATGACAACTATTCTGTCCATTAGGGATTTGCGTAAGTCCTATGCCGACGGATTCGAGGCGCTCAAAGGAGTGTCCTTGGATATCGAGCAGGGCGAAATTCTGGCGTTGCTGGGCCCAAACGGGGCTGGCAAGACAACGCTGATTTCCACCGTGTGTGGCATTACCACGCCGACTTCGGGCACCGTTACCGTAGGTGGGCATGACATCCAGACCGAATTTCGTGCCGCGCGCCGGATGATCGGGCTGGTGCCGCAGGAAATCGCGCTTGAGCCGTTTGAGAAAGTTTGGAACACGGTCCGGTTCTCTCGCGGCCTGTTCGGATATGGCAGCGACAATGCCCGGATCGAAGAGATCCTGCGCAAGCTGTCTCTGTGGGACAAGCGTAAAAACGCGATCAAGGAACTGTCCGGTGGCATGAAGCGCCGCGTGCTGATTGCCAAGGCCCTGGCACATGAGCCGCGCGTGCTGTTCCTGGATGAGCCGACCGCCGGCGTAGATGTCGAACTGCGCAAGGACATGTGGGAGATCGTGGCCGAGCTGAAAAAGGCCGGGGTCACCATCATCCTGACGACACATTACATCGAAGAGGCCGAAGCCATTGCCGACAGGGTAGGTGTGATCGACAAGGGTGAGCTGCGGCTGGTGCAGGACAAGAACACCCTGATGGCCCAGATGGGCAAGAAACAGATCGAGGTTATGCTGGCCGATCCTATCCAGGCCATTCCCGATAGTCTGGCTGTGCATAACCTGACGCTGAACGGCAATGGCGATGCGCTGGTCTATACCTATGACACGCACGCGGACCGCACTGGGATCACCACTTTGCTGAACGATGTGGCGCAGGCGGGGCTTGTTCTGCGCGACGTGCAGACCCGGCAGTCGAGCTTGGAAGAGATTTTCGTGAACCTGGTATCCGGAGAACCCGCATGAACTGGTCTGCCATCGCTGCAATCTACCGGTTCGAAATGGCCCGGTTCTTCCGCACTCTGGCGCAGAGCTTTCTGTCGCCGGTCCTGTCGACCTCGTTGTATTTTGTGGTCTTCGGCACTGCGATCGGCAGCCGCATCCAAGAGGTCGAGGGTGTATCTTATGGCGCGTTTATCGTGCCGGGGCTTATCATGTTGTCCGTTGTGATGCTGGCAATCTCGAACGCGTCATTCGGGATCTACTTCCCGAAATTCCTTGGTACGATCTACGAACTGTTGTCGGCGCCGGTGAATTTCATAGAGATCGTAATAGGTTACGTCGGGGCCGCCGCCACCAAGTCGCTATTTGTCGGGCTGGTAATCCTTGTGACAGCCACATTCTTCGTGGACATACGCATAGAACATCCCTTTGCGATGGCGGCGTTCCTGATCCTGTCCTGCCTCAGTTTTTCGCTGTTAGGCTTTATCGTCGGGATATGGGCCAGCAACTTTGAACAGATATCTTTGGTGCCCCAACTGGTTGTCACGCCACTGATATTTCTGGGCGGCACGTTCTATTCGATCTCGATGCTGCCGCCAGTGTGGCAGACGATCACCCTGTTCAACCCGGTTGTTTATCTGATTTCCGGGTTCCGCTGGTCGTTTTACGGGTTGGCCGATGTCCCGATCGGATTCAGCCTGTTGGCGATTCTGGTCTTCACGGGGACTTGTCTGGCTGTGATCGGCTGGATCTTCAAAACCGGTTGGCGCATTCGCAGCTAGGGCGTTGCATTTTTGCCCGCCATGTGTGTGAATTTGGTTCACGTCACGTCTAAGGCCCGAACGGTCCCTTGTTTAGGGCCCGGCTGCACTCTACATCGGCACCCATGAAGCTCAGCCTGCCATTTGTCAAAAAGCAGCCCCTCGTGGCCGTGGTTCGCCTGTCCGGCGCCATCGGAATGGCGGGGCGTGGATCGTTGAACGACACCGCGCTGGCCCCCGTTCTGGAAAAGGCGTTTCGCAAAGGCAAACCTGCGGCCGTGGCGCTTGAGATCAACTCGCCCGGTGGATCGCCGGTGCAAAGCTCTCTGATCGGGTCGCGAATCCGGCGGCTGTCGGAAGAGCTTGAGATCCCCGTTATCGCCTTTGTCGAAGACGTTGCAGCGTCTGGCGGCTACTGGCTGGCCGCTGCCGCCGACGAAATCTGGGCGGATGACAGCTCGGTCCTGGGTTCGATCGGTGTGATTTCGGCTGGGTTTGGCGCGCATGTCCTTCTGGCGCGGCAAGGCATCGAGCGGCGCGTACATACGGCGGGCAAATCAAAATCAATGCTCGACCCGTTTTCGCCGGAGAAAGAAGAAGATGTCGCGCGGCTGCAAGGGTTGCTGGGTGATATCCACGCGAACTTCATTGACCATGTCAAAGCCCGTCGCGGTGACAAGCTGGATCAAAGTGCGGATCTGTTCACCGGCGAGGTCTGGCTTGCCAGGCGTGCGCAGGAACTGGGCCTGATTGACGGCGTCGCGCACCTGAGGCCGAAAATGCAGGAGCGGTTCGGCGACAAGGTGAAGTTCCGCCGCTATGGCCTGCGCAAACCGTTCTGGTCGCGGTTCGGTGCCACACTTGCGCAAGACGCCATAACCGGAATTGAGGAGCGGGCGGCTTACGCGCGCTTTGGTTTGTGACGTGATTGTCAAGATTGTCACCCTTTTCCTGATTGCCATGGGTGTCTTGGCGATGTTCGGCAAGCTGCGCTTTCCGGGGCAGAAGAAGTTGCAATCTGCAAGATGTCCGCGCTGTGGACGGTTCAGTATCGGTAAGGGGCCTTGCTCCTGCGAAAAAGGAGGCCGTACATGACGGCATGGCTGTTATCCGGCCTCGGCTTGCTGATCTTGCTTCTCGCAGGTGATGCTCTGGTCCGCGGCGCAGTGAACCTGAGCCTGCGCCTGGGTGTACCAGCCCTGATCGTCAGCCTGACCATTGTGGCCTTTGGCACCTCGGCCCCCGAGCTGTTAATCGCGATCAGTGCGATCAAGGAAAACGCGCCGGGGATTGCGCTGGGTAACGTGGTCGGGTCGAACACGGCAAACATCTTGCTGGTTCTGGGTTTGCCAGCCTTGCTTGCCACGCTGCACACCAGCGAATGCAACACCAGAAGAAACTATGTTTTCATGCTGCTGGCCACGGTGCTGTTCATCGGCCTGGCATTTTGCGGCGTGTTCAACATTGCCAGTGGTGCGATCTTGCTGGCTGCTTTGGGATTGGTCCTGCTTAACGCGTTCCGCGATGCGCGCGCGCATCGCAAAGCCTGCGGTGAAGCCTGCGCGGAAGAGGATGAGCTGGAAGGTCTGGAAGAGGCCGATCCGGACATGCCCTATTGGAAACTATCGATCTATCTGGTCCTGGGCCTGATAGGCCTGCCGATGGGTGCGCATCTATTGGTCGACAACGCCACGATCATTGCCCGCACATACGGCGTCAGCGAAACGATTATCGGACTGACGCTGATCGCAGTTGGGACATCCCTGCCGGAACTGGCAACGACTGTGATGGCGGCCTTACGTAGGCAAGCGGATGTCGCCTTGGGTAACGTGATCGGGTCGAACATGTTTAACCTTTTGGCCATCGTCGGTATCGCCACTTTGTTTGGACGTATCCCGGTGGACCCGGAATTCCTGCGTTTCGATCTGTGGGTCATGCTGGGCGCATCGCTTCTGTTGATCCCGTTCGTGTTCTTGAAACAAGATATCACACGCGGCTGGGGTCTGGTGTTGACGCTGCTGTATGCCGTCTACATCGTCTCGCTGTTGGCGTGACCTGAAGATAGGGGGAAATCCATGGCCCGAGCGTTGGTGACCGGTGCAGGTATTCGTCTTGGTCGGGCAATGGCCCTGTATCTGGCAAACCGGGGATATGACGTCGCAGTGCACTATGCGACGTCTGAACAACCTGCCGCCGAAACCGTAGCCGAGGTGCACGCGCTTGGGCGCAAGGCGGTCGCCTTGCACGCCGATCTGCTGGATGAGGCGCAGGTCCTGACCTTGCTGCCCCGTGCGGCAGAGGCGCTGGGCGGACCGATCACCTGTCTGGTGAACAACGCATCGATCTTTGAATACGACAACCTTCAATCCGCCACGCGGCAAAGCTGGGACCGACACCTCGACAGCAACCTGCGCGCGCCTTTCGTACTGACGCAGGCCATGGCCGAGCAGGGGCTGAAGCCGGGCACGGACAAGGCGGGTGAGCCTGTTGCCACCGGGCTGATCGTGAATATGGTGGATATGCGGGTGCGCAAGCTCACGCCAGAGTTCATGACCTATACGATTGCCAAGATGGGTCTGTGGGCCTTGACGCGCACCTCGGCGCAGGCGCTTTCGCCAGCGATCCGGGTTAACGCGATCGGGCCTGGTCCAACGATGCAAGGTCATCGGCAAAGCCAAAAACACTTCAATGCGCAGCGCGCGAACACGGTGCTGGAGCGCGGGTCAAACCCATCCGATATCACCGCGGCTTTGGGTTATTTCCTGGATGCGCATGCGGTCACAGGCCAACTATTGTGCGTCGACGGAGGTCAGCATCTGGGGTGGAAAACACCGGATGTTCTGGGGCTTGAATAAGTAAAACTGCTGCAAGTTTTGCACCGCTCTCGGTTCTGTTACCTTGGCGTTACAAAAATGTCTTTTTTTTCATACACTTGCCTTGTGAATGAAATTATATACAATGAAAACAATGAGTTAAATATTTGCTTATTTTTTGTGCAAATCAAGGATTCCTTAATGAATCAAGGGAAATTCGCCACGCTCAGAAACTTATCTTCACACTTATCCACAGAAACCGTGGATTTGTTTTCTCTTGATCTGGGGGCCACAAGATTGCAGCCATGGTCAGAGAATCATATCTCAGGCAAATGACAACAGACAGCGACTCGACCCCTGACACTCAATTGACCGGCTATACCTGCATTTTGCGGTATGTGAAGACGCTGGACAGCTCACCCGGTGTGTATCGGATGTTGGATGCGGACAGCCGGGTGCTGTACGTCGGCAAGGCGCGCAACCTTAAAGCGCGGGTGTCGAACTATGCGCGGCCGGGACATTCGGGGCGGATTGAGCGGATGATCGCGGCGACGGCCTCGATGATGTTCCTGACCACGCGGACCGAGACCGAGGCGCTGCTGCTTGAGCAGAACCTGATCAAGCAGCTCAAGCCCAAGTACAACGTGCTGCTGCGGGACGATAAAAGTTTTCCCAATATTCTGGTCGCCAAGGACCATGTCTTTCCGCAGATCAAAAAGCACCGTGGCGCGAAGAAAGAGAAGGGGACCTATTTTGGCCCCTTCGCCAGTGCTGGCGCGGTCAATCGAACGTTGAACCAGCTGCAAAAGGCGTTTTTGCTGCGCAACTGCTCGGATTCCATGTTTGACGGCCGCACCCGGCCCTGTCTGCTTTATCAAATCAAGCGATGCTCGGGGCCATGCGTTGGCCTGATCTCGGAAGACGAATACGGCGAAAGCGTCAAGGATGCCGAGCGGTTCCTGTCGGGGCGGTCGACCAAAGTGCAAGAGGAACTGGCCGAACAGATGATGGCCGCGTCCGAGGCGATGGAGTTCGAACGCGCCGCCGGGCTACGGGATCGCATCCGGGCGCTGACGCAGGTGCAGACGTCCCAAGGTATCAATCCGCGCGGCGTGGCTGAGGCGGATGTGATCGGCCTGTATATGGACAGCGGGCAGGCTTGTGTTCAGGTGTTCTTTATCCGCGCCAATCAGAACTGGGGGAACAAAGATTTCTATCCTCGTGTCGGTGCGGATGTGTCTGCAGCAGAGGTGATGGAGGCGTTTCTTGGCCAGTTCTACGACAACAAGGAACCGCCCCGGCAGCTGATCCTGTCGGACGCCGTCGAAAATGCCGATCTAATGCACGAGGCGCTGAGCGAGAAGGCAGGTCGCAAGGTCGAAATCCTCGTGCCTCAGCGCGGTGAGAAACAGGAACTGATTGCGGGCGCCTTGCGCAACGCGCGGGAATCCCTGGCCCGTCGGATGTCGGAAAGTGCCACGCAGGCCAAGCTTCTGCGTGGTGTGGCCGAAGCGTTTGATCTGGACAGCCCGCCGAACCGGATTGAGGTTTACGATAACTCTCATATCCAGGGCACCAACGCCGTTGGTGGGATGATCGTGGCAGGCCCAGAAGGGTACATGAAAAACGCCTATCGAAAGTTCAACATTCGGGGTGATGACCTGACCCCCGGTGACGACTTTGGCATGATGAAAGAGGTTCTGACCCGCCGCTTTACCCGCTTGCAAAAAGAGGATCCGGATCGTGACAAGGGGTTGTGGCCCGACCTGTTACTGATCGACGGCGGCGCGGGGCAGGTGAGTGCTGTGCGCGAAATCATGGTTGAACATGGGGTCGAAGATATTCCTATGGTCGGTGTTGCAAAGGGCGTTGATCGCGATCACGGCAAGGAAGAGTTCCATCGTACTGGCCAGCGCCCCTTTGCCTTAAAACGCAATGACCCGGTGCTGTATTTTATTCAGCGTCTGCGCGACGAGGCGCACCGGTTTGCAATCGGTACTCACCGTGCCAAACGGGCCAAAGCGGTCGGCGCGACGCCGTTGGACGAAATCCCCGGAGTTGGTGCTGCGCGCAAACGGGCATTGCTGGCGCATTTCGGCAGTGCCAAGGCTGTTAGCCGGGCCAATCTGGCGGATTTGAAAGCGGTCGAGGGGATCTCAGCCGGGTTGGCGCAGAAAGTTTATGATTTCTTCCACGACAAGGGCTAGACCTTGCGCCCGCGCCACAGGATGTAGAGGCCGGAGGCCACGATCAGACCACTACCGATCCACATTGTCTGGTCCAGTTCCTCGCCGAAAAAGATCACGCCCAGGGCAACACCGAACAGCAGGCGGGAATAGCGGAAGGGCGTGACGGCGGACACCTCTCCGGTTCGCATGGCCTTCATCAGGGATGTGTATGCGATTGCGCCAAGGCCCACAGCTCCGGCTATATGCAGGCTTGTGAGCAACGGCACAGGCGCGATGGGGGCCTGTTCCCAAAAGCTGTAGGCAAACCCGGCGACAATCACGCTGACAAAGCCATAGAACCCTAAAACTTCGGTTCCAAGGCTGGCGGGTGCGACCCGACTGGCTAGATCGCGACCAGCAAATCCCAACATCCCCAGCACGGCCAACAGAGACAAGATGGTGAAACTGTCTCCGGTTGGTTGGATGATGATCACAACGCCGATCAGGCCAACGAGAATGGCACTCCACCGCCGCCAGCCAACAGTCTCTCCGAATAGAAGCGCGGCACAGGCGACGACCACAAGCGGGGTGGCCTGCAGGATAACAGTTGCTGATGACAAGGGCGTCAATGTGATGGCCAGTACGTAGAGCAGCCGCCCAAGAATTTCGAAAACCGCGCGGATCTTCATTGCAGGCGACAGCACATCCGGTTGCAGCAGCTGCGTGCCACGTGCCATTGCGACACAGGCAAAGATGAGCGCGCCACCCAATCCGAACAGGACAAGTATTTGCCAGACGGGCAAGGCAACCGCCGCCGCTTTCAGCAGCGCGTCTTCCAGTGCGAAACATGCCATCGCGCCGATCATCCATGCGCTACCGATCAGGTTGGCGCGCGCGTCGGTCTCAATATTCGGGGTCATCGGTTCGTCTTTGCCATTGGGCTTGGTCGGCTGCACTCTGACGACAATCCGACCCGGGGCCAAGGCCAATAACCGGTGCCGCGCCGGACTGCGGCGCTTTGACCAAGCCTCTGTGATCGGTACAGTTTTTTTCCGCCCCGTCTTTCCTGTCCCCGGCCAGCGATGTAGGGTCTGCTTCATGAAGTGGAACCTGCCGAATATCCTGACCGTCCTGCGCCTGCTGGCCGCGCCCGGTCTGGCCATAATGTTTCTGTATTTCACCAGACCCTATGCAGACTGGTTTGCGCTGATCCTGTTTCTGACGGCAGCCATTACCGACTGGTTTGATGGATACTTGGCGCGCGCGTGGAAACAGGAAACCAAGATCGGCGCCATGCTGGACCCGATTGCGGACAAGGCGATGGTGGTGATCGCGCTGATGATCCTTGTGGGTTACTCCGCTGAGCACTGGACGCCCTGGTTGGTGCTGCCAGCGACGGTCATCCTGTTCCGCGAAGTTTTTGTCTCGGGCTTGCGGGAATATCTGGGCGATACGGCCGGAACGCTGAAGGTCACAAAGCTGGCGAAATGGAAAACGACCGCGCAGATGGTGGCGATCGCGGTTCTGTTTTCGCAGGGGATTTTCGAGCACTATTTTGTGATGGCTACATTCGGCATGGATGCCGCAACGATGGATCAGGTTCTAACGGGTCAATTGGAAGACCTGAATCATATGCGCTGGCACCTTGAGGCGATGTTCTGGTCCGGTCGCATTGGGCTGTGGCTGTTGTGGATCGCGGCAGCGCTGACATTGATCACCGGCTATGACTACCTACGTAAAGCCATGCCCCATCTGAAGGAGAGCTAAGGGATGGACGTGCTGTATTTTGCATGGGTACGCGAACGGATCGGCCTGCCGAAAGAGCGGATCGAAACCGAGGCCGCAACCGTATCCGATCTGGTCGCCGAGCTGAGCGCGCGTGAAGACCGCTATGCGGCCGCATTTGCGGACCTGTCCGCATTGCGCGTGGCACTGGATCAGGAACTGTCCGATTTTGACGCATCGCTTTCTGGCGTGCGCGAAGTGGCTTTTTTCCCGCCGATGACCGGCGGCTAAATCTATGCGCATCGCGGTTCAGGAAGAAGAATTTGATCTTGGGGCCGAAGCCAATACCTTCGCCGCCGGAGACGATGCCAACGGCGCCATTGTGACCTTTACCGGCGTGGTGCGCGATCTGGCATCCGGCGATCTGGATGTGATGGAGATCGAGCATTACCCCGGTATGACTGAACGGGCGCTAGCCAAAATCGCCGAAGAGGCACAGCAGCGCTGGTCGTTGGGTGATGTGCTGGTGATCCACCGCCACGGGCGCCTTGCCCCGGGGGATCGGATCATGATGGTGGCCACTGCCGCGCGGCACCGCAAGGATGCGTTTGAGGCGGCAGAATACCTGATGGATTACCTGAAATCCCGCGCTCCTTTTTGGAAAAAGGAAATCACCACATCCGGCGCGGAATGGGTCGCAGCCAAGGATGAGGATGAAGATGCGCTGACGCGGTGGTAGGTTCTGTGCCCGGCACCGGATTATCTGGTGCCGGGTCTATCATAGCGAGTTAGGTGCTTTGTTCGGTGTTACACTGCCGTGCCGCTTCGATGGCTTTTTTAGTACCATCCAGACTAACGGTGAATGCGAACTCTTTCTTCGGAAACACGGTCATTTCGTATTTGTTCATGACGTCATCCACAAACTGGGCGTTGTTCGCAAGGATGTATCCGCCTGTATATCCGTCGGCGAGATGCTTAGTCTTCTTGTGCGCCTCAGCTTCGTAGACGTTGCCGTCGAGTGACAGGAAGATCTTTTCCTTCTTACCCTTCAGGCCAATGTCGTTCTTCGTGAACACACCAAGATAGCCCATCTCGTGGTCCTTGGTCAGACCCATCTGAACGACGTTCTGGTTTTCGTCCATACGCTCGATCAGGCAGGACCCGCGGGAGTCATCCACAAAGATAGTCCAACCGGATTCTTCGCCCCAGTTGGTGAAGGTATCGTTCTCTGACGGTATGACGTCACTTGAAGCCCAAGCGGCTACAGCAGAGAAGATGCTTAGAGTCGCAGCGGTTGTTAATGATGATTTGAAATTCATAGTACACTCCAATTTTCTGGATAGTGAACAGTGATGTGCATGTGTAAAAAATGCACCAATTCCTAATATTGAATTTGTTGTAAGAATTGAAGGCGATTGCCTCGGATCGGCTGATTTGTGCCGAAGGTGCAGTCGGCCCCAACCGGGGTCAGCTATTCAGCCCGGGGCTGGGATCAATCCGCGTTGTTGATACGCCCGCGTAATTCTTCCGCCTCTTGCCGGGCGGCGCGCAGGCCGTCCATGGCGGCGGCCAATTCGGCCTCGGTCTGGGTCAGCTGGTTGGTCAGTTCGGCCTCGCGCTGCTGCAGATAGGTGATGGCCTGGTCGCGGGTTTCTTCTGCCTCATGCAGCTCCTGGCTCATACGGTCCAGATCGGCGACGTCGCTTTGGCGGACGCGCGACAGGCGATGGGCCAGCCAGTTGGCGAACCATCCCATGCTAAAGGCGGCAAACAATATGACGGCGGTCGCGATAATGAATTCGATTCTGTTCAATTTACTGGTCCCCTGCGCCCGAGTCGGTTTCCGTTTCCGCGGCTTCGGCCTCTGGCTCTGCGTCTTGTGACGTCTCTGTTTCGTCTTCCATCGCTTCCAGCGCGGTTTGAGATTCGGCGGTGGATTCGGGCCGGATCAGGCGGAATTCGATGCGTCTGTTTTCTTCCCGCCCGATTTCGGTGTCATTGTCGGCGATTGGCTGGGTTTCACCATAGCCCAAGGCGGTAAAGCTGGCTGTGGGCACGCGCCGCGCGCGCAGTTCATTTAAGATGGATTGTGCACGCGACTGGCTGAGCTGCTGGTTCATCTCTTCGCGACCTTGGCTGTCAGTGTGGCCCTGAATCTCCAGCCGGATGGGTCCGCATTCCCGCAGGATGTCGGCGATCTGATTGACCGTATCGCGCGATTCGGCGGCGACCGTGGCAGAACCTGGTTCAAAGGCGATTTTGGAACCCGCCTGAACCTCGGCGATGCGCTCTTCGCAAACATCCGGGTCGGGCAGCTTGTCTGCGGGCTCGGGTGGCTTTTGATAGGTGATCGACAGGCTGAAATCTTGTGCCTCGCCCAGTTTTTCCGACAAAAGCCCCGAAACATAGGCCCGGGTTTTGGGATCGTGGCTGATGCCGTTCAGAACCACTTCGTCCGGTGTCACGGTCAGCGCGCCATTGTGCAGTTGCGACAACGCCTCAAGCCCGCTGAGAACGCGAATGGGCCAATCAGCGGGCAGGTCAGAGGCCACGCGGGTTGCGGTATGGACGTGTTCATAACCAAAGGCTGCACGGGCATAGCTGTCGACCATGTCGCGCTGGGTTTCATCCCCTAGCCGGCCGCGCATTTGCACCAGGCCTTCGGGACTTCGTGTTGCTGAGAATTCGGGCGGGCCGGATTGGTTTTCCGTTTCGGGTTCCGGCAGAACCGCGTGCAGGGCAAAGACCTCGGGCAGTGCGTTTTCCAGTTCACCGATCACCTGATCAAACAGCGCGGCACCAGTGCCTTTGGCCGCGACCAGAGTGATATCTGCATCTGACAAAGTCACCGAACCCTGGCCGATTTCCGACAGCGCCCGAATGCTTAACACGGCGGCGTCGGGCCAGCGAGGCGAGGGTTCACCCAGACCGATGGTGCAGGAATAAGGCCCGGTCAGACCAGCATCCTGTGCGGCTGCGACGATCCGGTCCCGCGCCTTTTCATCCTGGGCTGAACAGGCGTCAAATTGCCCGCCATTTTCGTCGATAAGATAGCGCAGGGTGAAGGGTGTAATGACCGGGCGCGGTGCGGAAATGGACAGGCCAATGCGCAGGCTGGGCGGTGCCGCGCGCGTCAGCTCTTGCTCCAGACGTTCTTTTTCCTGCTGGCTGTCGGCAATTGCTGTCACCTTTACAAGCCCGGGGCTGGCCGAGATTTTGGCCCGCGGCAGTCGGGTCAGCGCCTCAACAGCAAAAGCGATCGCATCGTCCCAGCCTTTGGGCTTTGGATAGTCGGCGGTTTCCAGCAAATCAGATATCGGCCCGTCATTCAGCGTGCGCAATCTTTTCGTCAGTGCGTCGCGGTCTTCGCTGGCCGGGATCAGGCCAATAACCGAGATACCGCTGTCATTGCGAAGAATTTCGGCTGAAAAGCGCGGGGAGGCCAACTGCGTCGAGGGCGCGACTTCCATTTCATCAATCACGCGCGAGGTGTCGACCTCGGTCCCCGCCGCCGTCAGAGCGTTGAATCGTGTGGCCTCATCCGTGGCGGTGCCGGTCAGAACCACCCGCAGCCCGTCTGACTGGACCTCGGCCCAGTTATGGCCTTTCAGGTCCAGCGCACGCCGAACGGCGAATTCCGAGGCTTCTTCGACCTTTGTAACGGCAAAGCTTGCCGCCAGCAGAGACAGCCCGACGGACGCAAGGAAGACAAAGGCAACGACGAAGAAATAAGGCAGACGCATGTGCGAACTATCGACTCCTCGGGTGAGTGTTCAGAACTCTTACAGAGGCCTAGGCCCGGGTGCAATCAGAGCAGCAAGGCGACGCAAAGGAAGATCAGCGGAATAAGGCCGGTGTCGCGGTTGGCGCGGAACAATTGCAGCAGTTTGGCGTTGTCCTCGATATCAAGTCCCCGCAATTGCCATGCCATGTGCCACCCAATCGCCCAAGGCCCGCCAAGGGCCACTACCAGGGCAATGATTGACGCCTGGGTCGTCGCGGCGTCAATGATTGCCAGTCCCATAAGCGCTACTGTTGCCATCAGGAAATACTTCAACCACCGTGCAGTATCAGTGCCAAACAGCCGGGCCGTGGACTTGATCCCGATCAGCTCGTCATCTTCTGTGTCCTGATGGGCATAGATCGTGTCGTAAAACAGCGTCCACGCGATTCCGGCCAGATATAGCGTGATTGCGGGTATACCCACGGTTCCCGTGTGGGCAGCCCAGGCCAGCAGGATGCCCCAGTTGAAGGCCAGCCCCAGAAACACCTGCGGCCACCAGGTGAATCGCTTGGCAAAGGGGTAGATCGTCACCGGCAACAGCGACAGTACGCCCATCGCAATTGCGGCCTGGTTGAATGTCAACAGAATCATCAGCGCCAGCAGGCATTGTAGCCCCATCCAGATCACTGCCTGCCGCACGCTGACCTGACCCGATGGAATCGGGCGGGATCGGGTGCGCTCCACCTGACCGTCAAATTCGCGGTCGGTGATGTCATTCCATGTGCAGCCCGCACCGCGCATCAGAAAGGCTCCGAAGGCGCAGCCGATGGCGATCCACAGATCCTCCCACCGCGGGGTGCCGTCACTGAGGATGGCCAGTGCCAATCCCCACCAGCAGGGAATCAACAGCAACCACGTGCCGATGGGCCGGTCAGCGCGGCTCAGGCGCAGGTAGGGACGGGTGAACGCCGGCGCATATGTATCGACCCAGTTGCCGCTGACAGCGTCGGCAACCTGACCGTCTGGTGTTGGGGCATTGCCTTGCATATGTAAGGTCTCATGAGTGCAAAGATCAGACTGTATGTAGAGCACCCTCTGGGTCAGGGGCAATCGGTTCCTTTGACGCGCGAGCAGGCCCATTACCTGTTTGGCGTCATGCGCCTGTCCGTTGGTGGACAGGTCGCGCTGTTCAATGGGCAGGACGGAGAGTGGCTGGCCGAGGTAATAGAGGCAGGCAAGCGGGGCGGTGTCTTGTCATGCGTTGAGCAATCCAAACCGCTGCAACTGCCACCAGACCTGTGGTTCCTGTTCGCGCCGATCAAAAAGGCGCGCACTGACTTTATCGTTGAAAAGGCAGCGGAAATGGGCGCAGCGCGGATCATGCCGATGCAGACGGAATTCACCAATTCGGAACGCATTCGTCAGGACCGCTTGCAGGCGCACGCCGTTGAGGCGACCGAGCAATGCGGCGGAACATTTGTGCCCGAGGTGGCTGATCTGCAGCGATTGGATCGCGTTTTGGAAAGCTGGCCCGAGGGGCGGCAACTGATGTTCTGCGATGAGGCCGAGGTAGGCTCGGCCCTGCGGTTGGCTGGCAATGAAACGGACCAACCCTGGGCTATTCTCATCGGCCCCGAAGGCGGCTTTTCCGAGCGTGAACGCGCGAGGCTGGCCGCGTTGCCTTATTCACATGTGGTCAGCCTTGGCCCGCGCATCCTGCGCGCCGATACTGCTGCCGTAGCGGCGCTGACCATGTGGCAGCAGGCGCTGGGAGACTGGGTGTGAACTGGCAAGAAGCGCAAGGCGCAGACGTTCCAAAGATCGACAGGTTCCTGTTCGAACACATCCAGACGTCCATGTTCCCTCTGGCGAACCTGCGGGATTTCGGCTTGCGCGGCTCAGACCCGCGCGCCGTGAACTTGTGGATATTGGGTGATGGCCCACGGGCGGTTTTTGGAATTACCAACGAAGGTATGGTCCTGCCGCAATGCCCTGAATGTTCGGATAATGAACTGAGCCATGCGATTCGCCTGATCCGAGGGCGCAAGCTGTTCGGTCTGGCGGCTGAGGCCACTCAAGCCGGTCGGATCATGCAGCTTGCGGGATGGGAAGACCGGCCTGCAACCCTAAACAGCGACGAGCCGGGGTTCTCGCTGGATCTGAATCGACTTGTCATGCCGGACGCCACCGGCGCGAAACTGGTGCCGCTGGATGAACTGGACCGATCCATAACAGTGGGATGGCGGCAAGACTATCTGATCGAAGCAATGGGCTTTGACCCCGAACGCGCGCAACCTCAGGCACAAAAAGATATCGCTGCCTATATCGAACGCGATTCTCATCGGGCCTTGTTGATGGATAACCAGCCGGTAGGAATGACCGGGTTCAACTCGCGTTTGCCAGAGGTTGTCCAGATTGGGGGCGTGTACACGCCGCCCGATCTTCGGGGGCATGGATACGCGCGACTGGCAGTGGCGCTGCATCTACGCGAGGCGCACAGCAACGGCGCAACCCGCGCTGTTCTGTTTGCCGCTAGCGATGCTGCCGCGCGTGCCTATATAGCAATTGGGTTCCGGCCAGCAGGCCACTATTCCCTGATTCTGTTCAAAAACCCCGAGGACACGGCATGAGTTTCATCCGACCCGAAGCCAAACTGGCCCTGTGGCGCTGGCGCGAAGTGCTGGTGGCAGGGGTCGTCTTGTTGGTCGGCCTCAGCTGGATCGGCGGACCCGGTGGATTGCTCGGTTGGCTGGGCTGGGTTCTGATCGCGGTCTCGGTGGCGCTGGCCGTTATTGGCATTCAGCGCGCCCGGTTCCGTTCCGGTGCAGGTGGCCCCGGTCTGGTGACAATCGATGAAGGTCAGATCACTTACCTAGGGCCGCTGACAGGCGGCATCGTTGCGACACGTGAAATCGAGCGCCTTGCGCTGGACCCGACATCGTCCCCGGCGCATTGGATTTTGGATCAACAGGGGCAGCCGACGCTTCACATTCCTGTGAATGCGGAAGGTGCCGAAGCGCTGTTCGATGTGTTCTCGGCCCTTCCGGGCTTGAAAACCGAACAAATGCTGTCGGAACTGAACGGTGGTGCGACGCATCCTGTGGTTATTTGGGAACGTACTCCTCTGCGTCCGGCCCATTTGAGGCTGCATTGACACTGGCGCGGTTTAAGACCACGACTGACCAAACGACAGACACATCAGGATCGGAGCACGGTTCATGTCCATTCCACAGTCCGGCGGCGGACCGATCGAACGCCATGAGCAACTGGCCGAATATCTGGAATCGGGCTGCAAGCCCAAACAGGATTGGCGCATCGGAACCGAACATGAGAAGTTCGGCTATTGCAAAGATACGCTGAAACCGCTGCCCTTTGAGGGTGAGCGTTCCATTCTTGCGGTGCTGCAGGGGCTGCGCGATCTGCACGGCTGGGCCCCGGTGGAAGAGGCCGGCAAGCTGATCGGGCTGGAAAAGGACGGCGCCAATGTCTCGCTGGAACCCGGTGGGCAGTTGGAATTGTCAGGCGCGCCGCTTGAGACCATTCATGAAACCTGTGACGAGGTGAACGCGCATCTGCGTGATGTGAAGGATATCGCGGACAAGATCGGTGTCGGCTTCATCGGCCTTGGGGCCGCCCCGATCTGGACCCACGAGGAAATGCCGCTGATGCCCAAGGGGCGTTACCGGCTGATGAATGACTACATGGAAAAGGTCGGCACCATGGGCCGGTCGATGATGCGCCGGACGTGTACGGTTCAGGTCAATATCGACTTTGGATCCGAGGCCGACATGGTGCAGAAACTGCGCGTCGCGCTGGCGTTGCAGCCTGTGGCAACCGCACTGTTTGCCAATTCGCCGTTCTTTGAGGGAAAGCCAAACGGCCAGAAGAGCTGGCGTAGCTATATCTGGCGTCATCTGGATGATGCGCGCACCGGTATGCTGCCCTTTGTGTTCGAAGACGGGTTCGGGTTCGAGGCTTGGGTCGAGTACGCCTTGGATGTGCCTATGTATTTCGTCTATCGCGACGGCAAGTATATCGACGCGCTGGGCCAGTCCTTCCGTGACTTTCTGCAAGGCAAACTGCCTGCATTGCCGGGCGAAACGCCGACTTTGTCAGACTGGGCGGATCACCTGACCACAGCCTTCCCCGAGGCGCGGATCAAGAAGTTCATGGAGATGCGCGGGGCCGATGGTGGCCCATGGCGGCGCCTGTGTGCCTTGCCCGCATTCTGGGTGGGTTTGACCTATGATCAGGGTGCGTTGGATGCGGCCTGGGATCTGGTCAAAGGCTGGGACGCCGAAACGCGCGAAGAGCTGCGGGTTGCCGCGGCCCGGGACGGTTTGCAGGCGCAGGTCGGCGATATCAACATGCACGATCTGGCTGGTGAGGTGGTTTCGATCGCCCAAGCCGGCCTGAAATCCCGCGCCTTTCCCGGTGCAGGTGGGTTGGTACCGGATGAGACGCATTTCCTGAATGCGCTCAAGGACAGTATCGAAACAGGCAAGGTTCCGGCGGATGAATTGCTGGATCACTATAACGGCGACTGGAACGGCGATCTGACCCGGATTTATCCCGATTTCAGTTACTGACTGTCTCTTGGGTCTGTTGCCTTTAGGAGAGTATTTGCCAATTAACGCGAAGTGACCTTGCCATGCGGCAGGGTCCTGCGAGTATGATTGGCGGGATATTCCCGAGCGTGATGGCGTCATGGCCCGTATCAGCGAACTGCATTATTCCAATGCCTATGCCGCCCAAAGCGGTGTGTCCGAGTTCCTAGAGGTTGCGCTGAGATCCGATGAGGATCCGGCCAATTTCACTGTGTCCTTCTATCAGGCGAATGGTCAGGTTGGGATCGAAATTCCGCTGGATCACCCGTCGGTTCAGGTTTCGACTGACCCTGACAACAACGAACAAGTCTTTGTGATTTCAGCGGACTTCTTTCCGATCTTGCTGACCGATCCCAATGGCGGTGGCTCTACCAACTATGAAGCCTATGCGCTGACCAATACGTCGACGGGCGAGGTCATTGATTTCTACGATATCGGTGGCGGAACCACAGATATCGTCGCTCAAAACGGGTTGGCCGCCGGGGAAACTTCGGAAAATCTGCCGGTTCTTGTCGGGCCGAACCAAACCACAACGACCCTGCAATTCAATCAGCCCAACCCGGACACACTGGTGCATGCGCCGCTCTCACCCGGCGATTCAGGCGCGCCGTGTTTCGCGGCTGGCACGTTGGTCGACACGCCAGACGGCCCGCGCAGGGTTGAAACTCTGGGGCCGGGTGACCTGGTGCTAACGCAGGACGATGGTGCTTGCATCATTCGCTGGACCGGTGGCTGCACTGTTTCAGGACGGGGTCGTTTTGCACCCGTTCGCATCCGTTCCGGCGCGTTGGGGGCGGAAAGGGACATTTACGTCTCGCCGCAACACCGCCTGCTGGTCTCAGGTTGGCAGGCGCAGCTGCTGTTCGGAGAAGATGAGGTTCTTGTGGCGGCCAAATCAATGGTCAATGACACGACCATCACATCCGCGCCTTGCGACCTTGTCCACTATGTCCACCTGTTCTTTGACCGGCATCAACTGGTGTCGACCTCTGGCCTGATCTCGGAAAGCTTCTTTCCCGGCGCGCAGGGCTTGTCGAGCCTTGATCGCGAAGCCGCAGACGAGCTGTTCGCCTTGTTCCCCGAGCTTTTGGATCAGCCGCAAAATTATGGCCCGACTGTTCGCCCGGTCCGGTGCGGCCCACAAGTGGCAATGCTGCGGGCGATCTGATCCGCCCCTCTTGCTTTCGCAGACTGCTGTGATAGCAGAGCTTCAACAGCATTCAGGGAACCGTCATGGACGATCTTAAGGCAAAATATCTGGGTCAGATCGCCGATGCAGGCGACGAAAACGCGCTCGAAGCGATCCGTGTCGCGGCTGTCGGCAAAAAAGGCGAAGTCGCGCTGAAGATGCGCGAGTTGGGCAAGATGACGCCCGAGGAACGTCAGATCGCTGGCCCCGCGCTGAATGCCCTGAAGGATGAGATCAACTCGGCCCTGTCCGCCAAGAAAGCCGCTTTGGCCGATGCCGCGCTGGACGAACGCCTGCGCACAGAATGGCTGGATGTGACTCTGCCGACCCGCGCGCGCCGTCAGGGCTCGATCCACCCAGTAAGCCAAGCGACTGAGGAGCTGACCGCGATCTTTGCCGAACTGGGCTTCTCGGTGGCCGAAGGGCCGCGGATCGAGGACGACTGGTATAACTTTGACGCCCTGAACATCCCCGGCCACCACCCCGCGCGGGCCGAGATGGATACGTTCTATATGCACCGTGCCCAGGGCGACAATCGCCCGCCGCATGTGCTGCGCACCCATACTTCGCCGGTCCAGATCCGCTCGATGGAGAAACAGGGCGCGCCGATCCGCATCATTTGTCCGGGCGGCGTGTACCGCGCCGATTATGACCAGACCCACACCCCGATGTTCCATCAGGTCGAGGGGCTGGCCATCGACAAAGACATCTCGATGGCGAACCTGAAATGGGTTCTGGAAGAGTTCGTGAAGGCGTTCTTCGAGGTCGACGATGTCGAGTTGCGCTTCCGCGCCTCGCACTTCCCCTTCACCGAGCCGTCGGCTGAGGTCGATATTCGCTGTTCCTGGGACAACGGCCAGCTGAAGATCGGCGAGGGCGACGACTGGATGGAGATTCTGGGTTCCGGCATGGTCCATCCCAAGGTGATCGCTGCCGGTGGGATTGATCCGGACATCTATCAGGGCTTTGCCTTTGGCATCGGCATCGACCGTCTGGCGATGTTGAAATACGGCATCCCGGATTTGCGGGCGTTCTTTGATTCCGATCTGCGCTGGCTGCGCCACTACGGGTTTGCGGCGCTGGATATGCCTAACCTGCATGGTGGTTTGTCGCGTTGAACTTTCACTTCCTGAAAATCAATCGTGGCAGGTATTTGTGCCCAGAGCACGGTTCCTTTTGCGATAGTTCAGATGGATACGCTACAGCCTGCCCACTTTGTGTTCAGGCGAACAATAATAACTGGACTACAAATAACATTGATCGCGCCCTTCAGATACTAGGCAACATACAGTCGAGGTCGCAGAGAAATCTTGCAGTCGCTTCCGGTTTTCTGGGGGCAGTCGGATTGGTTAGTGTGCTCGAGAAAGTCGGCGGGGAAAATATCTTACAACAATTGGATGGCTTCACTCCGTTTTTGATTGCTAGCTTGGGGTCTCTGGTCTTTTCTATAGCGTTATACGTGTCATCCATGGCGCATATGGATGTAACGCTAAATGGACAGTTCCTATCGCTCGAATTGGAGCAATGGGAAAAGATGGTCGCTGACTTCATAAAGCAAATGGAGGAGCGCCATGCTTGGGCAGTCAGAGCTTTCATCTTTTCTGTTGTGATTTTTGTTGCAGGGTTGTTTGGATCGTATTTTTGGTCGTTGCTGTGTGGCGGGTAATAGTTGCCTAAGGTCAGCGCGGAACAAAGGCTGACAGGCCGCTGCGCCGTCGCCAGACCGCCCGCACGGGCTGGCGATTTGTTTCGGTAAACATTCCATTTGGACGATACACGGGCTTGGTCAGCATAAAAGACTCATTAAAACCGAAAGATCGCCATCATGCGGTCTGGCGATAACGCGGCTTGTCACAATCTCCCACGGTGTTGTGACGTGACAGCGGGCGCAGGCTCGCTAGGGTTCGGCGGATGATTTACCGACTGCTCTGCCTCTTCCTGCTGACCGCCACACAAGCCTCCGCTATCGAAACCTGCCATGGCGATACCGCCTGTCAGGTCGGTGACCGCTCGTATCATGTGCTGGAACCAGACGGCTGGGACGGCGAAACGCCCCTGCCGGTGTTGCTGCATTTTCACGGCTGGGCGCGGCAGGGGACGGTGGTGGTGAACCATGAACGCATCGCCGGGGCCACGAAGCTGCGCGGTGTGTTGTTGGTGGCCCCGAATGGGTTGGGCAAAAGCTGGGATTTCTGGACCTCAGACACGCGCGATGTCCCCTTCGCCGACCGGGTGCTTGAGGACGTCGCCAAACGCTATCCGATTGATCCGGAACGCATCTATGTCTCGGGCTATTCCTTTGGCGGTGCGATGGCGTGGCGCTATGTGTGCCAGTCGGGCAATGACACGGCTGCTTTGCTAGCGGTCGCGGGGTCGATCCGTCAGACCGAGGACTGCCCGCAAGCCCCGGCCGAGGTGCGCCATGTGCACGGGACCAGCGACACCGTAATGGATTTCCCCTTTGGGCCGGGCGGAGATACGACCTATCCGGTGGCACTGTGGCGGCAGAAATTCGGGTGTGAAACAGCGACGCCGCGCGGGGATTGGAGTGTTGTGCCGATCCTGATGCTCAGCCGGGTGGAATGGACCGATTGCGCACAGGGACAGGTTTCGCTGGATACGCATCCCGGCGGGCATTTCATACCGCATGGCTGGATTGGGCGGCAGTTGGATGAACTGTTGGGGCGTGAACCGACATACCCCTGATCATTTGACTTGGACGGGTATTTCCAGCCTGGTTGCCCGGAATGATCCGAAAATGGAACTGCCCGATGCGAACCTTGCTGCTAAGCGCCCTGATCCTTGCAACCACACCTGTTCTGGCGCGCGATACGTATCCGCCGGTTGAGGTTCTGTTGCAGACCGATAAGTCCGTGATTGGCGAACCACTGGAATACCCCGAAGGCAAGGCGCAGATAACCATGGCCATCGTGACCATGCGGCCCGGCCAAAAAACCGGCTTGCACCGGCATGAGGCCCCATTGGCGGCTTACATGCTAGAGGGTGAAATCACCGTGAATTACGGAGATGCCGGGACCAAAACCTACAAAACCGGCGATGCGTTGGTCGAGGCATTCCGCTCCCCTCATGCCGGGGTGAACTCAGGCGAAGATATCGCACGGATCCTAGCCGTGTTTGCCGGTGCAGAGGGCGTTTCCAACACGGTCGCGGAAGAGTAGGCGCCCAAGCCCCCCGCGCCCTCTTTCCCCTGTCCGCAATATCCGTTACACGCGGTCTGACCCTAGATTTACTGGCGGAAACCGACCGATGAAATTCACTCTTTCCTGGCTGAAAGACCACCTCGACACCGATGCGTCGGTGGATGAGATTGCAGAGACGCTGACCGATCTTGGACTGGAAGTCGAAGAGATCGTGAACCCTGCGGACCGTCTGGCAGGCTTTACGCTGGGCTATGTGAAACACGCGGAAAAGCACCCGGATGCGGACAAGCTGCGCGTTTGCACGGTCGCGACTGACGAAGGCGATCTGCAGATCATCTGCGGCGCGCCCAACGCACGCGAAGGTATCACGGTCGTGGTCTGTAAGCCGGGCATGTATATCCCCGGTCTGGATCTGACGATCAGCGTGGGCAAGATCCGCGGCGTCGAAAGCTTTGGCATGATGGCCTCGGAGCGGGAGCTGGAGCTGTCAGAAGAACATGACGGCATCATCGAGCTGCCCTCGGGCGAGGTAGGAGACAAGTTCGTCGACTGGCTGGCCGAGAACGAGCCGGCAAAAGTCGATACGATGATCGAAATCGCGATCACGCCGAACCGCCCCGACGCGCTGGGCGTGGCCGGGATCGCTCGCGATTTGGCTGCACGTGGCGTCGGTACGCTGAAAGAACGCGGCTATACACCAGTGCCGGGTGAGTTCGAAAGCCCGATCAAGGTGACGATTGACGAGGATACGCTGGACGGTGCGCCGCATTTCACCGGCCGCCTGATCAAAGGGGTCAAGAATGGTCCCAGCCCGCAATGGCTGCAGGATCAGTTGAAGGCAATCGGCCTGCGTCCGATCTCGTCGTTGGTGGATATCACCAACTATATGACGTTCGACCAGAATCGCCCGCTGCACGTTTTCGATGCGGACAAGGTGCAGGGCAACCTGCGCGTTCACCGTGCCAAGGGCGGTGAAAAGCTGGTTGCGCTGGACGAAAAAGAATACACTCTGCAGCCCGGTATGATGGTGATTTCGGACGATAAGGGCCCGGAGTCGATTGCCGGGATCATGGGCGGTGAGGAAACTGGTTGTACCGAGGACACCGTGAATGTGTTCCTTGAAAGCGCGTTTTGGGATTATGTGCAGATCGCGTTGACCGGCCGTGCGCTTAAGATCAACTCGGACGCGCGCTATCGGTTCGAACGTGGCGTGGACCCTGAATACACGCTGGAAGGGTTAGAACATGCGACGCAGATGATCCTGGATATCTGCGGTGGCGAAGCCTCGAAAGTGGTCGAAGCTGGCAAGGCACCGGATCACTCGCGCGCCTACAAGCTGGACGCTGAACGCGTGCAGTCGCTGGTGGGCATGGACATTCCGGAAAGCGAGCAACGCCAGACCCTAACCCGCTTGGGCTTTCGTCTGGAAGGCGAGATGGCGCATGTCCCCAGCTGGCGTCCCGATATCATGGGCGAAGCTGATTTGGTGGAAGAGGTTGCGCGTATCGCATCCCTGACCAAACTGCAGGGCAAGCCGCTGCCGCGTGTGACGGATGGTATTCCCAAGGCGGTGATGACCCCGACGCAGCGGCGGCAGTCGATGGCGCGTCGCACTTGTGCGGCGCTGGGGTACAATGAATGCGTCAGCTATACGTTCATCGATCAGGCTTCGGCTGCCTTGTTCGGTGGCGGGGATGAAGCGACGCAGTTGGAAAATCCGATCTCGTCCGAGATGAGCCATATGCGCCCAGATTTGCTGCCCGGTCTGCTGCAGGCCGCCGCCCGTAATCAGGCGCGCGGGTATGCAGATGTCGCACTGTTCGAGGTTGGCCCGGTTTTCCATGACGGCGAACCTGGCGATCAGAAAACCCAGATTACCGGGCTGCTTGTCGGTCGCAACGGCCCCAAGGACGTGCACGGTGCCTCGCGCCCAGTTGACGTGTTCGATGCCAAAGCAGATGCCGAGGCCGTGCTGACGGCCATTGGTGCACCCGCCAAGGTGCAGGTCCTGCGCGACGGTGACGCCTGGTGGCATCCGGGACGTCACGGCAAAATTTGTCTGGGTCCCAAAAAGGTGTTGGGTGTCTTTGGCGAACTGCATCCACGGGTGTTGCAGGCGATGGACATCAAAGGCCCGGCGATGGCCTTCACCATCTGGCCAGAAGAGGTGCCTCTGCCGCGTAAATCCGGCGCTACCCGCGCCGCGCTTGAACTGCGTGATTTGCAGGCGGTCGAGCGTGACTTTGCATTCGTCGTCGACGAGAGCGTCGAGGCGCTGACATTGGTGAACGCCGCAGCCGGCGCCGACAAAGCCCTGGTCGAGGACGTCCGCGTCTTTGACGAATTCATTGGCGGCAGCCTGGGTGAAGGCAAGAAATCACTGGCCATTACCGTGCGCCTGCAGCCGACGGATGCGACGCTGAAGGAAAAAGACATCGAAGCGGTGGCTGAGAAAATCATCGCGAAGGTCACCAAGGCGACTGGCGGCGTTCTGCGCGGGTGATGCCTGGCCGCCGCTGGCGGGAGTGTTTTTGAAAAGATGAAGGGGCGGTCGCGCCCTTTCTGTTTTTGCGGAGGACAAAAGATGCTGAACGTTTACCTATCTGGCGAAATCCACACCGATTGGCGGGAACAGATCATTGAGGGTGCTCAGGGTTTGGATGTCACTTTCAACAGTCCGGTCACCGATCACGCGGCCAGCGACGATTGCGGTGTAGCCATTCTGGGGGCCGAGTCGAACAAGTATTGGCATGACCACAAGGGCGCGATGGTCAACGCGATCCGCACCCGCAAGGGTATTGCGGATGCCGATGTGGTCGTGGTCCGGTTCGGCGAGAAATACAAACAGTGGAATGCAGCCTTCGATGCGGGTTATGCTGCGGCTTTGGGAAAGTCCTTGATCGTACTGCACGGTCCTGATCACCAGCACGCGCTGAAAGAAGTGGATGCTGCGGCGCTGGCTGTGGCCGAGCACCCGGGCCAAGTGGTTGATGTGCTGCGCTATGTTCTGACGGGCGCCCTGCCAAAATAACTCACGCTACGTTCCGCTTGCCTGATTTCAGGGCGCTTTCTACCGTCCGATAGGACAGTGGGGGAGAGCAGCCATGGAATTCGATTACGTCATCGTGGGCGGCGGGTCCGCTGGTTGTGTGATGGCCGCGCGGCTGAGCGAACAACCAGACACAAGCGTTTGCCTGATCGAAGCGGGCGGGGCGGGTGAGGATCTGGTGATCCGGGCTCCGGCCCTGGTGGCAGCCATGGTGTCGGGGCGACCCAAGCTGAATAATTGGGCCTTTCAAACGGTGCGCCAGCCCGGGTTGAATGGTCGGAAAGGGTTTCAGCCACGCGGCAAAGCGCTGGGGGGCTCATCGGCGATCAATGCCATGCTTTACGTGCGTGGTCATCCCAGCGACTATGATGAATGGGCGGATTTGGGGTGTGAAGGTTGGAATTGGAAGAATGTCCTGCCTTACTTCCGCAAGACCGAGGGCAATGCGCGCGGTGCGGATCATCTCCATGGCGGTGATGGTCCCTTGCACGTTTCGGACCAGTCTGAGCCGCGTGCCATCTCTCATGCGTTTGTCGAAGCCTGCGGCCAGCAACAAATTCGCGAGACAAAGGATTTCAACGGGCCGGAGCAGGAAGGCGCAGGCCTGTATCAGGTCACGCAGTTCCACGACGGGGCGCA
Organism: Ruegeria sp. YTSC230; assembly: GCF_059609665.1. Classification (NCBI taxonomy): domain Bacteria; kingdom Pseudomonadati; phylum Pseudomonadota; class Alphaproteobacteria; order Rhodobacterales; family Roseobacteraceae; genus Ruegeria; species Ruegeria sp. YTSC230. The sequence goes on along the minus strand of NZ_JBXWMC010000007.1, from coordinate 257,224 downwards.
TAAGGGTGAACGTTGCTCGGCAGCTGCGGCCTATTTGCGGGGCGTCAAATCGCGGCCGAACCTGACAATTATGACAAGTGCAGAAGCCCAGAAGATCCTTTTTGACAAAAAGCGCGCAACCGGGGTTTTGCTGCGTCAGAAAAGCAAAGAAGTCGAAATTCGCGCCCGCCGTGAAGTCATCCTTTCGGGGGGTGCTTTTGGTTCGCCACAATTGCTAATGTTGTCCGGTATTGGGCCCGAAGACGAGTTGAAACAGCACGGTATTCCTGTTCTGCACGACTTGCCCGGCGTTGGTCAGAATCTGCAGGACCACCTGGACTATGTCCTCAGCTATCATTCGAAACGTAAGGATGTCATCGGGCTGACCCCGGGCGGGCTATGGAACCTGGCCAAGGCAGGGTTGGACTGGCGCCGCACTGGAGAGGGGCTGTTTGCGACTCCCTTTGCCGAAGGCGGCGCGTTCTTCAAATCTGATCCATCCGTTTCCAAACCGGATCTTCAGCTGCACTTTGTTGTCGGAATCGTTGACGACCACATGCGCAAGATTCACTTGTCGCACGGGTTTTCGTGCCATGTCTGTGTGTTGCGCCCGTTCAGCAGGGGCAGCGTTGGGCTAGCCTCGGACCGGGCCGGAGAGGCGCCGCGTATTGATCCGGCTTATCTCAGCGATGACCGCGATCTGGATCTGTTGAAGCGTGGGGCTCGTATCATGGAATCAATTCTCGAATCCGAACCACTGGAACCCTGGCGCAAAAAGCGACTCTATGCCCATGACGGCAGTGATCAGGCCTTGGAGGCTGATATCCGCAGCCGTGCCGACACGATCTATCACCCGGTAGGCACCTGCAAGATGGGGATCGACGATATGGCCGTTGTCGATACCGGAGGTCGGGTTCATGGGGTCGAGGGGCTGCGGGTGGTGGACGCTTCAGTCATGCCGACTTTGGTCGGCGGCAATACCAATGCGCCCACTATCATGATTGCCGAAAAGATCGCCGAAGCAATCAGTCCCGGGGCGGCGTAACCAGGCCTTTTTGCACCGCGGGTCGCTCTAGGAACCGGTCGAGATACGCCACCAGATTGGCGTGGTCTTCCCAACCAACAAGGTCGTGGGCATTGTAGAATTCGAGCCCGCGCAGCCACGGCGCGATTGCGATATCGGCAATCGAATAGTCTCCGGCAATCCAATCCTGGCCTTCAAGCTGTTGGTTCAGGACATTCAGCAATCGCTTGGCCTCGTTCACGTAGCGTTCACGGGGGCGCGGGTCTTCGATCTCGCTGCCTGCGAATTTGTGAAAATAGCCCAGTTGTCCGAACATCGGACCGATGCCGCCCATCTGGAACATCACCCATTGGATCACGCGATATTTGTCGGCTTTGGTTTGACCCAGAAACTTGCCGCTTTTCTCGGCGAGATATATCAGGATCGCTCCGCTTTCGAACAGGCCAATGGATTCTCCGTCCGGACCATTCGGGTCGATGATCGCCGGGATTTTGTTGTTGGGGTTCAATGACAGGAATTCGGGGCTTTTGACATCCGAGTCCGAAAGTGTAACCCGATGGGCTTCATAGGGCAGGCCGGTTTCTTCCAGCATGATCGACGCTTTGACGCCGTTCGGCGTGGGGAAAGAATAGAGCTGAATCCTGTCGGGAAACTGCGCAGGCCAGCGTGCCGTTATCGGGTGAGAGGCGGTATCCAGCATGGGGGGCTCCTGTCATGGGTTGCCAGCAATAGGTAGGTACACCTGCCCAGTCTTGCCAGTATCCGAGCTGTGCATACAAGGTCAGGGGCTGTGTGCGTGAGAACAACGGGGAAAACCTGCGTATCTCACACCTAGACCGAAGCGCGCTTATGGATCACTATTCCGCCAATCCCGCGCTGAGAGACGCGGGTTTGCCGTGAATCGAAAGGAGATGCGCGTGGATGATGTCGTAACACAGGTGGGTGCCTTTGCCCCGCTGATCATAAGCGCAGTCAAAGCGCTGGTAGTACTGATCCTTGGATGGATCATTGCTGGCGCCATTGCCGGTGTAGTCCGGCGCAGGATCAATGCGACACCGCATATTGATCAGACGCTTGGGAATTTCGTCGCCAGTCTGGTAAAATGGGTCATATTGGCCATGGTACTGGTTGCAGTGCTGGGCATCTTTGGCATTCAGGCGACAAGCATCGTCGCCATTTTGGGTGCTGCTTCTCTGGCCATTGGTTTAGCCCTTCAAGGAACGCTGAGCGATCTTGCTGCGGGCGTTATGCTGGTTGTCTTCCGCCCTTACAAGCTGGGTCAGTATGTTGATATCGGCGGCACCGCAGGCACTGTTAAGGATCTGAACCTGTTCACGACCGAGCTGGTGACGCCGGATAACGTGCAGATCATCGTTCCCAACGGACAATCCTGGGGATCGATCATCACAAACTACTCGGCGCATGACACGCGGCGTGTCGATCTGGTGTTCGGCATTGATTACGGTGACAGCGCTGATGAGGCGATGAAGATCATTCTGGATGTCGCGAAGGCCGATGACCGAATTCACTCAGATCCAGAGCCGTGGGTGCGCGTGACCAACCTGGGTGACAGCTCGGTAGATCTGACCGCACGCCTGTGGTGCAACGCCGCGGATTACTGGGACCTGAAGTTTGAGATCACTAAGGCCGTGAAAGAGGCGTTTGACGCCAAGGGTGTGTCGATTCCGTACCCACATACCGTGGAAATTCGGAAAGAGGGCTGAACTCTCCCGCCCGTCGAGCGGGCATTGGAAATGCCCTCCTCCGGTTGGGCCTGGCGCCGCGCTTTTAGCGCGGCGTTTTTTTGTTGGTGCAAAAGTCGTTCGATCAAAAGAAAAGCGGCGCGCCAAAGGCACGCCGCCATGCCCAACGCTGCAAAGCAGCCGCTTCAGCGGCTCCTTACAGGGGCGGGAGTGCTTCAGGCGTTGACGATTGCCTCGGGCGAGACAACGTCCAGACCCAGCGCCGTACCAACAGCTTCGTAAGTCAGCTGACCGGCATGGACGTTCAGACCTGCCAGCAAATGCGGGTCGTCCTGACATGCTTTCTTCCAGCCTTTACCCGCCAGTGCCAGCAGGAACGGCATGGTCGCGTTACCCAATGCGATGGTCGAAGTCCGCGCAACCGCGCCCGGCATGTTGGCTACGCAGTAGTGCATGACGCCGTCCACTTCATAGATCGGGTCAGCATGGGTGGTCGCTTTGGAGGTTTCAAAGCAGCCGCCCTGGTCGATCGCAACATCAACCAGAACCGCACCGGGTTTCATGGTGGACAGCTGCGCGCGCGAGATCAGCTTGGGTGCCGCAGCGCCGGGGATCAGAACCGCACCGATGACCATGTCGGCTTCCTGGATCAGCTCGGCCGTTGCGCCGGCTGTCGAGTACTGGCTTTTGAACGTGCCGCCAAAGACGTCGTCGAGGTAACGCAGGCGTGGCAGAGACCGGTCCAGAACGGTGACGTCAGCGCCCATGCCAGCCGCGATCTTGGCTGCGTGGGTACCAACAACGCCGCCGCCGATCACGATGACTTTGGCCGGGCCAACGCCGGGAACGCCACCCATCAGAACACCGCGGCCGCCATTGGCCTTTTACAGGGTCCACGAACCGACCTGAGGTGCCAGACGACCGGCAACTTCGGACATCGGCGCCAGCAGCGGCAGGCCGCCTTTGGAATCTGTTACGGTTTCATAGGCAATCGCCGTGCAGCCCGACGCCAGCAGGTCGTGGGTCTGGTCTGGATCAGGTGCCAGGTGCAGGTAGGTGAACAGCAGCTGGCCTTCACGCAGCATCTTGCGCTCGACCGCCTGGGGTTCTTTGACCTTTACGATCATGTCCGCGGTCGCAAAAACTTCTTCTGCGGTGTCGACGATGCGCGCACCTGCGGCAACATACGAGTCGTTGTCAAAGCCGGAACCCATGCCGGCATTGGTTTCAATGATGACCTCGTGGCCGCGCGCAACAGCTTCTTGCGCAGCGTTGGGGGTCATCCCAACACGGAATTCCTGGGGTTTGATTTCCTTGGGGCAACCGATTTTCATTTCTCGCTCCTCCATTCATAAACTGCCCAAATTATGTGCAATTCGGGATGCAATTTCTGTGAAACTCTGCCCGTCATTCGGGTTTTCTTTGCGAGAATCTTCGGTATTATTGAAATTTCTTGCAAAGGACTTGCGCGTATGAGCCTCGATACGACCGATAGAAAGATTCTGGCCGCCCTGCAGAGAAACGGCAGGATGTCGAATGCCGAGTTGTCAGATCAGGTGAATCTGTCGCCGTCGGCATGTCACCGGCGGGTCCAACGGCTTGAGGCCGAAGGGTACATTCGAAACTATGTGGCGTTGCTGGACGCACGCAAGATGAACGTCCCGACCACCGTGTTTGTTGAGATCACCTTGCAAGGGCAAGCCGAAGAGCTTCTGGACGCGTTCGAAAAAGCGGTGGCGCGCATTCCGGATGTGCTGGAGTGTCATCTTATGGCGGGGACGGCGGACTATATTCTGAAGGTTGTCGCCGAGAACACCGAGGATTTCGCCCGAATTCACCGTCAGTACCTGTCGCGCTTGCCCGGCGTGGCGCAAATGCAAAGCTCATTTGCTTTGCGCACTGTGTTCAAGACGACGGCCTTACCGGTGTGACCGTCAGGCTGGGGTCGGGTAGGTGAACAGGATCAGATGCACGGCATTGAAGCCGAAATGCATGAGAATGGGTACCCACAACCGACCGGTCGCATAAAATCCCAAACCACAGGCCGCGCCAAGAATCGCGGCATATGCGACCAGGGCCGGACCCCCTGCAAAATGCGCCAGACCGAACATAAAGCTGCCCAGAGTCACACCAAGTGCTGCACCAAGTTTGGAAGCAATTAGCGACTGCAGGTACCCGCGGAAAAAAGCCTCTTCCGTCAGGCAGGTCAGAAACAGATTCGAGAGCGCGAACACAATCCACCAAGGTGGCAGGCTGACCTCTGGCCGGATGGCCTGCGCGGCCAGTCCAACGGCGAAGAGGGCGGGCAAGGTCGCAAGGCCCACCAGCAACGGTGTTCTCCGGACAGGTCTCGCTGAATCGGTCATTCCCGGCCAGGCCAGCAGGACCGCGAACAGCACCATTGGCTTGTCCAGATTCAAGTACATTGAAAACGTCGAACTGTCCGGTCCGGCGTAGACCCGGTCCAGTACCATCAGGTTTTGAAATCCGGGCACCAGATGCGCGCCCAATGCAAGACACCAGCCGATCAACATGACGTGGCCAACCGCCGCGCCGGTGCCCGTAAGATGGTTCAGGGCCGCAGCCCCCAGCAATCCGGCAGCAACAATTCCGACAGCCAAAGGCGTGACCAGCCCCATGGCGAGGGCCGCAAGACCAAACACCAACAGCAGCGTCAGGCCAAGTTGCCGCCGGCCCGAGGCCGCACTGACCATGCCGGCGATCAGTATGGACCAGGGCCATATCAATGGCAGAAGGGATACAAAATGCGCCACGGCTCTCTCATGTATTCAGGTGCGTATTGATGCCGTCGGACAACCCCAAATGGCAAGGCCGTGCAAGGATCAGCCTTTGCCTAACTGCCGGCGTTGCGTCAAATCGGACGCTTGTATCTAGGCGCAGGTCGGTTCAATTATAGGAATGACCGAACGTCTGCCTGTTTTACGGCCCCGCACCAATTTGATATTGAACCGGCGCGGAGCGTTCATCAATTATATCTGATGACATCAGGCGGTCACACTCTCTGGGTATGGTCGGAACCCGTTGACTGATAAGGAGCAGATCTTGGCTTACCAACACAATGACGCCCCAAAAGACTGGCTGGAAGCCGAGCTCGAAGACACGCTGGACGAAGATTTCGAAATCGAATTCAGCGAGCCGATGCTGTCGATGGAAGTTCGCAAGATCTATAAGGAACAGCATCCGGACATGCTGGACCGCAAGGTCTATTTCCAAAACCTGCTGCGATTGCAGGCCGAACTGATCAGGGTTCAGGATTGGGTTCAACACACTGGCGCCAAAGTGTGCATCCTGTTCGAAGGTCGCGACAGTGCCGGTAAAGGGGGGGTAATCAAGCGGATTACCCAGCGCCTGAACCCGCGTGTTGCGCGTGTGGTTGCGTTGCCCGCACCCAGTCGCAGGGAACAAAGCCAGTGGTATTTCCAACGCTACGTGCCGCATCTGCCCGCAGCTGGCGAAATCGTTCTGTTCGACCGGTCCTGGTACAACCGTGCGGGCGTCGAACGGGTCATGGGTTTTGCCAGTGAAGATCAGGTCGAACAGTTCTTTCAGGACGTTCCCGAATTCGAACGGATGCTGGTGCGGTCGGGGATCATCCTGCTGAAATATTGGTTCTCGATCACCGACGAAGAACAGCAGTTGAGATTCCTGATGCGCATTCACGATCCGATGAAACAGTGGAAGCTGTCCCCGATGGATCTGGAATCGCGCATTCGGTGGGAATCCTATACCAAGGCCAAAGAGGATATGTTGTTCCGCACGAACATTCCCGAAGCGCCCTGGTACATCGTCGAAGGCAATGACAAAAAGCGCGAGCGCCTGAATTGTATTGAACACCTGCTGACCAAGATCCCGTATTCGGATGTGCCGCAGGAAAAGGTCGATCTGCCGGATCGAAAGTACAACCCGGAATATGAACGCCGGATTCTGCCGGACGATCTGTATGTTCCAAAGGTCTATTGAACTGTTGAAGTGGAATTTGGTGCGAGGCAGGGTCGCCCCCGCCCCGCACCGTAGTATCCGTTAAGCGGCGTCCATCATGCAGTCGAAATCATAATAGTTGAACACAAAGACATCACCTGAATTGTCGCCGGTCATATCAGAGCAAGTTTCAACATCGTCGACAGGATTGTCACCGCCGGTCATCACCATATCGAAATCGTCGGTTTCGGGTTCCGCATCGGCATAGTCTGTGTCGTTCCAATCAAACTGGTCGAACTGCGCCTGAATCGATTGGACGAATGCCCGGATCTCGGCAAGAAACTCCTGAACGTCAAAACAGGCGACTTCTTCCGGTTCTTCGGTTCCAGGTGTTTCAGGCTCCGGCTCTTCGGTCTCGGTGACGTCGGTGTCGGGCGTTTCAGGCTCCGGCTCTTCGGTCTCGGTGACGTCGGTGTCGGGCGTTTCAGGTTCCGGCTCTTCGGTCTCGGTGACGTCGGTGTCGGGCGTTTCAGGCTCCGGCTCTTCGGTCTCGGTGACGTCAGTGTCGGGCGTTTCTGGTTCTGGTTCTTCGGTCTCGGTGACGTCGGTGTCGGGCGTTTCGGGCTCCGGTTCTTCGGTCTCGGTGACATCGGTGTCAGGCGTTTCTGGTGCCGGTTCCTCGGTGTCGGTATCCGGCGTTTCGGCTACGGGTTCCTCAGGCTCGGTAACCTCGGGTTCTGGCACTTCGGCAACCGGCTCTTCGGGCTGCGGGGTTTCTTCAACCGGTGGCGTCGGCGCCGGCGGAGTGGCAGAGCCGTTGTCGAGCATGACTTCACCCTGGGTGGCAGCAAAGTTCTGCGTCACCATCACAGCGTCGAAACCCTGCATGTCGCCGGTTTCAATGCCGATTCCGATATATTTGAAATCCGGGTTCAGAATATTGGCGCGGTGACCGGGGCTGTTCATCAGGTTCTGATGAAGCTGCGCGACGTCATCGCTGATGCCTGGCGCGCCGCGCTCGGATTGCCAGGCGATGTTTTCACCCGACCGCCAGTTGCCCGAGAAGTCGAATCCGGCCATTTCCATCCGCTGCGTGGCGCTGGAACCACCCGAGCCGGTGTGGCTGAACCTGTCCGTTTCCAGCATCCATTCGCTGTGATCCTCGGACGAGTCGTTCAGCCGCGTTTCAAGCTGTAGGGGGTCCAGCCCGCGGGATGTGCGCTCTTGGTTAATCAGCGCCAGCATTTCTTGTTCGATACTACTTGCAGTCGACATTTTTGCCTCCGATTGGTTTTTTGTCGTGGTAGACGGCGCCAGTTACAAAGGCTCGATACGGCCTTCATAGGGATGGCGTGTTCAGAGGCGAGTTTTGGCGGGTCAGTGCTACCGCCACGGGATTCGCTGCGCTGCAAAATGCCGGGCAAAATGTTGCTGAGAGGGAAATGGCAGCTTGTCGCGCGTGGGCGGCCCGAGTCGGCATAAATCATCCGACCCTAAAAACGACAAACCCCCGGGCGATGCCTCGGGGGTCGTCAAATAGTGTCATCCAAAGCTGGACGAGCGAGGTTTTAGAGCAAACCTTCGCGCTGTGCTTTCTTACGTGCCAGTTTACGGGCACGGCGGATCGCTTCAGCTTTCTCGCGCGCTTTTTTCTCGGACGGTTTCTCGAAATGTTGCTTAAGCTTCATTTCGCGGAACACGCCTTCGCGCTGCAGCTTTTTCTTCAGGGCACGAAGCGCCTGATCGACGTTATTGTCGCGAACACTAACCTGCATGTGGTTGTCACCACCTTTCTAGATAGAGTTGCAAGGAAATTGCAGGAATTGGCCGTATAGCAAAGCCGTTCTATCTTGTCTAGTACTGGTCCCCAGAACCGGAGAACCGCCATGACCACCACATATGAAGACACCAAGCAGCAATTGTTGGACGCGATTTTGATCCATGTGCCGTTTGACGGCTGGTCCGAAGCCAGCTTTCGTGCAGCTATCTTGGATTGCGATATGGATGACACGCTGGCGCGCGCGATTTGTCCCCGTGGCGCGGTTGATCTGGCGCTGGCCTTTCACGCGCGCGGCGACGCGGCGATGGAGGATCGGCTGAAGTCCTCGGACCTGAGTGAGTTGAAGTTCCGCGAGCGAATCGCCGCTGCAGTTCGGTTCCGGCTTGAGGCGGTTCCGGACAAAGAGCTTGTTCGCCGGGGTATGACGTTGTTTTCGCTGCCCACCCACGCAGCCGATGGGGCAAAAGCCTTGTGGCAGACCTGCGATCTGATCTGGGACACGCTGGGCGATTCCTCGGAAGACGTGAACTGGTACACGAAACGGGCGACGTTGTCGGGCGTCTATTCCTCGACCCTGCTGTTCTGGCTGGGCGATGGTTCCCCCGATCACCAGAAAACCTGGGAGTTTCTGGATCGGCGGATAGACAACGTCATGCAGTTCGAAAAGATCAAGGCGCAGGTGAATGACAACCCGTTGTTCAAACCGTTTTTGGCGGTGCCGAACTGGTTGGCCGGTCAGGTAAAAGCGCCGACAAAGATACGGGCTGATTTGCCGGGTATGTTGAACCCGCGCAAGTAAGCGTCTGGGCCTTCCAGAAATTGCCTGCTAGGCATTGGGCAAAGGAGATTTGCCCATGACCCAGATGATGCGCGCTGTCGAAATCACCAAACCCGGTGGTCCGGATGTTCTGCAACTGACGGAACGCCCGGTGCCGGAACCACAAGCCGGACAGGTGATCCTGAAAGTGGCCTATGCGGGTGTGAACCGCCCGGATGCGCTGCAGCGTGCCGGGGCCTATGATCCGCCTCAGGGTGCCAGCGATTTGCCGGGGCTTGAGGCATCGGGCGAGGTTGTTGCCGTTGGTGCCGGGGTCGAGGGTCTGGTCATCGGCGATCAGGTCTGTGCCTTGCTGCCCGGTGGCGGATATGCGGAATATGTGGCCACACCCGCTGCGCATTGTCTGCCAGTTCCTTCAGGAATGGGGATGAAAGAGGCCGCGTGCCTGCCCGAAACCTTCTTTACTGTGTGGTCCAACGTTTTCACGCGCGGCGGTCTGAAGGCAGGTGAGCGTTTTCTGGTGCATGGCGGGTCCAGCGGCATTGGCACAACAGCGATCCAGCTGGCGAACGCGTTTGGTGCGCGGGTGTTTGCAACCGCTGGATCTGCTGAGAAATGCGAGGCCTGTGTGAACCTCGGGGCCGAGAAGGCGATCAATTACCGGGATGTGGACTTCGTGGGCGTCATGCGGGCTGAGGGTGGGGCGAACCTGATCCTCGACATGGTTGGTGGCGACTATATCCCGCGCAACGTTAAGGCCTTGGCCGAGGATGGGCGTCTGGTTCAGATCGCCTTCCTGCAAGGTCCGAAGGTCGAATTGAACTTTGCGATGATGATGGTCAAACGCCTGACCCTGACTGGCAGTACTTTGCGCCCTCAAAGTGATCTGGCAAAGGCGAAGATTGCGCAGGATTTGCGCGAGGCTGTCTGGCCATTGCTGGAGGCTGGGAAGGTGGCCCCCGTCATGGACAGTGAGTTCGATTTGGCGGAGGCGGCAGCCGCCCATGCGCGGATGGAAAGCTCGGGTCACATCGGCAAGATTGTCCTCAAAGTCGCCGGTTAAAGTTCAGGCGCGGGTCTATCCCGCGCTTTTTCCGATCAGACCACTGCACGGCGGTAAAGATGCCAGGTTGCATGGCCCAGGACTGGCATGACAACGATCAGCCCCAGCAGCATCGGGATGGCTCCGATGATCAACAGGGCCGCTACGATGAACCCCCATGCCAAAATGACACCGGGGTTATGCCGCAACACCCGGACCGACGTCACGACCGCCACGGGCAGTCCGACAGGACGGTCCAACAGCAATGGAAAGCTGACGACGCTCATGGCCAATGCGACCAGCGCGAATAGAAACCCGATCGCATTGCCGAAAATGATCATGGACCAGCCTGCGCCCGTGGTGAACACCTGAGTCACGAAAGCCCCAAGTGAGGTGGGCAGATCAGGCCCAAGCGTATGCACATAGATGCTCTGCGCGACCATCAGCCAAATCAGCAGAAGCATGACCAGATAGAACCCCAAGGCCAGAATTGCACCGAAGGACGGGGACCGGAAGACGCCCAAGGCGTCCAGCCAACGCACCTCGCCGCCTTGCTCGCGTTTGCGACTGATTTCGTAAAGGCCCACGGCTGCTATCGGACCGACTAGTGCGAAACCCATTATCAGCGGTGCCAGAAGGGGAACCATGTTGCGATTAAGGCCGAACCCGAACATCAGCAGACCTGCGATCGGGTAAACCAGTATGATGAAAATCGCATCCGCCCGTGTTTCCAGAAAATCATTGTACCCGGCCTGCAAACAGGCCTTCAGGTCTTGCATCGTCAGTGTTTGCACCTGCGGCAGATGCCGAGTGTCCGCGCTGCCGATGTGGTGCACGCTTTCGGTAATATGATCGCCGGTCGCGCCGATGTTTCGGGCGGCCCAACTGATCGGATTTCCTATTGTTTTGGCCATCTTGATCCCCTCCCTTTGCCAGTGCGCAACGGGTTGAATCCGGCGGTGGTTGCCTTTGGCCGGACCAGCCGGCAACGCTCAGACCTTAGTATAGCACAGATTTTCCCGTTGTGGTTGCGCGGCAGTGAAAACCTACCAATTGCCCTGTTTCACAGGCGTGTTAGCTTGGCGTCAGGCAACAGGAGGTCAGCATGCAGCAAACGGCAAGAACCGTCGTCATTCATGAACACGGCGGTCCCGAAGTTCTAAAGATCGAAGACCGGCCCTTGGGCGATCCCGGACCCGGCGAGGTTCGCATCCGCCACCGGGCCTGTGGACTGAACTTCATTGATGTCTATCAGCGCACCGGGTTGTACCCGATGGATTTACCGCACGCGCTGGGCATGGAAGCGGCAGGTGTGATTGAGGCTGTTGGCGAAGGTGTTACCCATCTGAAACCGGGCCAGCGCGCAGCCTATGCCGCAGCTCCCGCCGGGGCCTATTGTGAGGCGCGCGTGATGCCAGCGGCGCAGGTGTGTCCGTTGTCCGAAGGGATTTCTTTTGACGCGGCTGCGGCGATGATGCTCAAGGGGATGACGGTCGAGTATCTGTTTCACCGGACAACGCCTTTGAAACGGGGTGACACGGTTCTGTTTCACGCGGCCGCCGGTGGCGTTGGTCTGATTGCCTGCCAATGGGCCAAGTCCGAGGGCATCACCCTGATCGGAACAGCCGGAACAGACGAAAAATGCAGCCTCGCGCAGTTCAACGGGGCTGCGCATTGCATCAACTACCGGACCGAGAACTTTGCCGAACGTGTGGCCGAAATCACCGGCGGCAAAGGTGTGGATGTGGTCATGGATTCCATCGGCGCGGACACGTTCAATGGCTCGCTGGACTGCCTGAAACCCTTGGGAATGATGATCTCATTCGGCAATGCCTCAGGTCCGGTCCCGTTGATGGATATCGGTATTTTGGGCAAGAAAGGTTCCTTGAAAATCACCCGACCCACCCTGTTTACCCATATCGCCGACCCTTCCGTCTGTCAGGCAATGGCACGGCGGCTGTTCGGCAAGGTTGAGGGCGGCGAGGTCAAAATCCACATCGATCAGCGGTTCCCGTTGGATCAGGTGGCCGAGGCGCACCGGGTGCTTGAAGCGCGTCAGACCACAGGCAGCACGGTTCTGGAGCCGTAAGACGGGCTGAGCCTGGCTCGTTGGTGTTTGATCTTGAAACGAAAAGCGGCGGCAGAATACTCTGCCGCCGCCTATTTGGGGAGTGTCAGAAATTATTGCTGCAGTTCCGCCGGTGTTTTGTCCGCGATGGTTTCCCAATTGGCGCTGGCTTGTTCGACAAAACCAGGGATGTCACCTTCCCAGCGCTGCTGGATGTCTTGCGACAGGTTCAGGTACAGCTTGTTGTCGACGATCTTCCAGTAGGTCGGGTCACCGTCAAACTTGAAGCCCATCGCAGCGCCGAATGCGCAATAGCCGCCATATGCAGGCAGGTAGGCCTCGGGGTTTTCTTCGAACGCGGCTTTGTTTTCTTCATTGGCAAAGCGATACATCGCGTCGTTGTGCAGTGTGGTGATGCGGTAGTCACCTTTGGTCGGCTCGCCAGCGGTGAAGTAGGCAACCGGATCATAGCCCTGCATGGCCAGACCGGTCGAGCTTGCGTTCAGTTCAACACCAGCGGCCAGAGCCGAGCTTGCGATGGCAACAGACAGCGCGACGCCGCCGATAAGAGATTTGAACTTGTTCATTGTTTTCACCTTTCGTGAAGGGGCTGCCACGTGACGCAGAAAATTGCGCCCAGACAACCCAAGAGTTTTTTTGTCCGTGAGACCCGCAATTGGTCGTCACGGAACCCAAGTGGGCAGGCGGCCCATCACGTTCAAAGCAATCAATTGTGAATGTGCAGGGGCGAAGAGGCACTGTTCACAAATGCAGGGTAGGCCTTAGGTATCGGGCGCGAAATCCAAAACGAATTCGGTGACTTTTTCCGCGGGCATTTCGCAAGGGCGAAGAAGAGATCCGCGTTTGGTCAGATAAAGGTTCAGGCTGATGTAGTCGCTGCCGTCCAGTGCGCGTGCGACAAGTTTCTGCGACTTGCCGTCTGAAAATTCCGTTCGACTGACGATATACCGCCTGCCGTGGGCACGCCCGGTCGACGACCCCTTGGGGATGGCAAAAAAAGCGGTAAGGAAGGCGTTCGGGGCGCTCAAGACTGCCCGATTTTTGGTTCAGTGCCGGATTTGATGCGGGCAATATTCGCGCTATGACGCCAATAGACCAACAGGGTCAGGACGCCAGCCAGTAGCAGCGTTTGCGAACCTGTCAGCAGAAGGGCCCAGATAGTGGACGTTGCCGCAGCTGCAAGTGCCGCAAGGGATGAGATGCGCCAGACTGCAGCAGCAACCAACCAAGTCAAACAACAGGCTACACCGACGCGCCAGTCCAACGCCAGCCAGATCCCCAGAAACGTGGCGACCCCTTTGCCGCCCTTAAATCCCAGCCAAACCGGAAAGCAATGGCCCAAAAGTGCGGCCAGCGCTGCAATCTGCGCGGCATCCTCGCCCGCAAGGGCACGTGCCACCAGAACGGCAACCCCGCCTTTTGCGGCGTCGAAGATCAGGGTCAGGGCAGCGGCGGTCTTGTTGCCTGTCCGCAAAACATTGGTTGCGCCGATATTGCCCGAACCGATGTTGCGCAGATTGCCCAAGCCCATCACCTTGGCCAGGACCATGCCAAACGGGATCGACCCCATCAGATATCCAAGTGCCGCCCACAGGATCAGCTGGGTCATTGTGCTGTCGATGATCGGCATCAGGGTCTCCGGTAAACTTCTTGTCCTGCAACGAAAGTTGCGGTGACCTTACCCTGCATCCGCTGGCCGTCAAACGGTGTGTTCTGAGATTTGGATTTGAGCGAGAACCGGTCCTGCACAAAGGGTACATCCGGGTCAAACAGCACCAGATCCGCAGGCGCGCCTTCGGACAGACGGCCACTGTCCAGCCCTAATCTTTTCGCCGGGTTTAGGGCCATTGCGCGGAACAGTGTCGGCAGGTCCAACTGCCCGGCATGATACAGACGCAAGGCGGCGGGCAGCAGGGTTTCCAGCGCTACCGCGCCGGAGGCCGCCTCTTCAAACGGCAGGCGTTTGCTTTCCTCATCCTGAGGCGTGTGCATGGAACTGATCGTATCAATCAGGCCGGTCCGCACCGCTTCGATCACTGCTTGCCGGTCATCCTCGGATCGCAGCGGCGGCTTGACCTTGAAGAAGGTGCGATAGTCGGCCACGTCCAGTTCATTCAGCGTCAGGTGGTGGATTGACGTACCTGCCGTGATGTCCAGCCCATTCCGCTTGGCCCGCTCCAGCGCAGGCAGGGCGCGGGCGGTGGTGATCTGGTCGGCGTGATAGGTGGCCCCGGTCATCTCTAGCAAAGCGATGTCGCGGTCCAGTCCCATCCGCTCGGCCATTGGTGAGACGGCGGGCAAGCCACGCAGCACGGCGAATTTACCACTGGTGGCTGCGGCACCATTGCTGAGGATGGGTTCTTGCGGGTGGGCGATGACCAGCGCGCCACAGGCCCGGGCATAGGTCAGGGCGCGGGAAAACACCTTGGTGTTGGCGATCACGTGATCGCAGTCAGTAAAGGCGACGGCACCGGCATCCTGCAGGAATCCGATCTCAGTCATTTCGCGGCCTTCGCGACCTTTGGTCAACGCGGCCATTGGCAGGACGTTGACCGGAGTGTCGGCCTGCGCTCGGCGTGTGACGAACTCCAGACTTTCGGGCGTGTCGATCGCGGGGCTGGTATCGGGGCGGGTCACGATGGTGGTCACGCCTCCGGCCGCAGCGGCCAGACCGGCAGATTTATAGCTTTCCTTGTGTCGCTCACCCGGTTCACAGACCTTGACGCCGATATCGACGATGCCGGGGGCAAGGCACTGCCCGCCACAATCGACGACCTGCGCCTCCGGCGTCGGAGCGGCCCCTTCGCCGCGCGCAGCAATCCGGCCATCGGATACATGCAGCCAGCCTAGGCTGTCGGTGCCGGTTTCCGGGTCGATCAGGCGGGCGTTGGTGAAAAGTACAGCAGTCATTTCGAGGCCTCTTGGGCTTGGTGCAATGCCGCCAAAGCGGCTTCTTTGTCTTCTAGGCTATCAAAGAAAAAGAACGGCTTTAGTTCGATCCCAAATGGCGCGGGCCTGATATTAAGAGATGGAGTGATTTCAACGCTCTTTGAATGCCATTGCCTTGAAACCAAAAGCTTCCTGACGATCCATGCAGATTTTCTTGTAATCGCGTAGATGCAATGCGTGCGATTGTAATAATCGATGAACAAAAAAGCGGTTGTGCTTATCGGGATGATGTAGAGCGGCAGATATTCCCACGACACCTTCAGTGAGAAAAGCACTGGAATCCAAACCACTAAAGAAATAGCAGCTAGCCAACTTCCAAAAAAGGACGCGTGCTTTGGGATCACGCATTGATCGGGGTGAACGACCCACAAAACCTCTTCTTTGAGAGGTATCTTTGAACGCACCCAATCTTCTACGGCTGTCATCTAATCGCCCTCTCGATGGCGGCTTTGGTGGCGGCGGGATCAGCCTGATATTTGATCAGGTGTTTGTCGCCACCCTTTGTGACGATCTGGACAAAGCTGCCCATGAGGTTGACCGCCTGTATCTGGTTCAGCGCCACATTGCGCGGGCCAGGGCCGGTTAGGGTGGTGTCCGTCATCTGCCATGTGGTGGTCAGTTCTTCTGAGGCCAGGTACCATGCGCGAAAGGCAACCGCGGCAAGACCTGCGGGCGCCCCGGTCCAGACATAGGGGTTGCCGACCAGCCACAGCACGATCATCGCGACCGCCATGGCTCCGGCGGCCAGCCATGTATTCGTGCGGATATACGCGCCTTTGTCGGGGGTGAAGGTCACAGGATCAGCCACAGGATGCCTCCGATGACCACCAGCACCACCACTGCCAGCATGGCCGACCCAATACGGCCGGGTTTGTCGTCCTGTGGTGGCGTTTGCCGGGCCGAGAACGGTTCCGCGCTTTCGGTTTTAATTGCTCCACCGGTCCAGCTTGTTGCCTCTTCTGTATAAAGGCCGATCAGGTGCACTTTGGCGTCCGGTCGCAAAGTGGCGGCACGTCCCTGAAACGCGGCACTGCGTACGACCATGACCCAGCCTTCAATGCTCTCCAGCGCAGCCCGGTCCAGTTGATCTTTAGGGATACCGCACCCTTCGTTGAGATAGCCATAAAGACCCAGTTCCTCGAGGTCCGAGACAGGAAATACGTCGATCTGGGTCAGATCCAGACCCTCGACACCCAGAATCTGGTCTGCCGCACCGGGTTCGCGCAGGAACTTTGCCTCTTCCGGGCGCATGTCCAGCTGAAACAAGCGCAGGACGCCGTGTTCATGTGGGGCGACGTTCAGATCACTCATGCGGCCTCACCAAGGTTGCGGGCCAACAGTTCCATTGCGGCCATGCGAACGGCGACGCCCATTTCGACCTGTTCCTGAATAACGGACCGGTTAATGTCGTCCGCCAGCGTTCCGTCAATCTCAACACCGCGATTCATTGGGCCAGGATGCATGACGATGGCGTCCGGTTTGGCCTGCGACAACTTAGCGGCGTCCAGACCATAGCGGTGATAGTATTCCCGTTCCGAGGGGATGAACCCGCCATCCATCCGTTCTTTCTGGAGGCGCAGCATCATCACGACGTCGACGTCCTTCAGGCCCTCGTTCATGTCGTCGTAAATTTCAGCGCCAAACTCGGCAAACTGGCTTGGGAGCAGCGTCGGTGGTCCAATCAGACGAATACGGTTTTCCATTTTGCCCAGCAGGATCAGGTTTGACCGCGCCACGCGGGAATGGGCGACGTCGCCGCAGATTGCGATATTCAGTCGGTGCAGGCGACCTTTGGCGCGGCGAATGGTCAGTGCGTCCAGCAGAGCCTGCGTCGGGTGTTCATGTTTGCCGTCACCGGCATTCAGCACCGCGCAGTTCACCTTCTGCGCCAGCAGGTCGACCGCGCCGGAATGCGGATGGCGCACCACCAACAAATCGGGGTGCATCGCATTCAGCGTCATCGCTGTGTCGATCAGCGTCTCGCCTTTTTTGATCGAACTGGCCTGCATCGCCATGTTCATCACATCCGCGCCCAGCCGCTTGCCTGCGATTTCGAAACTGGCCTGCGTGCGGGTTGAGTTCTCGAAGAACATGTTGATTTGGGTCAGCCCTGACAGCACGTCGGAATGCTTGGTCGACTGGCGGTTCATGTCGACATACTTCTCGGCCAGGTCGAGAATGGCAGTAATATCGGATTGCGACAGGTGCTCGATGCCAAGAAGGTGACGATGGGCGAAACGCATTGGCGGGCTCCTGTCTGACAATCGCGCCGCTTATAAGAAGCCGCGCTGCTCAAGGCAACCTAAGGTTCGGTTCACTCGGGCAGTTTCTCGCATCCGCCTTCGGGCAGGCACTGTTCGCCGGGCTTGCACCACTTACCATATCCGCAGTCGACGGCCTTGACGGGAACACAGCCCTGGTTTTTGGAACACTTGAACCCCTGACGGCACTGTGATCCGGTTTTTTCGCAAAGATACCAGCCGGGGCGTGAACATCCGCCACCCGGCAGGCAAGACGATCCGAATCCGCAAATGCGACCGTCGTCGCATGTCAGTGAAGGCAGTTCCAGAATGTCAGGTGTGTTACGCTCGCATTCGCCACGGGCATTGCAGATGCTGCCGCCGGGGCAATCCAGACGCGACCTGCATTTGTTTTGCCCCGCTGGGGCACATCGGGTCCCGCCCGCCACACAGCGCTCGAACGGCCCGCAGGTTCTACCGCCACCGCAATAGGTGCCGCCCAGAGGAATGCAGTGGCCATCAAAGCTGCATCTTTGGCCACCCGAACAGCATGTGCTGCCACATTTGAATTGGCCCGCGCGGCACTGGCCATATCTGTCTTTGAACTGCGCAGAAGTAGGACTGCTGAGAATGATCAGCAGCAAACCAAGAAACAAGAATCGCAATACAGACAACATGAATATGGCAATCGTCGGCGCGATGGACTGACCAATCAAGGTCTATCTGCTTTCCCTCGTTCAAAAGGTGGTTAGATTGAGGGGTATGGAATCGGCTTTGGACTATCATACTGCCCGTGCTCTGCTGGAATGGCAGATCGAGCTGGGCGCAACGGATGCGATCGGTGATGCACCGGTGGATCGCTATGCGTTGCCGGATACTGCGCCCAAAGCCAAGAAACCCGCAAAGGCCCAGACCGCACGAGAAAAACCCAAGCAAGTTGATCCGGTTGCGGTTGCGAAATCTGCGGCACAGGCTGCAAGGTCGCTGGATCAGTTGCAGGCGGCCATGGACGCGTTTGACCATTGCGAGTTGAAGCGCGGTGCGCGGCAGTTGGTCTTCGCAGACGGCACCCCGGGTGCGCGGGTGATGATTATCGGAGAGGCCCCGGGCCGTGATGAGGACCGCGAGGGCAAGCCCTTTGTCGGACGCGCCGGTCAGTTGTTGGACCGGATGCTGGCCGCGATTGATCTGAAGCGGACCGAAAACGTCTATATCACCAACGTCCTGCCGTGGCGCCCACCGCAGAACCGGGATCCCAAGCCCGAAGAGATTGGCATGTTGAAGCCGTTTCTCGAACGGCACGTGGCCTTGGCCAAACCCGAGGTTCTGGTGGTGATGGGCAATATCAGCTGTCAGGCTGTTCTGGGCAAACGGGGGATCACACGGCTTCGGGGTCAATGGGATCAGGCGATGGACCTGCCGGTTATTCCGATGTTCCATCCTGCATATCTGCTGCGACAGCCACAGATGAAGCGGCAGGCATGGGCTGATTTGTTAGAGCTCAAGGCAAGGCTGGAGGACAAGGCATGAAAATCCTCGCATTCTCGGACCTGCATATGGCGCGAAGCCGTGCCGCCGACGTTGTTGCAGCCAGCGACGAGGCCGATCTGGTTATCGGAGCCGGAGATTATTGCAACATGCGGCAAGGTCTGGATGACGCGATGGCGATGCTCTCTGGTATCAATGCGCCGCTGGTTCTGGTGCCGGGCAATGCCGAAAGTGCAGGTGAGCTGGCGGACGCTGCGCCCGAAGGTGTGCACGTTCTACACGGGACAGGCATGACTGTGGATGGGCTGCGTCTGTTTGGCCTTGGTTACGGCGTGCCGGTGACGCCATTCGGTGAGTGGTCCTGTGATCTGACGGACCCTGAAGCGGCTGAGTTGCTGGACCGTTGCGAAGGGGCTGACATCCTGATCGCCCATTCTCCGCCCAAGGGTCATGGCGATCTTACCTCGATGGGTGATGCGGTTGGATCCGTGGCGGTCCGTGACGCAATCGAGCGGTTGCAGCCGCAATTTGCCCTTTGTGGCCATATCCATGACAGTTGGGGCTACCGAGGCGCAATCGGCGTGACGCAGATCGCCAATCTTGGCCCCACAGTAAATTGGTTCGAGGTCACCACGTGATTGAAACAGTCACGCTGCTGGCGTTTATCCCGGCGGCAATTGCCCTGAATCTGACCCCCGGGGCCGACATGATGTTCTGCTTTGGGCAGGGACTGCGGTCCGGGGCGCGGCCTGCAATCGCCGCCAGCGCTGGTATTTCCGCGGGATCGATGGTTCACGTTCTGGTAGCGGGTCTCGGTCTAGGAGCGGCGGTGGCGACGATGCCCTGGCTGTTCGACGTGATCCGTTGGATGGGCGTTGCTTATCTGCTGTATCTCGCCTGGGGGGCGTTTCGGAATGATGCGGTCTCTGCGGATGCGCCGTCCGGTCCCACCCAATTGGCATTCCGGGACGGGCTGGTGGTGAACCTGACCAACCCCAAGGTAATTCTGTTTGTTCTGGCTTTTATCCCGCAGTTCGTGAACCCGGCGGCCGGTTCGATCCTGCTGCAGTTCCTGATTTTCGGATCCATCATTGCGCTGGGCGGATTTGTGGTGAATGGGCTAGTGGGAATATTTGCCGGTGGTGCGGGGCGGATGCTAATCGAGAACCCGCGCGCCTCACGCATCGTGGGTTGGCTGACCGGGGGGATATTCACAGCCCTCGCCATCCGGCTTGCCATCTTGGAAAGGGCCTGACCAAACATGTCGCGCATTTATGAAACCAAAGACTTCATTCCTGTCCGGATCGCCGTGCTGACCGTCTCGGACACGCGGTCGCTGGATGAAGATAAATCCGGCCAGACACTTGTGGACCGCATCGAACGCGCCGGGCATCACGTTGCTGATCGCAGCATAATACAGGACGAACGCAACAAGATCGCTGATCAGTTGCGGACCTGGATCGCTAACCTGGAAATAGATGTGGTAATTTCAACCGGGGGTACCGGCTTGACGGGGCGCGACGTAACGGTCGAAGCGCATCGCGATGTCTATGAGAAGGAAATCGAGGCTTTCGGCACGGTGTTCACAATCGTTTCAATGGAGAAGATTGGTACGTCGGCCGTGCAATCACGTGCGACCGGTGGGGTCGCGGGTGGCACCTACCTGTTTGCATTGCCCGGCAGTCCCGGTGCCTGCAAGGACGCCTGGGACGGCATTTTGGAAAAACAGTTCGACTACCGCCACCGTCCCTGCAATTTCGTCGAAATAATGCCCAGATTGGACGAACATTTGCGACGGAAGTAGACTGGTCGCACGTTAAACCGTTCATAACCGCTTTGTGGCTTGGCATTTTTTGCTGCCCAGCTACCTTTTGCTAATGGCAGCCTGATGCAACCGGGGTGAATTTTATATGCGATTTCTGAGGCAAAGCCTTGTTGGAGTCTTTTTGACGTCGTTGACAGTGGCCCTGTTGTTTGTGGCGGCGCAGATGATTTCGGGCGCCGTGCAAGACGTTCTGACACGGGAGGAGTCGGCTCCGCAGGCGCGCGAGCGTGTCTTTGCCGTTTCTGTTCGGTCTGCGGAATTGGAGACCGTGACACCATATCTTGAAGCTTTTGGCGAGGTTCAAAGCCGTCGCAGGTTAGAGTTGCGCGCCGCACTGGGCGGGCGCGTTGTCGGGCTGGCCGAAGATTTTGAAGATGGCGGTGTGGTAACAACAGGCGAAGTTCTGGTCGAACTTGATCCCGCAGACGCCCAGTCCGCGCTGGACCGCGCAAAATCCGATTTGCTGGACGCGCAGTTTGAAGAGCGTGACGCGGAGCGGTCGCTGCTGCTGGCGCAGGACGAGTTGAACTCGGCTGAGGCGCAGGCGGAGCTGCGCGGGCGCGCCTTGCAGCGCCAACAGGATTTACAGACCCGCGGAGTTGGGGCCGCAGCATCTGTGGAAGAAGCCGAGTTGGCCAAGGCTGCCGCGCAGCAGGCGGTGCTGGCGCGGCGGATTGCGCTGGCCCAAGCAGAATCCCGCGTCGATCAGGCGACCACCCTGTTGTCACGAGCCCGCATTGCGCTTGAGGCTGCTGAACGCGATCTGGATGATATGACAATCCGCGCCCGGTTCGGGGGCACATTGACGGATGTAACGCTAGTCGAAGGACGACTGGTGTCCGCGAACGAAAAGCTGGCGGAACTTGTCGACCCCAATGCGTTGGAGGTGGCATTCCGCGTCTCAACCGCGCAATACGTCCGATTGCTGGACGCAGCCGGTGATCTGATCGACGCACCGGTGACAATCTCGCTTGAGGTCACGGGCACCGACCTGACCGCACAAGGCCGCATTAGCCGCGACAGCGGATCGGCGGGCGAAGGGCAGACCGGGCGTTTGATCTATGCCCGACTGGATGAGGCGTCGGGGTTCAAGCCGGGCGATTTTGTTACCGTCACAGTGCAGGAACAACCGCTGGACAACGTAGTACTGCTGCCGTCTTCGGTTCTGGATTCTGTGGGCACAGTGTTGGTGCTGGATGAGAATGACAGGCTCGAAGCGCTGCCAGTCCAGTTGATCCGCCGTCAGGGCGATGAGGTTTTGCTGCGGGGCGAAGGTTTGGTTGGGCGTGAGGTCGTGATAGGCCGCACGCCGCTGCTGGGATCGGGCGTGCGTGTACGGCCCCTGCGGATAGATGATAGCGCCGGGGCCGCACCGGATATGGTTGAGCTGTCTGTGGAACAGCGCGCTAAGTTGGTCGCTCAGGTCGAGGCCAGTACGCGCATGCCAAAGGACGTCAAAGAACGGGTTCTAGGCCAATTGAGCGAGGCCAAGGTACCGGCCGCGCTGGTCCAACGGCTTGAAAACAGGGCGGGGGGCTAAGCGCTATGATGCGCGAGATCCCCGGCGCGGCAGGCGGCATACTCAGTTACTTTACGCGTCACAAAACGGTGGCAAACCTGCTGCTGCTGGTCATGCTGGTTCTGGGCGCGGCGGCAATCCCGAATATGCGGGCTCAGTTTTTTCCCGATGTGGTTCTGGAACGTGTCGACGTGAGTGTGGACTGGGATGGGGCTGGTCCCGAAGATGTGGACAACGGGATCATTCAGGTGCTTGAGCCCGCCTTGCTGGCGGTCGAGGGTGTCGCCAGCACCGAGTCCACGTCACGCGAGGGGCGCGCCAACATTCGGCTGGAGTTCGAGCCGAACTGGGACATGTCCCGCGCTGTCGAGGAGGTCCGGACTGCCGTCGACAGTGTAACCAGCCTGCCCGACGATGCCGAAGAACCGACAATCCGGCGGGGTGCCTGGCGGGACCGGGTTACCGATGTGGTTGTGACAGGCCCTGTCGAACCGGACCAACTGGCCAAGTTCACGGACGAGTTGATCAACCGTCTTTTCGCGGTCGGGGTGACGCGCACCACAATCCGGGGACTTGCCGCGCCACGTATCGTGGTCGAGATACCGACCGCCCAACTGATTGCCAACGACATCACCCTGTCCGAGGTCGCATCAGCTGTCGCGGCCGAGGTCAACGCAAACCCAGCAGGTGATGTGACTGGCGCGAATGCCCGTATTCGCACGGGTACGGAAAAGCGCACACCCGAAGAAATCGAAGGTATCGCCCTGCGCAATTTTGCGGACGGATCCAAGTTGCTGGTAGGCGATGTCGCCCAGATCCGGGTCGAAGGGGTCAACCGCAATCGCAGCTACTTCGTGGGCGAAAACCCGGCAATGTCGGTGCGCGTAGATCGCTCAAACCTGGGTGACGCGATTGAAATCCAGCACGCGGTCGAAGACGTTGTGACGGAAATGCAGGCCAGCGTTCCCGAAGGCGTGACGATCGAGCTGATCAGAACCCGCGCTCAGGCGATCACCGACCGTCTGGATATTCTGGTCGACAACGGCCTTGTTGGCTTGGGCCTGGTGGTCTGTCTGCTTTTTCTGTTTCTGAATGCGCGGATCGCCTTTTGGGTCGCTGCCGGCATTCCGGTTGCCATGTCTGCCGCGATTGCCTTTATGTATATCGGCGGGCTGTCGATCAACATGGTGTCCCTGTTCGGCCTGATCATCACATTGGGCATTGTTGTGGATGACGCCATCGTCGTGGGTGAGCATGCCGATTTTCGCGCGCGCCGATTAGGTGAGGCCCCAATGGTGGCCGCTGAACGCGCGGCGCGACGCATGGCGATGCCGGTCTTTGCGGCGACCCTGACAACCGTGATCGCCTTTTTTGGCCTGACTCTCGTTGGTGGTCGGTTCGGAGAGTTGATCCGTGACATCCCCTTTACCGTGATTGCGGTGCTGATTGCCTCGTTGATCGAATGCTTCTTGATTTTGCCGAACCACATGGCGCATGCCATCGCGCATTCCACCAAAGAACACTGGTATGATCTGCCCAACCGCGTGGTCAATCGCGGGTTCCGCTGGGTGCGGGATCATCTGTTCCGACCGTTGATCGCCTGGGTTGTCTGGGCGCGATATGTGGTGGTGGCAATGATGGTGGTGATCCTGGCCAGCCAGGTTGCCCTGTTCATTCGAGGTGACGTGAACTGGCGGTTCTTCAATGCGCCTGAACGTGGCTCGGTCACGGGCAACTTCATAATGGTCGAAGGCGCCACCCGCGCCGAGACTGTGGCCATGATGCATGAGCTGCAGCGGGCGACCGAAGAGTTGGGCCAAATCTATGAAGAACGCCATGGTCGCAACCCGATCGACTATGTGCTGGCCGAGGTCGGCGGGTCCGCGGGATGGGGACTGGCGGCAGCTGATGGCAAAGATGCAGATTTGCTGGGTGGTATTTCTATCGAGCTGATTGATGCGGATCTGCGCCCCTATTCCAGCTTTGAATTTGTGGGCGAGTTGCAGGACTTTGTGCCCCGCCATCCGAAGGTCGAACTGCTCAGCTTCCGGGGCTGGCGCTCTGGGCCCGGTGGCGATGCCATTGACGTTCAGTTCTATGGCGCGGATGTGAATACGCTCAAATCCGCATCAGAGGACTTGCAAACTGAGCTTTCGAAATACTCTGAAGTTTCGGCGCTGGAAGACAATCTTGCCTATGACAAGGAAGAGTACATTTTGGACCTTACAGCGCAGGGTCAGTCGCTGGGGTTCAGGATCGAAACGCTGGGACGCGTGTTGCGTGACCGGTTAAACGGGATCGAGGCGGCGACCTTCCCGGACGGCCCGCGTAGTGCCGAGATCAGGGTTGAACTGCCCGAAGGAGAGCTGACCGCCGATTTCCTGGAGCGCACTCTGATGCGTACACCCGATGGAGTGTATGTGCCGTTGGCCGATATCGTGTCGGTCGAGCGAAAGTCCGGCTTCTCGACCGTCCGGCGCGAAAATGGCCTGCGGGTGATATCGGTGAATGGCGACATCTCGGAAGATGACCCGACGCGCGCGGCTGAGATTGCACGTGCCATGGGCGAGGAAATCCTGCCGAAAATCGCCTCGGAACGTCAGGTTGAATGGCGGATGGCCGGTCTGAGCGAACAAGAAGACGAGTTCCTGTCCGAGGCTCGCACCGGCTTGATTCTGTGCCTGACGGGTATTTATCTTGTACTGGCCTGGGTGTTTGCCAGCTGGACGCGGCCACTGGTGGTGATGGCTATTATCCCATTTGGGTTGGTCGGCGCGATCTGGGGGCACTACCTGTGGGAAGTTCCGCTAAGCATGTTCACGGTCGTCGGTCTGCTGGGGATGACGGGGATCATCATCAATGATTCGATTGTTTTGGTGACGACCATCGACGATTACCAGAAAGAGCGCGGGCTTGTGCCTTCGATAGTTGAAGGCACCGCAGACCGGTTGCGGCCTGTGATGCTGACGACGCTGACCACGGTTCTGGGGCTGACCCCGTTACTGTATGAAGGGTCGCAGCAGGCGCAGTTTCTTAAACCCACAGTCATTACTTTGGTCTATGGGCTGGGCTTTGGAATGTTGCTGGTCCTGCTGCTAGTCCCGGCGTTGCTTGCCATTCTGAACGATCTGTCTCGCCCAATGACCGCGATGCGTCGGGCGGCACGTGCCCCGGACCGTGTGGTGCAGGGGACGTTGGCGTGTTCGGGCCTCGCCCTGCTTTCATGGTTTACGGTCACGATGGTGTGGCCCGCAATTTACGGCGCGCCCATCGGGTTCTTGTCCGGGCTTTATGCGGGCGAGGATGGCATGGCTATTCTTCGGATGGGCTTGGGCGCATTCGTTACAGGTGCCGCGCTGATACTGTTCCTCAGCGTGGCAGTCTCTGGCTTGCTTTACGCCCGGCTCAAAAGGCCCGCGACCTAAGTCCGGCGCAGGGCGGTTTCCAGCAGATCGATGACGCGGTTGCTCATCTCTAGTTCGCCGCGGCGGATCTGATCCACAGGGAACCAACGCGCATCGAGCGCGTCGTCACCTGCAATGGGGTCGCCGGTTTGATACTGACAGGCCACGCCTACCAGCAGGTAGTGTGTCTGGACGTCGCCGTTTTCGTTCCAGCGCAGCAAATCAAGATTGTCTAAGTAGTGCTGTGGGTCTGCAATGACCGAGGTTTCTTCGCGCAGCTCTCTTTGCGCGGCTTGCAAAACAGTCTCGCCCCATTCCACGTGACCCCCAGGAAACCCCCATAGCCCAGCATCAGGTTGCTTGCTGCGTTGAACCAGCAGCACTTGGTCCTGATGCAGGACTACTGCCAAAGCGCCGATTTTTGGAGTTTGTGTCATGAAATCACCGGGCTCAGCTTGCGCTGCATCCCCGAATGTCGACTGCGTGATTTGCCCCCAACACGGTGATCCGAATTTCCGACCGATCCAGCGCAAACGGTCCACCGGATGCATTAATCACCTCAGAGGTTGCGATCAGAGTGTTGCCGGTTCGCGTCGTCTCGGTCTGCGAAGCCCAGAGCGCCGGGTTCCCCGGCTCGATCACGGCCACCTCGCGACCGCCTGCCGAGGGCATGGTCACCCGGGCCTCGATCTTCATCCCGTCTGATGTGGGTGAGAGGTGACAGGTGGTATGGGCCACTCTGGCCTCGTGTTCGGAAAAGGGCCTTTGTGCCAGTGCAGCGGCGATGGTGGGGTTGCGCCCGGCGTCTGCGTTCAGCGTGTGGTCGAAATCCAGCTGTTCCGGGATGCAAACATCCTTGCAGACGCCCAGATCCATCGTTCCCTGCAGGCGTACGGGCTTGGCCGGGTTTTTCGGCGTGATCTCGACTGGCAAAACCAGTTGGTTTTCGTAGCCGATCGATTGCAATCCGTTCTGGTCAAAAACATTGGGTGCGGGCCATGTAATCGACACATCCCCGACGTTGTTCGAACGGTTCCAGTCGAATTGCGGCGGAATGCCAGCATCCCCCGGCGCACGCCAATAGGTTTTCCAACCGTCCTGCAGCGTCACACGCACGGCGCTGAGGTACGTTCCTTTAGCGGTGCGTCCGCCATCCAGAATATCCAACTCGGCAACGGGGCCGTTGACCTGCGCTGTTACAGGTAAAGCCAGACCAAAGGTTATGGCGATTGCCGCTAATACATTTTTTACGCTCATGGTTCATAAATGCGCGGTTGCGGCACAGAATCCAAGTCACGTTCCGGTAACCGGGATGAAATCTGCGGAAATGTGCGCTGATCCCTTGCCATTCTGGGTGACCAAGGGTCATTGTTGAAGCATACCTGATAAGAGATGTCGGCCCATGGATCTTACCGGAAAACTGTTGATTGCGATGCCTGGCATGGGCGATCCGCGTTTTGATCATTCGGTGGTGTACCTGTGCAGCCATGGCGAAGATGGTGCTATGGGGTTGATTATCAACAAACCTTCGGATCTGCGGCTGAAAACTCTGTTGAGTCAGCTCAACATCCCCTGCCGGATTCCGGTTGTGGGTGAACGTTTGGTCCATTTCGGCGGTCCGGTCGAGATGTCGCGTGGTTTTGTCCTGCACAGCTCGGATTACGAGGCGAACCTGCATTCCATGCACATCACGGATGAGTTCAGCATGACGGCAACGCTGGATATCCTCGAGGATCTTGCCTCGGGGCGCGGGCCTTTGAACTCCACTTTGGTGCTGGGCTATTCGGGTTGGGGACCTGGTCAGCTTGAGGATGAGATCGCGATGAACGGCTGGCTCACAACCGAGGCGTCGTCCAAGCTGGTCTTCGATGTAGCTGATGATGAGAAATGGGGAGGTGCGCTTGCGACTTTGGGCGTTGACCCCTTGATCCTGTCTGCCGATTCTGGGCGCGCCTGATCAGCCGTTACGCGGGGCCGCAGCGCGGCGCAGGCGGTCGTTAATGGCCGCACCCAAACCATGTTCCGGAATTTGGGTCACCGCAATTGATCTGCCGGTGTCATTCAGGCTGTGCAGTGCGGCGAACAGGTTGGCAGCGGCCTCGGCAAGATCACCTTTCGCTGACAAGTTCAGATCGCAGTCCACCGGGCCAAACCCCAGCAGAACTTCATCGCCTTGGGCGGTGCTGGCGTTCAGACGAACGGGTGCATCCGGAGCATAATGCGATTGCATCTGGCCGGGCGCGTTCAGCGCATCACCCGGCTGGTGGTGGTGCAGCTGAGTATCCAGAACCGCCTCGATCTGTTCCAGCGAAACGCCGCCGGGGCGCAAAAGGGCAGGCTCCCGCGCAACGCCCACGATGGTGCTTTCCAACCCGACCCCGCAAGGTCCATCGTCCAGAACCGCGGCGATGCGCCCATTCAGGCCGGACAGGACGTGTGCGGCTGTGGTCGGGCTGATTTGCCCGGACGGATTGGCCGATGGCGCGGCAACCGGGCCGTCGAATTCGGACAGTAGCGCACGGGCCGCAGGGTGGGCTGGCACTCGCACGGCGAGCGTGTCCAGCCCGGCTGTCACCAGCGATGAAATCCCGTGATCCGGTCGCAGTGGTAGAACCAGAGTCAGCGGTCCGGGCCAGAACGCGGCTGCTAAGGCCTCGGCCTGATCGGACCATGTCACGAAACGCTGGGCGGCTTCGATCGAGGCCACATGCGCAATCAACGGGTTGAAGCTGGGTCGTCCCTTGGCGGCATAGATGCTTGCCACCGCTTCTCCGTTACGGGCATCCCCGCCCAGGCCGTAGACCGTCTCGGTCGGGAAGGCCACCAGAAGACCCTGACGCAGCAGGTCTGCCGCCTGCGTAATTCCGGCAGGATCGGCGTTTAATGTCAGAGTGCCGTTGGGGATCATTGGTGGTGACGCCGCGTTTTGATTGCGTATAGCATTTGGACCGATACCTAATCGGTGGAACTCAGATGCATAAAGGTGGGCGGTGGAAATTCCAAGCCCGTCGGCGTAAACGCAATCAGACAGCCTAGAGGGAAGACATGCCATATCGCGCCCCAATCTCTGATTATGAATTCTTGTTCCGCCACGCGGTCAATTTTGACAAGATCGCTGCCACCGAGAAATTCTCGGAAGCCAGCGACGATGTGGTCAGTGCCATTCTGACCGAAGCCGGAAAACTGTGCGAAGAGGTGATGGCCCCTCTGCAACGCCCCGGTGATCTTGAGCCCGCGC
Organism: Ruegeria sp. YTSC230; assembly: GCF_059609665.1. Taxonomy (NCBI): domain Bacteria; kingdom Pseudomonadati; phylum Pseudomonadota; class Alphaproteobacteria; order Rhodobacterales; family Roseobacteraceae; genus Ruegeria; species Ruegeria sp. YTSC230. Next base: position 228,227 of record NZ_JBXWMC010000007.1, on the reverse strand, counting down.
GTTTGGAAAACGGCGTGCTGCGTACCTCGACCGGGTATGCTGGTGGCTGGAAAGCCATAGCCGAAGGCGGCTGGGTCGGGATGAGTGGTGATCCGGATTATGGCGGCATGGGTCTGCCGATGACTTTGACCACCGCCGTTAATGAAATGATGTCTGCCGCCTGTCTGTCGCTGCAACTTGCGCCGCTGATGACACAGGGCCAGATCGAAGCGCTGGAACACCACGCCAGCGATGAGCTCAAGGCGCTCTATCTGCCTAAGATGATGGCGGGTGAATGGTCGGGGACGATGAACCTGACCGAGCCGCAGGCTGGGTCGGATGTGGGGGCGTTGACATCAAAAGCGGTCTCAAATGGTGACGGCACATATGCCATCACGGGGCAGAAAATCTTTATCTCATGGGGTGACAACGATTTTGCTGAGAATGTCTGCCATTTGGTACTGGCGCGCCTGCCCGATGGCGTTCCAGGAACCAAGGGCATTTCGCTGTTCCTGGTGCCTAAGCTGCTGCCGGATGAGAACGGCAATCCCGGTGTGGCCAATGATCTGAAGGTCGTATCGGTCGAGCACAAGATGGGCCTGCACGGCTCACCAACCTGCGTGATGCAGTTTGACGGTGCCAAAGGCTGGCTTGTAGGCAAGGAACATGGCGGCATGGCCGCGATGTTCACCATGATGAACAACGCGCGCCTAGGTGTTGGCGGTCAGGGCGTGGGTGCAGCCGAAGGTGCCTATCAGCACGCGCTGGCCTATGCGTTGGAGCGGAAACAGGGCAAATCCCCCTCGGGCACCATTATCGACCACGCGGATGTGCGGCGGATGTTAATGAGCATGCGTGCTGACACTTTCGCTGCGCGTGCGATTATGCTGGCCAACGCCGCAGCCATCGATATGGCCAACGCAACGGGCGACGCCGATTGGATGTCTCGTGCCGCTCTTTTGACGCCGATTGGCAAGGTTTTTGGCACCGAGACGGGAATGCGCGTATCTGAGACCGGTGTTCAGGTCCACGGCGGTATGGGCTTCATCGAAGAATCCGGTGCGGCTCAGTATTACCGCGACGTCCGCGTGACCGCGATCTACGAAGGCACCAACGGTATTCAGGCGATGGATTTGGTGGCGCGCAAGATGATGGATGGCGGCGAGGCGGCCTCGCGCCTACTGGACGAGATCGAAGATCATGCTGAACACGCGCGGGCGACCATGCCCGAACTGGCTGGCCCGGTTTGGGAAGCGACCGAAAGCTTGCGCGAGACGACCGAGTGGATGGTGGCGCAGTCTGATTTGAACAACCGGTTTGCCGGGGCGTTGCCCTATCTGCATGCCTTTGCCCGCGTTTTGGGTGCACATTACCACCTAAAGTCGGCTCTGGCTGAACCGGGTGGCCCGCGCTTTAAGCTGGCCCGGTATTACATTAACGCGCTGTTGCCTGAATATGCTGGGCTGCTTGTTCAAGCACAGAACGGGGCAGATGATGTTTTCGGGCTCAGTGCCGAGGAGTTTGTATCCTGATGGACGGAGAAACCCCTTTGGCGATCAGATATCCTTGGTCAGAGCCTCCGGCCGAGGGCGAGGCGACCGAGATTGCCGAAGGTGTTCTGTGGATGCGTTTGCCGCTGCCCATGGCGCTGGATCACGTTAACGTTTATGCGCTGGACGATGGGGACGGCTGGACAGTGATCGACACAGGAATGTCGTCGAACAAAACACGGCGCATCTGGGAAAAGCTGATGGCGGGCCCGTTGGCGGGCAAGCCGATCACGCGGGTGGTTGTGACTCATCATCACCCCGATCACGTGGGCAATGCGGGTTGGTTCCAATCCGAACATGGCGTGGAACTGGTGGCGTCGCGAACGGCCTGGCTGTTTTCGCGGATGCTACAGCTGGATGTTCAGGAAAGCTGGCCCCAGGAGACGCTGGACTATTACCGCAGTGCAGGAATGGCGCCCGACGTTCTGGCCAAGCGGATGGCCGAGCGCCCGTTCAATTATTGCGACACTGTTTATCCGATGCCGCTGGGTTTCACTCGGATCAAGCAAGGCAGTGTGATCCGCATGGGTGGGCGCGACTGGGATGTTCATATGGGCAATGGTCATGCACCAGAACACGCCACGTTCTGGAGCCGAAACGACAATCTGGTGATCACCGGCGATCAGATCCTCAGTTCGATCAGTCCCAACCTGGGTGTCTATGTCACCGAACCTCTGGCGGATCCGGTTGCTGAATGGCTTGAAGCCTGCGAACGGCTTCAGGGGCTGGCGCGACCCGATCATCTGGCGCTGGGCGGGCATAAGTTGCCATTCACCGGGTTGCCCATCCGGATGAGGCAACTGATCGACAATCACCACAGCGCATTGGATCGTTTGGAAAAGTATTTGGACCAGCCCAAGACCGCTGCCGAATGTTTCATGCCCTTGTTCAAACGGCAGATCAGCGGTGGCGAGTATGGGCTTGCGCTGGTCGAAGCGGTTGCACATCTGAACCATCTTTACCACATTGGAGCTGTCACCCGGACGCGCCGCGCGGACGGGGCGTGGGAGTTTCAACGCAAAGGGTAAAGCTATGCAGGATCAGATCGAAACCTCGGCCGAGGCCGCCGAAGCCGCAGCTTTGCCGCGCTGCTACGAAGTGCATTCCGACCCCGAAGCGAAGTCAGGCGCAAAAGACCTGCCCGGTCCGTTGCAAAAACCGGTTGAAACAAAAAGCCCCGCGCAATGGGCGTATGAACGTCTGATCCTCTATATCCAGAATTTCGAGAAGACCCTGACAGGCGACCAAGAGGTTGCGATGGGATTCACCGGCGGCGACGCAGGCGTCATGCGGATCGAGGGGATGGGGTATTTTGATCCCGATATCATCACCTTTTATGGGTCCGATGCGACCGGCGCGCGCACTCAGCTTGTACAACATGTCAGCCAGTTGAACGTGATGCTGCGGGCCCTGCCCAAATCGGTCGAGGACAAACCCGCCAACCGGATCGGGTTCCGTCTGGCGGCGGATCTGGAAGAAAGCTGATCACCTGACTTGCAATTCACGTCTGCGCAGCCTTGAATGAGTTTACCATTCAAGGGGGCCTCGCGTGACCACTTTCTCTGCCGTTACAAGTGCCTACAAAGGTGCGTGGGCCCGTCGCCGTGTCTTTGTGCCGATCTATCTTGTTGTGCGCCTGCTTTTGGTTGCGCTGATTGCGCCCGGCGTGGCGATCACGGTGAATCTTGCCGTATCGCTATCTAACCAGACGGCGCTGACTGATCAGGCGATCGCTGCATTCATTCTCTCACCTGCCGGGTTTATTGCGGCCGTTGTGGTGCTCAGCCTGTTTCTACTGGCCGAAGTGTTTGTCTTCTCGGTCATGGCCGGGTCGCTGCGGATGGCAGAGCCGGACCCATGGCGCGCCGGCAGTTCTTCGATCAGGCTGATCCTGTCGCGGCTTCCATCCCTGTTCGGATTTGCGGTGCGCTTTGTTGTGCGTGTTTTGCTGTTGGTTCTGCCCTTTGCGATCGTTTCTGCCGTGATCGCGTGGTGGACGCTGACTGAATATGACATCAACTATTATCTGACATTCCACCCGCCCTCATTCTGGGTGGCTGTGGTGCTGATCGGGGCGGTTGCGCTGGCTATGGCCTGGGTGTTGATCCGACGCCTGTCAGCCTGGGCTTTGTCGCTGCATTTGGTTTTGTTCGAGGGCGTTCACCCCGGACATGCGTTTGGCATCAGTGCCAGTCGGATGGAAGGTAAGCGCGGACGCCTCAAGGTAGAACTGGCCATGTGGCTGGCTGTGCGCTTTGTCATCGCTGCCGTGATCGCCTGGTTGGCCGGGCTTTTGTTCGCACTGGTGCCGCTGCAAGGCGCAGCCAACCTGAGATTGGCCCTGATTTACAGCCTCGCCGTCGCCGGTATCTGGTCACTGGCCGGACTGGTATTGGCAGCCACGGCTCTGGGCGCATTGGCAGTTCTGCTCGATGGGTTCTTTGATATCCAGACATCGGAACCAACCCCTCCAAAGCCGCGCAACCTGCGCAGAACAATGGTCACGGCTGTTGGGGCCGCCATCGTTGCTGTTCTTGTTGGGATATGGTTCGGGCAGCACCTTCTGGAAAGGGTGCAGGCATCGGACCGTGCAGAGGTTATCGGTCATCGCGGCGCTGCCGCGCTGAAGCCCGAAAACACGATGGCCTCGGTTCTCAAGGCGATCGAGGACGGGGCCGACTGGGTTGAGATCGACGTGCAGGAAACAGCGGATGATGTAGTCATCGTCGCCCATGACAGTGATTTCATGAAACTGGCCGGTGTTAACCTAAAGGTGTGGGATGCCACGATGGAGGATATCGATCAGATCGACATCGGCAGCTGGTTTGGCCCTGAATACGCAGATGAGCGGACGCCGACGCTGCGTGACGTGCTGGAGGCCGCGAAGGGCAAGGCCAAGGTCATTATCGAACTGAAATACTACGGCCACGACATAGACCTTGAGAATCGGGTTGTCGCCCTCGTCGAAGAACTGGGCATGCAGGACGACATTGCAACGATGTCCCTGAAATACCCGGCAGTGCAAAAGATGAAGACGATTCGCCCCGACTGGCGCGCCGGTGTTCTGGCCGCGACTGCTGTGGGTAATCTCTCAGGTCTCGAAGGTGATTTTGTTGCGGTGAACGCCGCGATGGCGACGCCGGGTTTGGTCAATTCGGTCCATGCGGCGGGTAAGGACATCTATGTCTGGACAGTGAATGATCCGCTGCAAATGTCGGCGATGGCGTCGATGGGGGTGGATGGGCTGATCACGGACCGACCAGCGATGGCAAATGAAGTTCTGCGTGTGCGCGCCGAATTGGGGCCGGCAGAGCGGTTGTTGTTATGGCTGGCAACGACCTTTGGCATGTCCTTTGATACTGAGGCGATGCGCGATGAAAGCCCCTAATCTGGCAGCAATCCTTTTGTTGAGTGCCTCGCCAGCCTTCGCGCAAGACGTCATGCGCAGCTTTGAGTTGCCCGCGCATCGCTCCCTGATGGCGGAGCGCAGCAGCGCAGAGTTGACCCCGTTTGAAACGGATGGCTGTTCGGGTGGTCTTTCGGCCAGCTGGCGCTTTGTGGCGGATACGTTCCCCAGCTTTCGGGGACTGTATGAGGCGCACCCACCGTGGGAATACTGCTGTGTGACCCATGATCGCGCCTATCACCATGCGGGCGGGGCTTTGCGGGCCGAAGACAGCTACGACGCACGCCTGTCCGCGGACGACACCCTGCGTGCCTGCGTCAAACAGCATGGGACAGACCATGCCGAGGAATATGCCGAGCGCTATGACATGACGGCCGAACAGATTCGCACCGCTCATTCCGTCACGGCCGAGGCGATGTACGCGGCGGTCCGATTTGGCGGCGGCCCCTGTTCGGGCCTGCCCTGGCGTTGGGGTTTTGGGTATCCGGGGTGTTCGGTGTTTCCACCTTTGGCCCCTGCGCGCGAATGACGTGGTGACAGGCCCCGGATTTTCCATTATCCAACATTTCAAACACGCGAATTAGGATTCTGAGACTCATGGCTGAACACAAGCACGGCGAAATGGATATCACTGTTCAAACCAAAACCTTTGATGGGTTCGTCAAAGCCACCACATGGTGTGTGGTTGCCATCGCCCTCCTTTGCCTGTTCCTGGCGGTCTTCGCCGCATAATCCAAAACGGGGTTGACCTTGATCCGGATTTTGATTGCCTGCCTGCTGGCAGCAACTGTTGCTGGCTGCACGGGATCGCAGCGTCCGCAAGCCGACCGGGCCGAGGTCGTTGCCCGATCCTATCGTGATCCGGGGCCTTCGACCCTGACGCTGTATACGATGATCAGCACGCGCACCGGGTCTGGTGCCCATACTTCGTTGATGATCAGCGGCAGCGAGCGGGTGATCTTTGATCCTGCGGGGTCTTTCCGCGCAGATGTGGTTCCGATCAAGGACGACGTGCTGTACGGTATCACCCCAAATGTCGAGCGCGCCTATCGCAGCTCACACGCGCGCGAGACACATTATGCGCGTATCCAGACGATTCAGGTAAGCCCGCAACAGGCCGAGATTGCCTTGCAGCTGGCCAAACAATCCGGTCCGGTCGCTGGCGCTTATTGTGCGAATTCCACCGCGTCGCTGCTGAAGCAGGTTCCGGGGTTCGAACAGATCGACGTGACCTTTTTTCCGGTCAAGCTGTCGGATCAGTTCGGTCAGCTTCCGGGTGTTGTGACAACGGAGTATCGTGAGAACGACGATGCCGACCTGCAAAAAGGTCTGGCCGCCAACAATGCGGCACTGAACCAACTGGAAACGGTCTCAACCCAATAAGTACAGCAACCCGTACAGGGTTGCGGCGCCGCTGAAGATTGCTGCCAGCACATTCTTTGTGATCACTCCAACGCTCAGCGCAACCGCGGCGGCCGCCATCCGTGGAATGTCGGGGTGCCCTTCAGTTGCGGTTGGCCAAACAACCAGCGGTGCAATCAGGGCGGGCAGGATGGCGACAGCGGTATAGCGCAAGTGGCGCAACAGCCAGGGAGGCATCGGGCGATCCCCGACGAGGCCGATAAAGACAAACCGCAAACTATAACTGCCAATGGCAAGTCCAATGATGATGGACCAGATCGTGACCGGATCAACAGGGGTCATGATGCGGCCTTTCTGCGTTCGGCGAACAATTCGGCCTGAGCACCGGCCATCATGCCGGCACATCCGGCAATCAGCAGGCCCAGATTGTATGGGATGCCAGCGGTCATCAAAGAAACGACAATGGCGACCAGCGCAGCCACCACATGGGGCAGGGTGCGCATCATTGGCCCGATCATTGCCAGAAATGTAATCGGCAAGGCAAAGTCAAGCGCCCAGCTTTCGGGAATGCGCGTGCCAAGAACCGCGCCCAGATAAGTCGCAAATATCCATAGCGGCGTGATGGGGGTGACCGAGCCCACGAAATAAGCCATGCGCTGGGGCACTGTCATCCTGGGTTCTTTTTCAAACTGCACAATCGAACAGGCATAAGACTGATCGACAGTCAGGTAGGCGGCACAGGCCCGCTGCCACATCGGCGCAGCCCCCAGATAGGGCGTCAGTGACGCTGAATACATCGCCATCCGCAGGTTCACCGCCAGGGCAGAGACAAGAATAATGGCCGTCGGCGTCTGATCCTGCAGCAATTGCAGCGCGGCAAACTGCGCAGCACCCGCAAAGACAGTGGACGTGAAGGCCATGGTTTGCACGATATTCAACCCGGCCTCGGTCGCGAAGACGCCGAACAGGGTGCCAAACGGGATCGCCACAAAAATGAACGGGGTCCCGTCGCGAAAACCCTTCCAGAAGTATGACTTGGATGTGGTGTCTGCCATGGCTAAATCCTATGGTGATCCCCGCAGCAGTAGCGGTCTTGGGAAAGGGTTGCAATTGGCCACGGAACAGAACCAGTCAGGCTACATCATCGCCCCAGATCCCGGTGCGCCCCGCCTGACCCGCGCCGTTGAAGGCGTGGACCAGAATGGTGAGGTCAGCGAGATCTCGGTGGTCGAGGAACGCCCGCTGACGATTTTCTTGAATTCGCAAGAGATCGTGACGGCGATGACGATCGGTGACTACCCCGAGTATCTGGCGCTGGGGTTCCTGCGCAATCAGGGGATGCTGCTGGTCGATGACGAGATCACCCGCGTCGATTACGATGAAGATCTGGAAACCGTAGTGGTACGTACCGCGCGCGAGACCTCGTATGAGGACAAACTGAAGAAAAAGACCCGTACCAGCGGCTGTGCAGTCGGCACGGTGTTCGGTGACATGATGGAAGGATTGGAGAACGTGCGCCTGCCGCAGGTCTCGGTCCGCACGTCGTGGCTCTATGATCTGGCGGCCAAGATCAACCGTACCCCGTCGCTGTATCTTGAGGCTGGGGCGATCCACGGCACTGTGCTGTGCCGCGAGAACCGCCCGTTGGTCTATATGGAAGACGTGGGCCGCCACAACGCTGTCGACAAGATCGCGGGTTGGATGCTGTCCGAAGGTGAGGGGGCTGAAGACAAAATCCTCTACACCACCGGACGCCTGACCTCGGAAATGGTGATCAAGACCGCGATGATGGGCATACCAGTTCTGGCGTCGCGATCGGGCTTCACCGCATGGGGCGTAGAGATCGCTCGCGAAGTCGGACTGACACTGATCGGTCGGATGCGTGGGCAGCGCTTTGTATGTCTTTCAGGTGAGGACCGTCTGGTGCGTGATGTGGATCCTGCTACTGTGGCGGTCGAAGATAAGAAGCACAAAAGGAAAAGTTCCCAGTCCTGAAATCCGTTGGGTAACCAGTCGTTCTGAGAAAACTCTGCAAGTTCCAGAAGATATACACTAAGGTGGAGCAACTCAGAGTGGAATTTTGGATGGTTGCCACGTAGGGAAGCTATGGAATTAATCAGTTTAATAGCACCGGTCTTCGCGGTGATCTTGACGGGGTACGTGTTTTCTTGGACGAAACTTCTGGGTGAAGACACGTCAGAAGCTCTGGTGCAATTTGCGGTTTACGTCCTGATCCCCGCCATCATGTTTTACCTGATTGGTCAGGAGGAGTTTGAGAACCTTCTAAACTACGGTTTCTACGTGTCGTATGGCGGTACGATACTGGCTCTTTTTGCCGTCCTGTTCATCGGTTTGAAGGCGCTGACGAGTTTTCAGGTCGGATCAGCAACCGTTTTGGCCTTTGCTGGCGTTGCTTCGAACACAGCGTTGGTTGCGCTACCCATCCTCCATGCGATTTTTGGATCAAAGGGGGCGCTGCCGGCCGTATTGGCAAATCTGGTGGTCGCCATTTTGCTGTTGATCATGACCACCATTCTAGAGACCTCGGCCGGGCACAAGGCAAGCGCCAAGACACCCATTTACAAGATCCTTCTGAATGTTTTGAAAAACCCGATAATCGCTGCAACGTTGTTGGGCGTTCTTTACTCTTTCACAGGTATTGGGTTTTCTGACGCCGTCTCGGATTATTTAGAGCTTATGAGCCAGGCGCTTGCAGCTGTTGCGCTGTTTGCGATCGGGTTTACCACAAGTGTTCGCACAATTGTTCAGACTGGACCGATGATCCTGTTCTTGACGGTAGTAAAACTTCTCGTTGTTCCGGGGGTGGTGCTGCTTGCTGGGCATTTGATTGGGCTGGATCCGCTTTGGATCATTGCGGCGACGGTCTCTGCAGCAGCGCCCACGGCAAAGAGCATCTTTTTGCTGGCCAAACATTATGATCAGGAGCCGCAACTCGCCGCTCACATCGTGTCGGCGACCTCGTTCCTGGCGGTCGGGACTTTGATCCTGTGGCTGTTTGTCCTGCATCATCTGCATCCTACCGCGTTCCAATTGAATTGAGTTCGCTCTACAAAGTTGCGATCTATTGATCACTTGGACGCAAGCAACAAGGTGCAGCAATGAACACCCCTTTGGGCGTAATCCTCGCAGGCGGCCTCGCCACCCGTATGGGCGGCGGCGACAAGGGTCTGTTGCAGATCGGGGGGCAAAGCCTGCTGTCTCATGTCATTGACCGGTTCGGCCCGCAGGTAGACGGTCTGGCGCTGAACGCCAATGGCGACCCCGAACGGTTCGCCGATCTGAACCTGCCGGTTCTGCCCGATACCATCGAAGGTTTCGCCGGGCCTTTGGCGGGTGTGCTGGCGGGGCTCGACTGGGCTGCTAAGCAAGGCGCCTACAGCATAGTCACAGCCGCCGCTGACACGCCGTTTTTTCCACGCGATCTTGTGGCACGGCTGACCGACGCTGCCCAAGGGCAAACACATCCTCTGGTGCTGGCCACCACGCCGCGCACCGGGGATGAAGCTCTAAAGTCCGGCGGCGGCAAGCGGGTCAACAGGCATCCGACATTTGGGCTCTGGCCTGTCGCCCTGCGCGATGATCTGCGGGATGCCTTGAATGACGGGCTGCGCAAGGTTGTGCTGTGGACCGACAAACATGACGGTCGTGAAGCTTTGTTTCCCGCGGAACCTTTCGATCCCTTCTTCAACGTCAACACGCCCGACGATTTGGCGCGGGCGCAAAAGCTGCTGGAACAGGCATGAGGGTCTTCGGCGTCACCGGCTGGAAAAACGCAGGCAAGACCGGCCTAGTGGAGCGGTTAGTGACCGAGATTACAGGGCGCGGCTTTTCAGTTTCGACGGTCAAACATGCCCATCACGCGGTCGATGTCGACCAGACCGGAACCGACAGCTTCCGCCATCGAGAAGCCGGTGCGTCCGAGGTGCTATTGGCATCCGGCAAGCGTATTGCCGTGATGCAAGAACTGCGCGGGGCACCTGAGCCGCCTTTGGCTGATCTTCTGGCTCGGCTGCTCCCGGTCGATCTCGTACTGATCGAAGGGTTCAAACGAGAAAGCCACCCCAAGGTCGAAGCGTTTCGTGCCGAGGCCGGCAATGCGTTGATGGCCCCGGACAACAGTACGATCCGCGCTGTCGCCAGCGATACGCCCCTGCAGGTACAGGTTCCGGTGTTTGATCTGGACAACACCGCCGCAGTCGCGGATTTCATCTTGAAAGAGGTCGGATTATGACGCCGCCAAACATCACGCCTCCGCCCCTGCGAAATGATTGTTTTGCCTTGCCTGCCGGGGTCAACTGGACACCTGTGGACGACGCGCTGGCCTTGTTGCGATCTCGGTTGACGGTGGTGACTTCGGTCGAAACGGCTCTGATCGGGCAGGCTGTGGGGCGGATACTGGCAGAAGACGTTTTTGCGAAACGTTCAAACCCGCCGCAACCGAACACGGCCGTGGATGGTTATGGGTTTTCCGGGGCCGCCCCCGAGGGTCCCCAAGTGATGCCGCTGCAGGATGGGCGCGCTGCGGCTGGTATTCCGTTTGATGGCGCGGTGCCACACGGCAAGGCACTGCGCGTGTTGACCGGCGCAGCGCTGCCTACCGGTGTGGATACGGTCATACTGGAAGAAGACGTGACCGTTCAGGATGGTCACATCGCCTTTCACGGCCCGCTGAAACAGGGCGCCAATACCCGCAAAGCTGGCGAAGACGTTGCCGAGGGCGATTTGGTTCTGCCTACCGGGCGCAGATTGACCCCTGCTGACATGGCCCTTTTGTCGGCCACCGGGATATCCGAGGTCGCGGTACGCAAGACGCTGCGCGTTGCGGTTCTCTCGACCGGGGATGAGCTGGTCGAGCCTGGAAACTCTGCCGGACCCGGCCAAATATTTGACGCCAACCGTCCGATGCTGTTGTCGATGATCGCGCGACTGGGCTATGAGCCGGTGGATATGGGGCGCGTGTCCGACGACCGGGAAGATCTGCGTGACAGGCTGGACAAGGCGTCAGAACAGGCCGACGTCATTCTGACCAGCGGCGGCGCGTCCGCCGGGGATGAGGATCACGTCTCGGCCCTGCTGCGAGAGGCCGGTGCGATGCAGGAGTGGCGCATTGCGCTAAAGCCCGGCCGCCCCTTGGCGTTGGGTATGTGGAACGAAACGCCCGTATTTGGCCTGCCGGGTAATCCCGTCGCTGCCAAAGTCTGTACGTTGATCTTTGCCCGCCCTGCGCTGGGTCTGATGGCGGGCGAGGGCTGGTCTCAGCCGCTGGGGTTCGACCTGCCAGCCAATTTCGAAAAGCGCAAAAAACCGGGGCGGCGCGAGTACTTGCGGGCCCGTGTCCGAGACGGTCGGGTCGAGGTTTTTGCCTCGGAAGGGTCGGGTCGAATCAGCGGCCTTAGCTGGGCCGAGGGGTTGGTCGAGATTCAGGATGGCGCATGTCACATCAGACTGGGCGATCTGGTGCGGTTTATTCCCTATGGCAGCTTTGGGCTGTGATCAATCGAAGGTACCTGCGACACGCCCCAGCAGCATGAACGCACGGGCAGTTCGCGTGTCGCCCAAAGCGGTCAGGTCCGCGTCGCTGGCAACCGGTTCGAATTCAACGATCATGTGATCAAAACGGCGTAGGAAATGATGCACGGCGTCCCGGAATATCGGGTCCTGCTTCATCCGCGCTGCCGTCAGTGCCAGCGAAGACCGGTCCCTGATCCCGCCCAACGCGGCAACCGCGCGGCCGCGCGCGCCCTGTGCGAACTGTCGCCAGATTTCGGGACGCGCCATATCCGGGCGCAGATCGTCCATATAGATGCCTTCCTGGCTCAGCAGTGTAAGCACGTCCTGCGAAGCCTGCACCAGTTGAGCGGTCTTGCGATCTCGTAGCGCCAGCCTAAGGGCGTCGAACCCTTCAGCATCATCCTGCGTTTCCGGGAAATTCAGCGCTCGAATGAAGGTATCGGTCGTCAATGGTGGCGCGATTTCTTCGGCCGGGGTGCCCAGTTCCAAAGACGTCTGGTCGCCTGTGGCAACAGATGCTTCGCCGCGAACCGGCTCGGTCCGTTTCGACGAAAACGTCGCCAGCGCGGTTTCTGCTTTTTTGGTGGCCTCGGCGATTTCGTTCAGCTTTTTGCTGACACCGGGTTCTTGCAAGCTGGCGGCGCGCTGTTGCTGAATCACGTAAGCCTGACGGATCGCATCTATCGCTGTCTGCAGCCGAGCGCTTTCCTCGCGCATGACGCGACTGGCACGCATCGCCATAGCGGCGACCCAAATCATCGCCACCGGCATGAAAACAGCCAGCAGAGTCACGACGAATCCGCCGCCATCGACCTCGTCGGGAAGCACCAGAAACACAATCGACACAATCAGCCAAACCACGCTAAGCGCGACGGCAACGATCTCGATCTCGGTTACCGAAGGATGTGAAGGCTTATCATATATACCCAAAGGGGTCGGCCGTTCGGGATCTTGTTCGGGATTGGGCTCTGACATGGTCAAGGCTCCGGTCAGGCATACTCGATACTTAGAACTTCATAGGACCGCACACCGCCGGGGGTGCGTACTTCGACACTGTCGCCTTCTTCCTTGCCGATCAATGCCCGCGCGATGGGGGATTTGATATTCAGCAGGCCGTTTTCAATGTTGGCTTCGTATTCGCCAACAATCTGCCAGGTCTTTTCCTCGTCAGTGTCTTCATCCACCAGGGTGACCTTTGCGCCAAATTTGATCGCGCCGTTCAGTTTGGCCGGGTCGATCACATCGGCAAGCGACAGAATGCCTTCCAGCTCTTTGATGCGACCTTCGATGAAGCCCTGCTTTTCGCGGGCCGAATGATACTCGGCATTCTCTTTCAGGTCGCCCAGCTCGCGCGCTGTTGCGATGGCTTCGATGATCGCCGGGCGCTCGACGGACTTGAGGTTTTTGAGCTCCGCCCCAAGCGCGGCATTACCCGCAGGCGTCATTGGAATTTTTTCCATGTTCTTGTCGTCCACGCATAAATTGGTTCGCCCCGCCGCATGAGACACGCGTCGGGGCGATTTGATGGGTCGTCAATTAACTGACCCAAATGAGGCGTGAATTGCAAGGGGGCTTGGTCGCACAACGCGCGGATTACGGCCTATGGTATTCGGGAAAAGTTTGAATCGCCAATACCCTGCCACGCTCGTGGCTCTCGGGGCATTGGCAATGAAGAATCTATCGGGTGTTTCCCAGAACTCCTTAATCGTAGCTAATCACTTCGAATTCGATGTCATTGTCGTCATTGAAATAGAACCGCCGACCCGGTTCATAATCAGCATGGGACTTGGGCTTAAAACCGGCGTCGATCACCTTCTGCTCGGTCGTGTCGATGTCTTCGACCAGAACGCCCACGTGGTTCAGCCCTCCGACGATGTCATAGCTGCTTTCCCCGGACGGTTGTGGATCGCTGGGCGCGTAAAGCGCCAGATAGGTGTGCTTGGAGCCCACGTGAACCGTGTAACCGCCTGCAATTGCCGGGCCTTCCCAGCGTGTTTTCCAACCGAACACCTTGTGCATCCACGCAGCCGAGGCCTGCGGGTCGCGAACGGTGAAGTTGGTGTGTTCAAGTGTCGCCATCATGGGATCTCCTTCGTGTTTTGAGGCTTGTCCCGACTCACCATAATTCCTAAACCTAACTTTAGATCAAGGGATTTTTCAGGAGGATGTGATGGCGGCTTCGGAAGGGTTGGCAATTGGCGCATTGGCCCGACGCACAGGCTTGGCCGTTTCGGCGATCCGGTACTATGAGGCGCAAGGTCTGATATCGCCCTGGCGCAATGCGGGCGGGCAGCGGCGATATCAGCGCGCAGATATCAGGCGCCTGAGTTTTGTGATGATTGCGCAGCAGTTCGGCCTGACCTTGCCCGAGATCCGCGAGGTCCTGTCTGGCCTGCCTGGAAACCGCACGCCAACACCGCAGGATTGGCAGGACATCAGCAAGGGGCTAAGGGCCCATCTGGACCAGCGAATCGATACCCTGACGCGCTTGCGCGACAATTTGGATGGCTGCATTGGCTGCGGATGTCTAAGCCTGCCGAAATGCGCCCTCTACAACCCGGATGACCGCGCAAAATCCAATGGTAGCGGTCCCAGGTACCTGATGGGGGACTCACCAGAGGCATAACTGCCGCATTGCAGCAAAGTTACGCCGTGTTTTGATTGACCAAGGTGTTTGCGACCATGTAATCAGCCGTGAAACAAAATTGCGCAGAGCATGCAGTGAAAGCGCCAATTCGGAAAGTTAGCTAGGGAGCCCGCGATGGCCGAGATTGAACGCGAAGCGATGGAATACGACGTGGTGATCGTGGGCGCAGGCCCCGCGGGCCTGTCGGCGGCCATCCGTCTGAAACAGCTGGATGCCGACCTGAACGTCGTGGTTCTGGAAAAGGGCTCGGAAGTGGGCGCGCATATCCTGTCGGGCGCGGTTCTGGACCCTTGCGGGCTGGACGCACTGATCCCGGACTGGAAAGAAAAAGGCGCGCCGCTGAACGTGCCGGTGCACGAAGACAACTTCTACATGCTGGGCGAGGCGGGCAAGATTCGCATTCCCAACTTCCCAATGCCGCCGCTGATGAACAACCACGGCAACTACATTGTTTCGATGGGCAATGTCTGCCGCTGGATGGCTGAACAGGCGGAAGAGCTGGGCGTGGAAATCTTCCCCGGCATGGCGTGTTCGGAACTGGTTTATGGCGACAATGGCGAAGTCAAAGGCGTCGTCGCCGGTGTCTTCGGCCTAGAGCCTGATGGATCATACGGGCCGCAGACCGAGCCAGGTATGGAACTGCATGGCAAATACGTCTTCCTGTCGGAAGGTGTGCGCGGTTCGCTGTCCAAGGAAGTGATCGCCAAGTATGACCTCTCTGCTGGCAAAGAGGTGCAGAAATACGGCGTCGGCATGAAAGAGATCTGGGAGATCGACCCGGCCAAGCACAAGGAAGGCTCGGTCACGCACACCATGGGTTGGCCGCTGGGTAGCAACGCGGGCGGCGGGTCGTTCATCTATCACCTTGAAAACAATCAGGTCTATGTCGGTTTCGTGGTTCACCTGAACTACAAGAACCCGCATCTGTATCCGTACATGGAGTTCCAGCGCTTCAAGCATCACCCGATGGTGGCCGAGCTGCTGAAAGGCGGCAAGCGCGTCGCTTACGGCGCCCGTGCAATTACCGAGGGTGGCTATCAGTCGATGCCCAAACTTGTCGCGCCGGGGGTGGCTCTGTTGGGCTGTTCCGCAGGCATGGTCAACGTGCCGCGCATTAAGGGCAACCACAACGCGATGTTGTCGGGCAAAGCGGCGGCTGAAGCGGCATTTGACGCGATCAAGGCCGAGCGTTCGGGTGATGAGCTGACCGCCTATGAAACCGACGTGCGCGAAGGTGCAATCGGCGCAGACCTGAAGAAGGTGCGCAACGTTAAGCCGCTGTGGTCAAAATACGGTCTGACCGCCAGCCTGATGCTGGGCGGTATGGACATGTGGACCAACACGCTGGGCTTTTCGCTGCTGGGCACGCTGGGTCACGGCAAGAACGATGCTGAATCGACTGAAGAGGCCAGCAAGCACAAGCCCATCGATTATCCAAAGCCCGATGGCAAGCTGTCCTTTGATCGTTTGACCAACGTGTCCTTTGCGATGACCAACCATGAGGAAAGCCAGCCTTGTCACCTGAAGCTGGCCGATCCGGAAATCCCGGTCAAAGTAAACATGCCCAAATACGATGAACCGGCGCAGCGCTATTGCCCGGCGGGCGTGTACGAGATGGTCGAGGATGAAGATGGCGCGCGATTCGTCATCAACTTCCAGAACTGCGTCCACTGCAAAACCTGCGACATCAAGGACCCCAGCCAGAACATCACATGGACCACGCCGCAGGGCGGGGATGGACCGAACTATCCCAACATGTAAGCGAAAACATGGGCAATGGCGGGGTCGTGAAGGCTCTGCCATTGCCTCTTTCCGGTCAAAGCCCTAGCTTGTTGTCCAGTCAACGATAGCAAGGCAGGATTTTGGTGGCTTCCCTCGTTCGTCGCGCGGCATTTGCCGCGCTGTTAACCTCGTCATTTGCATTCCCGGCGCTGTCGGACTCTGGCTCTGGGTCGTATCTGGCCGGGCGTCAGGCAATTTATCAAAGCGATTATATTTCTGCCGAGAAATATTATGCGCAGGCCCTGCGCGCCGACCCTGAAAATGGCAAACTTCTGGAAAACGTCGTCGTAGCGCGTCTTGCATTGGGTGAGATTGAGCGCGCGCTGCCGGTTGCGCAGTCAATTGAGGCGCTCGAACTGCCAAGCCAGGCGGCAAAGATGGTCATCATGGCCAACCTGATCGACGACGGAAAGCTGGATGAACTGCTTGCACGTGATCCTGAAACTCAAGGCGTTGGGCCACTAGTAGATGGTTTGGTTCTGGGTTGGGTCTATGTGGCGCAAGGTGCCATGACCAAAGCGATGGAAAAGTTCGACGAAGTCGGCACCCAAGAGGGGCTTCTGGAATTCGCGCTTTACCACAAGGCGTTGGCGCTGGCGTCGATTGGTGACTTCGAAGGGGCCGAAGAGATTTTTGCGGCAAACAACGGAGCGGTGTCGCGGTTTTCGCGCCGTGCGGCCTTGGCCCGGACCGAAGTATTGTCGCAGCTGGACCGCAACGAAGACGCCCAGCAATATCTGAAAGACGTATTTGCGGCGGGCAGTGACCCATCCATTGAAGGTTACGTGGCGCGTTTGAAGGCGGGTGAAACGTTGCCGTTTACACACATACAGTCGGCGCAGGACGGTATGGCTGAAGTGTTCTTTTCTGTCGGCGCCGCGCTCAGCAGTGAGGCGTCACAGGATTATGTGCTTCTCTATGCCCGGATTGCCGCGTTCCTGCGCCCGGACCACGTGGACGCAATCCTTCTAAGTGCCGAATTGCTGGACGCGCTGGAACAATATGACCTGGCCGTCGAAGCCTATCGTATGGTGCCGTCCACCAGCAGCGATTATCACGCGGCCGAGTTGGGCCGGGCCGAGGTTCTGAGCCGTTCGGGAAAAACGGACGCTGCGGCCGAAGTTTTGCAGAACCTCGCGGCGCAAAGCCCCAGCCTGCCCAGTGTGCATGTGGCCCTGGCTGATTTGCAAAGACGGCAAGAAAACTATGTCGATGCCGTTGGGACCTATGACACTGCTATCGAACTGACCGAGCAGGGTGTCAGCGGCAACTGGTTTTTGTATTACGCCCGCGGTATCTCGCATGAACGTCTCAAGCACTGGGAAGCGGCTGAGGCCGATTTCCGTCGCGCGCTGGAACTGAACCCCGATCAGCCACAGGTTTTGAACTATTTGGGCTATTCGCTGGTCGAACGGCAGGAAAAGCTGGACGAAGCACTGAACATGATCGAACGCGCTGTCGCGGCGCGCCCTGACAGCGGCTATATTGTCGACAGTCTTGGGTGGGTTTTGTTCCGACTGGGCCGCTATGACGAAGCCGTCGCGCATATGGAGCGCGCGGTCGAGCTGATGCCGGTTGATCCCGTAGTAAATGACCACCTTGGCGATGTATATTGGGCCGTGGGCCGCGCGCGTGAAGCTGAATTTCAGTGGAAGCGTGCTCTGTCCTTTGTTGACCCCGACGACACGGATGGTGAAGCCGACCCCGAGCGCATTCGTCGCAAGATTGAGGTGGGCCTGGACGCGGTCTTGGCCGAAGAAGGCGCCGATCCCCTGAAAGTCGCCAATGGCAATTGAGGGTTTTGCGCCCGCCAAGATCAACCTGACCCTGCATGTGACCGGCCGACGCGATGATGGATATCATCTGCTGGACTCTCTCGTCGTGTTTGCAGATGTCGGGGATAAGCTGGAATTCACGCTGGGGTCAGAGCTGTCGATGTCAGTGGCCGGTGAACACGCCAAGGGCGTTCCGGCGGACGACCGAAATCTAGTCTGGAAAGCTGCCGCCGCCGCTGGATGGACCGGGCATATCAACCTGAACAAAGCGCTGCCCCACGGTGGTGGCATTGGCGGCGGATCATCCGACGCCGCGGCGACACTGCGCATGATCGTAGATCAGGGTGTGGCTATCCCTAGCGAAACTGCCCTGACCCTTGGTGCGGATGTGCCGGTATGCATGATGGCAAGAGCCACCCGGATGCGCGGCATCGGCGAACGTTTGCAGCCACTCTCACTGCCGCAATTGCCAGCGCTTTTGGTCAATCCTGATGTCGAAGTCCCAACCGGCGCCGTATTCTCTGCCTTGCAGAGCCGCGACAACCCGCCAATGCCTGATGAAATCCCGGTCTTTGAAACGCCCAAGGCATGCGCGGATTGGGTGCAGGAACAACGCAATGACTTGGAGCCACCGACAAAGGGCATCGCACCCGAGGTTGCCCGGGTGCTGGATGATCTGTCGGATACGAAAGATGTTCTGCTGGCTCGGATGTCAGGTTCGGGTTCGACCTGTTTTGCGCTCTACCCAACCATGAAAGCCGCCCATTTCGCAGCTTACGAGATTGGCGCGGCGCACCCCGATTGGTGGTGCCGCGCCACGCAGCTTAATTGAGGCGCGAAACCACGTAGTCGGCCAGATCGCGCAGCAACGACCGGATCTCGTGATCCGGCAGCGCGTCCAGCGCGGTCTTGGCTTTGGTGGCCCAGCCAAACGCGTCCGACCGTGTTGCGTCCAGCGTGCCGTATTTGTTCATCAGGCTCAGCGCATGGTCCAGATCGCCGTCTTCCTGACGGCCTCGACCAATTGTACGCTCCCAAAAGGCGTGCTCTTCCGGGGTGGCCTGTGCGATAGCCTTGATGACGGGCAAGGTCAGTTTGCGCTCGCGGAAGTCGTCGCCGACATTCTTTCCGGTCGCCTTGCTGTCACCCTGATAATCCAACAGGTCATCGGCAATTTGGAACGCAATTCCCAGCGCATCGCCGTATTCGTATAGCGCTTTAACCTGATCCTCAGCCGCGCCAGCAATCACGCCGCCCACTTCGGTTGCGGCGGAAAACAGCGCGGCGGTCTTGCCGCGCACGACCTGCAAATAGATTGCCTCGGTAGTGCCCAGATCGGTGGCAGCGGTCATCTGCAACACTTCGCCCTCGGCAATGGTGGCCGAGGCATTGGCCAGAATGTCCAGCACCCGCAGCGAACCGGTCTCAACCATCAGTTGGAAACTGCGAGAAAACAGGTAGTCGCCGACAAGAACGCTGGATTTATTGTCCCACAACAAGTTCGCCGTGGGGCGGCCACGCCGCTGTGCGCTTTCATCAACGACATCGTCGTGCAACAGGGTCGCAGTGTGGATGAATTCAACCGTCGCGGCCAGGCGCACGTGATGATCACCCGGATAGTCAAACATCCGGGCCGCCGCCAGCGTCAGCATTGGGCGCAGACGCTTGCCGCCTGCTTCAACCAGATGCGCAGTCACTTCCGGGATGCGCGGAGCGTGTTCCGAGGCCATGCGCGTGCGGATCAACTGGTTTACGGCGTCCATTTCGCCGTCCAGAATCTCGGCCAGGCGCTCATGCGGTTTCGAGATCGTGTCGATGTTCATCACTCTCCTGATACAAGGCTCGACTTCCGCCTTGCCTTGCCCTTACATCCATCCCCATGAAAGAACTTTTGCGCAGCACCGATCCGACGATTCTGGCCTTTGCTTCCGCCCTTCTTGAGGGCGAGGATATAGACTGCTTTCAGATGGACGTAAATATGAGCATCCTCGAAGGAGGCATAGGAATCTTTCCGCGCCGCCTGATGGTGCGGGCCGATGACCTGACCCGCGCAGAACGGGTAATGCGTGACAACGAAATCCCGCTGGGCAGATGAACCTGTTTTCCGATAGTGAATTGACCCAAAATGATTTTCTGGGCGGGCGTGTGCGTTTGTTGCAGCCGCGCGCAGGATATCGCGCGGGGGTTGACCCGGTCTTGCTGGCAGCGGTCGTCCCGGCGACACGTGGTCACACCGTGTTGGAACTGGGCTGTGGCGCGGGTGCCGCGATTCTGTGCCTGCTGGCCCGCGTGCCGGGTCTGCAGGCCGTTGGGGTCGAGTTACAGGCAAGCTATGCAGAATTGGCAAGCCGAAACGCCGCGGAAAATGACGCGCCGCTGGAGGTAGTCGAGGCCGATATCAGTGCATTGCCAGCTACGCTCAAACAGCGGCAATTCGATCATGTACTCG
The DNA here is from genome assembly GCF_059609665.1 of Ruegeria sp. YTSC230. NCBI lineage: Bacteria > Pseudomonadati > Pseudomonadota > Alphaproteobacteria > Rhodobacterales > Roseobacteraceae > Ruegeria > Ruegeria sp. YTSC230. Next base: position 207,745 of record NZ_JBXWMC010000007.1, on the reverse strand, counting down.
CAAACCCGCCTTATTACCGTGCTGGCGCGCATAGCCCGGCCGATGACACGGGGCGTAGTATTGCGTTGGGCGAGCAAACGCCTTTGGAGACATGGATTGACTGCGCGGCCAAGCGCCTCGCGCCTCGCGGGTACTTGCATATGATCCAGAAAGCCAACCGTCTTCCCGACATATTGATCGCATGCGAAGGGCGGTTGGGATCGGTTGAAATTCTGCCACTGGCCGCCAGAGCCGGTCGCAAGGCAGAATTGGTAATTTTACGGGCCAGAAAGGGTGGGCGCGCCGATTTTCAGCTGCGTGCGCCAGTCGTATTACACGACGGGGATCGGCACGAACGTGATGGGGAAAGCTATACGCCACGGGTCTCAGACGTGTTGCGCAAAGGGGCCTCGCTGCCTGGGTTTTCTGATCAATAGGCATTAACCAGCCGAATTTGTCGGATTTATTACAGATTCTGTGCGTCTGCGGCGTGACAGGCTGGAAACGATGTGGTCAACTTCTTACGTGAACCTGAGACACCAACGAAGGAGTATCGCCATGAGCGTGAGCGCACATCTGACCGAACTGAAGAAAAAGCACGAAACTCTCGGTCTTGAAGTTGAACAAGCCCAACGCGCGCCAGGTATCGATGATCTCCATATCGCTCAACTCAAAAAACAAAAACTAAGGCTAAAAGAAGAGATCGAACGCCTGTCAGCCTAGGTTTTCATACTCGCCCGCGCGGCAATGGCCGCGCCGCCAGTAATCAATAGGGCCGCGATCGCCAGACCCCAGGACGGGGCGGCGATCCCGGCCACAACCAAAGCTAGCGTAGACAACAAGGGTGCCGCGTACGACGCCGTCCCCAAGAGTTGTATGTCGCCTTGCTTGACCCCAATATCCCAAACATAGAACGCCAACCCCACCGGTCCCAGGCCCAGTGCGATCACGGACGTCCAGCTAAAGGCGCTGTCAGGCCAGACGGTGTCTTCGACAGCAAGGTGCAGCAAACCGGATGCTATGGCGGTCGCAATGCAGAAAACGGCGACTGAGCTGGTTGGTGTATCGCCCAGCCGACGCGACAGGACCGAGTATCCAGACCATGTCAGCGCGCATAACAAGGCCAACGCGTAGCCGGGCATGTGGTCGGTCTGAAACCCGGTGCTGCCACCCCCGGCGATGATCACGGCAGCCCCTGCAAACCCAAGGCACGCGCCGAATAAATGACCGATGCGCAGGTGTTCGCCCGGCAATAGTCCGGAAAACAACACGATGAGCAATGGCCAGAGATATGCGATCAGACCAGCCTCGGCCGCCGGGGCCATGCGCAGGGCTGAGAAATATAGCGCGTGATAGCCGAACAACCCGACTGTGCCGAACAGATAGGTGGTCCACGGCACGTCCCGCAATTGCTGCAACCCTCCGCTGCGCCAAGTCCAGATCAGGCCAAGTGTTCCACCAATCGAAAAGCAGATTGCATTCAGCAACAGTGGCGGCGTGGGGGATGACCCGACGGTGAACAAGGCCAGCAGCGACCACAGCAAGACGGCGGCAAACCCGATGGCTGTAGCGCGCGATTTGGTCATGGGCTTTGAATCTCTTCGACCGGGATGATGTTGAAATCGTCCGAGATATGCGCGGTCTTTTCGATCTCAGCCATGAACCAGTCGCGGAAAGCGGCGATTTGGGGCCTGTTTTCTGCACCTGGCAAGCACAGAAACCGAAACCGGCCTTGTGTTTCGATAGCCGTTTTGAACGGAGCAACAAGACGCCCCTCGGTAAGGTCCTTCAAGATCATAGCCCGACGACCCAGTACCACGCCCACGCCCGCAACCGCAGCATCAATTGCGTGGTCTGCGTTCGAAAAATGCGCTCCATGTGTTGGGGCATAATCCACTCCGACCGCGCGGAACCAGGTTGGCCAATCGCTGGGCGGTTGCAGGAACGCAATCGAATCGTCAAAGATCAATGGTGCGTCCCGCAGGCTGTCGGGGGTGGGGAATTGCTCGGCCAGATCTGGTGTCATTACCGGGGTCAGCCATTCCTTGCGAACTTGTAGGGAATACAGCCCTTCATCGCCACCGTAACCAAACCGAATGGCGACATCCACGTCATCACGTTCAAGGTCCATAATCCGCAATGTTGCCGAGAACTTGAGATCAATCTCGGGATGCGCCCTTGCAAATTCATACAGGCGCGGTGCCAGCCACTTGGCTGTCAGCGCCGGGCCTGCTGTCACGGTCAGCGAGGTATCGTTGCCCTGTCGGCGCGCAGCTTGCCACGCCGTCTGCAATGCGGCGAATCCATCGGCCGCGCCGGGGGCAAGGGCGCGTCCGGCCTCGGTCAGCTCAACAGCGCGGTTCAAGCGGTGAAACAAGGGCCGGCCCAGATGTTCCTCCAGTGATTTGATCTGGAAAGACAGGGCTGCCGGGGTCACGCGCAACTCCTCTGCGGCTTTGGCAAAGGACATGTGGCGTGCTGCGGCGTCAAAGGCACGCAGGGCGGTGAGTGGGGGAAGATAGTTGCTCATCAATACACAAGAATATCTTAACTGAAACCCAAAGAAAGCTCGTTTGCCGTCTTGATTGATAAGGCGCATATTGGGTTCAAGTCAAACACAGCTGAACTGAAAGGAAGACTGCCATGATCGAAATGACGACCAACCCCGCAGCTGCCCGAGCCTTTCAGCGGGCGCATGCCGAACGCGGCAAGATGATCAAACACGCCATTATGTGGCTATTCGGTTCCCGCTGAGCGCCGCGCGCGCGTTCTTACGGGATAAAAAAGGGCCGGTCCGAAATGGACCGGCCCGTTGTCTTTTCTACGCTTCAGATCAGACGAAGAATTGCGCACCGTTGGCCGAGATGGTCGAGCCATTGATGAACTGAGAATCGTCGGATGCCAGGAACGCCACGCAGCGCGCGATTTCTTCGGGCTCACCCAGGCGACCTGCTGGGATCTGGCCGATAATGGATTCGCGGACTTTTTCGGGAACAGCCATCACCATCTCGGTTGCGATGTAGCCGGGGCAGATCGCGTTGGCGGTGATACCAGCGCGCGCGCCTTCCTGGGCCAGCGATTTGACGATGCCCAGATCGCCTGCCTTGGTCGCGGCATAGTTCACCTGAGCGAACTGGCCCTTCTGGCCGTTGATCGAGCTGATGACAATGACGCGGCCAAACTTACGCTCGCGCATGCCGTTCCAGACGGGGTGCACGGTGTTGAACACGCCGGTCAGGTTGGTGTCGATGACCTGGTGCCACTGTTCCGGGGTCATCTTGTGGAACGGTGCATCGCGGGTGATGCCCGCGTTGGCGACCACGATGTCGATGGGGCCGACTTCAGATTCGACTTTTTCAATTCCGGCTTTGGATTCGTCGTAATCAGCGACGTTCCACTTGTAGGTGGCGATGCCGGTCTCTTCGGTGAACTTCGCGGCGGCTTCGTCGTTCCCCGCATAGGTGGCTGCAACATTGTACCCTTCGGCCTTGAGCGCCTTGGAAATTGCTGCGCCGATGCCGCGGGAGCCGCCGGTAACGAGTGCTGTACGTGCCATTTAGGAATCCTCCAATTTAAGTCGTCTTGGTAATGCTGTTACTTTGAGAGGTGATCGTGCGCAATATTGTTTCGTCATGAAATTTGATTTTCCGCTTGGCAATATCGTCGCATCTTTGGGTTAAGGACCCAATGTAACAAAAAAGGGCGCCCAATGGACGCCCTTTTTTATTTGGTTATCAACGCACTTAGTCGCGCTCCACGCACAGGGCGACGCCCATGCCGCCGCCGATACACAGGGTCGCCAGACCCTTTTTCGCGTCGCGACGCTTCATTTCGAAGAGCAGCGTGTTCAGAACGCGGCAGCCCGAAGCGCCGATCGGGTGACCGATGGCAATGGCGCCGCCGTTCACGTTCACGATCGATGGATCCCAGCCCATGTCCTTGTTCACGGCGCAAGCCTGTGCGGCAAAGGCTTCGTTCGCCTCGACCAAATCCAGATCGTCAACGGACCAGCCCGCTTTTTCCAGCGCTTTGCGCGAGGCGTAGATCGGGCCCACACCCATGATCGACGGGTCCAGACCGGCAGTTGCATAGGATGCGATACGGGCCAGGGGCTCGATTCCGCGCTTTTCAGCATTCTCGGCCGACATCAGCAGCGTCGCCGCCGCGCCGTCGTTCAGGCCAGAAGCGTTTGCGGCCGTGACCGAACCGTCCTTTGCGAAGGCCGGACGCAGCTTTGCCATCGCTTCCATGGTCGCGCCGTGACGGATGTATTCGTCGGCGTCCATCACAATATCGCCCTTGCGGGTCTTGATGGTGAACGGTGTGATTTCGTCGGCGAATTTACCGGCCTTTTGCGCGGCTTCAGCTTTGTTCTGCGAGGCGACAGCGAATTCGTCCTGCATATCGCGGCTGATCTGCCATTTCTCGGCGACGTTTTCAGCGGTCTGGCCCATGTGATAGCCATTGAACGCATCCCACAGGCCATCGCGGATCATCGTGTCGATGTATTTCATGTCGCCCATCTTTTGACCGGCACGCAGAGCGGCCGCATGGGGCGAAAGAGTCATGTTTTCCTGACCACCGGCAGCAACGATATCGGCGTCGCCCAGTTGGATGTGCTGTGCGCCCAAAGCAACGGCCCGCAGACCCGAGCCGCAAACCTGATTGATACCCCATGCCGCACTTTCCTGCGGCAGACCGGCGTTGATATGTGCCTGACGGGCGGGGTTCTGACCCTGAGCTGCCGTCAGCACCTGTCCCAGAATGGTTTCGCTGACTTCGCCCTTTTCCACGCCTGCGCGTTCGACTACGGCCTCCAGTACGGCGGCCCCGAGATCATGCGCGGGTGTGTTTGCAAACGAGCCGCCAAAGCTACCCACTCCGGTGCGCGCGGCGGATGCGATTACTACGTTGGTCATTTAGACAATCCTTTACCGTCAAGGTCCTGCGGGATATTCGACGGCGCGGATCGCACAGAGACAACTCTGTGGCAGTAAGAGCGCCTCATGTTCCCCGCTCCAACTCCACATGGCATAGCGCAACGCTGCAGTTGCAGCAACGGTCAGCTTGCCTCAGGTCGGGCGTGGACCGGATAAATCACTCTAACTGGCTGTATGTTTGCGCTTTTCCGCCCTCCACGGGGCGGAAACGGTAGGGGCGCCAAACAGGAACCCCTGCAGGCAGTCGACGCCGTTGGCAATTAGGAATTCGGCATCCTTCTGTGTTTCGACTGATTCGGCGGTCACCAGAATCTCGAATTCTCGCGCCACGGCGATCAGAGCCCGTACCAAAGCCTGATTGTCCCGATTTTCGCCGATTCCGTGGATGAACTGGCCGTCGATCTTGGCAGCATCAAAGAAAAACTCGCGAAAATTGCGAAAGCTGAAATTGCTGGCCCCAAAGTCGTCAAGCGCAAAGGCGATGCCGCGCGGCTGCAGCCGGTCCATGAAATCGATCACCAGCTCAGGCACCGTCATAGCCGAGCTTTCTGAGATTTCCAAAATCAGCCTTTCGCCAATATTGGGGTCTTTCTTCAGAAACCGCTCCAGCACACGTGACCATCGCGCGTAACCGATCGAACGGGCAGACATGTTGATGGACAGGCGAATGTCGGGGTTTTTGGTCAGCGTCCGCAATCCCATTTCAAGCGCGACACAGTCCAGTTCGCGCCCGATTGGAGTGTTTTCCAGTTGTGGCATGAACTCGCGCGCGGGGATGACCCGACCGGTTTCATCCAGCACTCTGATGAACCCTTCATAGAAAGCGACGTCATGCTGCCTGTTCGCTTGCATCACAGGTTGAAAGGCCAGTTTGCACTGTTTGTGCTTCACCGCCTCGGTCGCCATTTCAATCGTCGAGGCATCGCGGGATTTGACAGCCGCGTTCAAGGGGCTGTCCCCACCTTCGGGCAAATCTGCCAGTACCTTCTTCCGCATGTGCAACCCGTTTCCCTTAACGCCGCCGGTCCGGTGACGATTTCAGAGGAAAGGTGTGAATCTGCGGTTAAGACAAACGCAATTGATTGAAGTCAGGTTTGGGTCAACGAGTCGTTTCCCAGATGCGTCCCAGCGCTGCAAAGCCGCCGACCACCGCACCCATGAACCCCAAAAGCATCATACCAAAACCCAACGCGACAATCCCGGTCGCACCGCCAGCCAGCGCTGTCAACATAGCGAGCACCACTCCGGTAAGACCCATAACGGTGGAAAGGGTTGTCAGTCTGGTCATGTTGCCTCCGGTTACTCGCACTGCACACATCGATTTGATATGGGACGCGAGGGCCGGATTTCAAGAAACGGGTCGATTGGGTCGGCGGTATCAGGCCTGTTTTGCTTGCGTATTAGGCTGTTTGGTGTCGAATTGTTCGAATCCGGGCGTTCCACGATCTTCCGGGTGGCGGTCCAGATGCTTGGCCTTGATCTGTTCGGAATTGTCCCGGCTGCCATCATGGCTGTAGCCCGGCGGTGCAAAGCAATAAGCCAGTCGCTGACGTATTGTCAGGCCCGGTTGTGTCGCGTCGCGCCAGATTCCAACCCATTCGTGAAAGGCCACGCGCAGCGGGTTGAAGGTGCCGATATTGTGCACCAGCCCATAGTCGACGCGGTCATCTTCCTGTTCGGGGACAAATGTTCCGAACAGCTTGTCCCAGATGATGAAAACGCCGGCGTAGTTGCAGTCCAGGTAGCGTGCATTGCGACCATGATGGGCGCGGTGGTGGCTGGGCGTGTTCATCACCGCCTCGAACCAGCGGGGCATCTTGCCGATGGCTTCGGTATGAATCCAGAATTGGTAGATCAGGTTCAGACCACCGACGAACAGCACCATCGCCGGATGGAAACCCAATAGGATCAAAGGCGCGCGAACCACCATCATGAAGGTAAACGTATAGGTCCATGTCTGACGCAGGGCGGTGGTCAGGTTGTAGTGTTGCGAGCTGTGGTGGTTCACGTGGCTGGCCCAGACCCAGCGAATGCGGTGACCAAAGCGGTGCACCCAGTAATAGCGGAAATCATCCAGCACAAAACACAGAAGGATAATAGGGATAGAGGTGCCCAGGTTCAGCGGCGTGATCTGCCACAGCCACATGAAGAATGCATAGGCGATGAATCCCAACAGAAAGCCGGATGCGATGTTGCCTGCCCCCATGATCAGCGATGTGACAGCGTCCCGCGTCTCATAGCGGCCACCGCGTCCTTTGACGGCGATCCACAGAAACTCGGCCAGAATGGCAGCTATGAAAAAGGGGACGGCCCACTGCACGGCGTCCGGGAAAGTCACGTGGTCGGTCATGCGGGCTCCATCAGGTGCTGCCAGTGGCGGCGTTCGCGTTCATCAAGGTGGATTATGGCTTTGGGCGTTCCAAAGTCGTGGAATTGAACCTCGAACCCTTGCGGGTGATCCAGCAGATCAAAGTCCAGCAGGTGCCGGGCGACGGTGTCTGCGCCAAAAGACCACAGCAGACCATTTCCTGTTTCGGTTCGGATCAGGGCCGCGTGCCCGTCATGTGCAACGGTGACATCGATGATCGCATCATCCGGCGCATGGCGCAGCCATTCTGACCACGCCAATTCGGGCGATAGCACGCGCAATCGGGATCTACCTGACAGGTGCAGCAACAGGGTTATCCCGGCGATGCCTCCGACCACCAGAACCAATAGAATTTCAAGCGGCATTCCGTCCTCCTGCGCGGCAGAGTGCAAAGCGGCAGGCAGGCTGTCAAAGGTGGCGTCGCGTCAGCTATGTTCCAAACTGTCCAGAACCTCATACTGGACAACTCGCTGGACAAACGGCACCAACCCGTCCGGCCCCGAGGCGCGATCCTTTAGGTGAATACAGATATCGGGCCTGCGCGCCGCGATGATGCCCACCATCTCGCCGCGTATCCTGTCATCAAGACCGGCACCCATGATCGCGCAGGCGATGCGCGGCTCTTCGTCCAGTTGCCGTTTGACTTCTTCCTGATCATGCGCGCCAAGCCATTGGATCGGAAGGTGATCCAATTGACGCGCAACATCACCGATCACGTTGGGCAATTTTCCAATCAACAGAACTACCGGTTTCATCGTCGTCTCCCCTTCCTTCAGGTTGCAAACGAAAACCGGCCCATCTGGGCCGGTTTCAGCATAGCACAAAACGTTCAGGAAGGCCTGATGCTTCAGCTGTTGCCCTCGACAAGGGTTGAAACGATGGCCTTGGCGCTGTCCGAATTCCACTCGGCATCGCCAATCAATCGAGCAATCTCGTTGCCGTCGGGGTCCAGAATGACGGTAATTGGCAGGGCGATCACGCCCATTTTGCGTGCAACTGCCGATTGGGGATCCTGATGACGTGGCAGGTTGTCGATGCCGTTTTCCTCGAAAAACTTCTTGATCCCGGCTGGCGAGTTGCGCCCGGTGGCCAGTGTTACGACCTCGAACTTGTCGCCGCCGAATTCTTCTTGCAGTTCTGCGATCTGGGGCATTTCCTTGCGACACGGCGCACACCAGGTGGCCCAGAAGTTCAACAGAACATACTTGCCCTTGTAATCCGCAAGCGTCGCGGTGCCGCCGTCATCCTCAAGCTGAAATTCAACTGCTTCGACTGGCTTTGGCTCTTTGTGCAGGATCAGCCGTTTTAAGGAGTCCTCCCGCAGCGGTGCCAGAGTTTCGGCATCCGTGGCCAAAGCCGCGTTTGCACCCAACGCAAGGGCCATATAAAGGGGGATCAGACGAAATAGGCGCATATCAACTCCGGGTTTTCTTACATGACCGATCAATCTTCGAACCAGATGTGGGGCGGCCGCTTTGCCGCCGGTCCAGACGCGATCATGGAGGCGATCAACGCCTCGATCGGGTTCGATCAGCGGATGGCAGCCCAGGACATTGCAGGCTCGCGTGCCCATGCCGCCATGCTGGCTGCCACAGGTGTTATTACTGATAGTGATGCGCAGGCTATTCGGGAAGGGCTGCTCACCGTTTTGTCAGAAATCCAGAACGGAGAATTTCAGTTCTCGACCGCGCTGGAAGACATCCACATGAATGTCGAGGCGCGCCTGAAAGAGGTGATTGGCGAACCCGCTGGTCGTTTGCATACAGGCCGGTCGCGCAATGATCAGGTGGCGACCGATTTCAAACTTTGGGTCCGCGATCAGTTTGATGCGGCTGAATCCGGCCTGTTGGCTCTGATCCGCGCGCTTTTGGCGCAGGCTGAGGCTGGCGCTGATTGGGTCATGCCTGGCTTTACCCATCTGCAGGTGGCGCAGCCGGTGACATGGGGTCATCACATGATGGCCTATGTCGAGATGTTTGGCCGCGACCTGTCCCGCGTCCGCGATGCCCGCGCGCGGATGAACGAATCCCCTCTGGGGGCCGCCGCGCTGGCCGGCACTTCCTTCCCCATCGACCGGCACATGACGGCGGAAGCCTTGGGTTTTGACCGCCCCGCCGCCAATTCGCTGGACGCCGTCAGCGACCGCGATTTTGCGCTGGAGTTCCTGTCGACCGCCTCGATCTGCGCCGTCCATCTGTCGCGCTTTGCCGAGGAACTGGTGATCTGGTCCTCGGCCCAGTTTCGGTTTGTCACCCTGTCTGACCGGTTCTCGACCGGCTCGTCGATCATGCCGCAGAAAAAGAACCCTGATGCAGCGGAACTGATCCGGGCCAAGGTGGGCCGCATCTATGGCGCCAACACGGCACTGATGATGGTGATGAAAGGCCTGCCGCTGGCTTATTCCAAGGACATGCAGGAAGACAAGGAACAGGTCTTTGATGCTGCCGACAACTGGATGCTGGCGCTGGCGGCGATGGAGGGCATGGTCAAGGACATGACCGCCAACCGCGACAGCCTGGCCGCCGCAGCTGGGTCCGGGTTTTCAACCGCCACCGATCTGGCCGACTGGCTGGTTCGGGTGCTGGGCCTCCCATTCCGCGATGCGCACCATGTGACCGGATCGCTGGTGGCGATGGCCGAAAGTAAGGGCTGTGATCTGCCGGACCTGTCGCTTGAGGACATGCAATCGGTTCATGCGGACATCACGGATGATGTCTTTTCTGTTCTTACGGTCGAAAACTCGGTAAACTCGCGCCAATCCTATGGTGGCACTGCACCGGATCAGGTGCGTGCCCAGGTCAAGCGGTGGAAGGCGCTGGTGTGATGCAGATACTACGTGTGGTCCTACTATTCGCGGCCGGGGTTGCCCTGGCAGGCTGCGGAGCGGATGGCGAACCCATCCAACCCACGATGAGCGCAAATATCGGTGTCGGCAGCAGCGGCACGTATGGCGGTGTCGGGGTCGGCCTGCGACGCGGTGGGCTGGGCGTTTTCCTGGGGCTGTAATCGTCGATGGCAATCTCGCATAACCATGCCTATTTGAACGGCATATTGGCCGAGTGCCAAATTCAAAAAAGAAGTCAAGACAATGAAAATCATCGGCCTGATCCTCTCGCTTGTCGTACTGGCAGCTTGCGACCCCACATATAAACCCCGCCCCGAGCCCGCAGAGACATCAACCGGGAACGGCATCAAAATCTCGGGCTATGGCCGGGTCGGTGTTTCCACATCGAACTGATCTTGCGCGGAATCCATTGATCCGCGTAGCCATTTTGGTCTAAGCGCGCAGTCATGGATCACTTTCTCTACCGCGACGGCGCGCTATACGCCGAGGATGTCCCGATTTCCGAAATCGCAGCTGCGGTCGGAACACCATTCTATGTTTACTCCACCGCGACGTTATTGCGGCATTTCCAGCTTTTCGATGATGCGCTGGACGGCATGGATCATCTGGTCTGTTATGCGATGAAGGCGGCCAGCAATCAGGCGATCCTGAAGACGCTGGCACAGGCCGGTGCGGGGATGGACGTGGTCTCGGGCGGGGAATACCTGCGTGCCAAGGCGGCTGGCGTGCCGGGCGACAAGATCGTGTTCTCGGGCGTTGGCAAGACCGCGGATGAGATTCGCGCTGCGTTGAGCGGCGGTATCCGCCAGTTCAACGTGGAATCCGAACCTGAGATGGAAGTGATCAACGCCATCGCGTTGGAACTGGGTGTGGTCGCGCCGATCACCGTTCGGGTGAATCCGGACGTAGACGCCAAGACCCATGCCAAGATCGCGACTGGCAAGTCTGAGAACAAGTTTGGGATCCCGATCGCACGCGCATCTGAGGTTTATGCCCACGCAGCCAGCCTTCCGGGGCTGGAGGTGATCGGTATCGACGTCCATATCGGCTCGCAACTGACCGAGTTAGAGCCGTTCGAGATAGCCTACACCAAAGTCGCCGAACTTACCGAAAAGTTGCGGTCCGAGGGACACAATATCCGACGCCTTGATCTGGGCGGGGGATTGGGCATTCCATACACCCGCGCCAATGACGCACCACCGTTGCCGGTGGAGTATGGCGCGTTGATCAAGAAAACGCTGGGCCATCTGGGCTGCGAGATCGAGATCGAACCTGGCCGCCTGATTGCCGGAAACGCCGGTCTGATGGTCAGCAAGGTAATTTACGTGAAATCTGGCGAGGGTCGTGACTTCCTGATTCTGGATGGCGCGATGAACGACCTAATCCGTCCGGCTATGTACGAGGCACATCACGATATCGTTGCCGTGCAGGAACCCGCTCCGGGCGTTGAACAACAACCCTATGACATAGTTGGCCCTGTTTGCGAAAGCGGTGATACTTTTGCAAAGGAACGCAACATGCCGCCCCTTGCGCCTGGCGATCTGGTCGCCTTCCGCAGCGCCGGGGCCTACGGCGCAGTGATGTCCAGCGAATACAATACCCGCCCTCTGATCCCCGAGGTTCTGGTGCATGGGGATCAATTTGCAGTTATTCGTGAACGGCCAAGCTTTGACGAAATCATAAACCGCGATACCATACCTGAGTGGCTTTGACGCGATAGGCGCGTGGGCCCGATCAGGAGGCCCGCTTTGCGCGTAAAACACAACCTGCCGATCCCAAGACTGTCCCTGTGGCTGACGCACGCAGGGATGCTGGCCGAGCAGTTTTTGCGCGCGTTTTGGCCGTTTTTCTCGGTTTTGATGGCGATTCTGGCGGCTTTGATGCTGGGCTTGCAGGACGAGGTCCGCGTTGAAATCGTCTGGGGCGTGGGCGCTGTCGCACTGTTGGGGCTGGCCGCTACGCTGTTTGTTGGTGCAAGGCGATTCCATTTCCCTTCACGTGCCGAAGCGCTGATGCGGCTGGATGCGGCTATGCCGGGGCGGCCTATCCAAGCTTTGATAGATGATCAGGCCATCGGCGCGATGGACGCGGATTCTGTCGCGTTGTGGCGTGCGCACCAGAATAGGATGGCGCGACGTGTTGCGCAGGCCGAACCTGTCAAACCCGATTTGCGGCTGGCGGATCGCGACCCTTATGCGCTGCGTTATTCGGCGTTGCTGGCGCTGGTGATCGCGGCGATGTTCGGGTCGTTCTGGCGCATCGGCTCGGTGGCCGAGATGACGCCGGGCGCCGCCGTGGCAGGGCAAGGTCCAAGCTGGGAAGGCTGGGTTGAGCCGCCCCGTTACACCGGGCTACCGACACTGTATCTGGCTGATCAATCCGATCCGACGTTGTCCGTTCCGCAGGGCAGTCGTATCACTCTTCGCTTCTACGGGGAAATCGGCGCGCACAGTTTGACGGAAACCACCACGCCTTTGGGCACTGAGGCGGCCACCGAGCCGGAGCAGGATTTTGTCGTCGAACGCTCGGGCCAGTTCAAAATCGACGGCCCATCGGGCCGCGACTGGGCGCTGAACGTTATTGCGGATACCCGCCCACAGGTGGCCGTGGCCGGTTCCGCCGAGTCCGAGGCCGGCGGTCAGATGAAACTGCCATTTGCTGCCAGCGATGATTATGGCGTGGTATCCGGCTCGGCTGTGATCGAATTGGATCTGGCCTCAGTCGACCGGCAGTATGGTCTGACGGCTGCGCCTGAGCCGCGCGAGGTCATAACGGTTGAACTGCCCATGCCGATCACCGGCGACCGGGCGGATTTCACCGAAGATCTTATCGAGGATTTTTCACAGCATCCATGGGCGCATTTGCCGATAAAAATCACTTTGATGGCCCGAGACGCGGCGGATCAAGAGGGGCAATCCGAGCCTTATGCGACTGCGCTGCCCGCCCGTCGGTTCTTTGATCCGCTGGCGGCTGCCGTAATCGAACAGCGCCGCGATCTACTATGGACGCGCGAAAACGCGACCCGGGTTTCGCAGATGCTGCGGGCGGTATCGCACCTGCCCGAAGAACTTTTCCGGTCAGACACTGCCTATCTGCGCCTGCGCGTGATCCTGCGTCGGTTGGAGATGTTCAACGAGTACGGCCTGAAACCGGAACAGCAGGCAGAAATCGCCGAGGCGCTTTGGGAGCTAGGCGTTCTGATAGAAGACGGCACCCTTGCCGACGCGCTGGAACGCATGCGCCGCGCGCAGGAGCGCCTGACAGAGGCGATGAAAAACGGTGCCACGGATGAAGAGATCGCCGAGTTGATGCAGGAACTGCGCGAGGCAACGCAGGACTACATGCGCCAATTGCAACGTCTGGCGCAGGAAAACGGCGAGTTCGACGAGAACCAGCAAGGTCAGGACGGCGAGTCCATGCAAATGACGCAGGACGACCTGCAACGCATGATGGACCGAATTCAAGAGCTGATGGAACAGGGCCGCATGGCCGAGGCGCAGCAAGCGCTGGAAGAGTTCCAGCAGATGATGGAGAATATGCGCGTTACCCAGGGCCAGGGTCAGGGACAACAGTCCGAAGGCCAGCAGGCGATGGAAGGATTGGCCGAAACTCTGCGCGAACAGCAGGGTCTGAGCGATCAAGCCTTCCGTGACCTGCAGGAACAGTTCAACCCCGGCGCGCAAGCCGGCGAAAGCCAGGGCAACGAAGGCCGCTCGGGTGGGCAGGGCCGGGGCCAGAGCCACGAAGGACAAGGCGGTCAGGGTCAGGGGACTGACGAACAGGGCAGCGGCAGCCAGCAAGGCCAGGGGTCACTTGCAGATCGCCAACAGGCCTTACGCGACGAGCTGAACCGCCAGCAGCAAGGATTGCCCGGAACCGGAACGCCCGAAGGTGACGCCGCGCGCGATGCGCTGGACCGTGCCGGGCGCGCGATGGAGGGTGCCGAAGAAGCCCTGCGCGGCGATGATCTGGCCGAAGCAATTGACCAACAGTCCGAAGCGATGGAGGCACTGCGCGAGGGCATGCGATCCCTGGGCGAAGCGCTGGCACAAAACCAACAGAACCAGCCGGGCCAAGGATCGCAGGAAGGCGATATGCAAGCCGACAACCGTGACCCATTGGGACGTAGCCCAGGGGCCAATGGCACAATCTCGACCGATGAAAACCTGCTGCAGGGTGAAGATGTCTATCGCCGCGCCCGCGAATTGCTGGACGAAATCCGCCGCCGGACTGGGGAATCGGATCGCCCCCAGATCGAATTGGAATACCTCAAACGCCTGTTAGAAAGGTTCTGATCTAAGTCAGTTCTGAGAGGTGCCAGACCCGGTCTGTGCCTCAAGCCACAAACGCGCCTGATCCACCAGAGAGACATAGCTGTTGAGAACCGGATCAGCCTGCGGCACCGCTTCGGAAATCTTCTGAGAATTGCTGTAGATCAGCAACAGGATCACGCCGACAATCAGAATCAGCAGGAACCCGCGCCGGAACCCGCCAGACTTGGCGGGCGGGGGAATGTCCTCATCCAGCTTTGGCAGGGGGTCGTCGCTGCGCAGGCTGGAATTGATTGCCTCGACATCCGGCAGCGCGTCTTTCTGACCGAAATCCTTTGCTGTTTCTGTAGCGATCAGGTCCTTGGCGGCTTTTTCCACTTCGGGCGGCGCGTCGAGTGCCAAATCGGTCTGCGTCTCAAGGCTGCCGCCTTCATGGGCGCGCAGGTCTGCTTCGCGGGCTGCTTCTTCCTTGAGGATGTTGGCAACCGCCGGGTCGACATTCCCGGTCGAGGAAGCTGCGGCAGGTTCGGGCTCTGATTTGGGCTCTTCGACAGGTTTCGCGACAATCTCTGGCGTTTCCGCCTTTGCCGTGGGTTCGTTCGCGGGCGGTTCCGGCTTTACCGGTTCAGATACAGTTTCGGGGTATTTGGCCTGAAACCAAGTCTTTTCGCAGTTGGAACACTGCACATCGCGGCCTTCCTCGGGAATGACCTCGTCTGGCACTTCGTACTGAGCACCACAATTCGGACAAGTAAGACGCATGCTGCCTCCCGGTCGGGGGCCCGACCTGATAATAGTTTTTTCAGGGATGTTATTCCGTTAAGACCTGACCGCAAAGGGTGTTTTCGGTTTCACACGGCAAGTGTCACCAATTCGACCCGGTGCAGGCATTGAAACCACAACCGCGCTCGGGCAAGAAGGGCGGCAACAATAATTGGGGGCCCTTGTGATCGAGCTGGAAAACGTCAGCTACACCTATGGTGATGGTGAGTTGCTAAGCGACGTGTCGCTTCAGTTGCAGCCGGGGTCGTTCCATTTTCTGACCGGTCCGTCGGGTGCGGGCAAGACGACCTTGCTCAAGCTATGTTATGGCGCGTTGCTGGCCACATCAGGACGGATGACCGCATTTGAGCAGGACATTGCACGCCTGGACCGAGATCAGATGGCGCTGCTGCGTCGCCGGATCGGGGTCGTGCATCAGGATTGCCGATTTCTGGACCATATGACCTTGGCTGAAAACGTCGCTTTACCGTTGATGGTGTCCGGCAAAGGCGAGAATGCGCAGAAAGAAGACCTGCTGGAATTGCTGAACTGGGTCGGGCTAGGCACACGGCTCGATGCGCTTCCGCCGGAACTTTCCGGGGGTGAGCGTCAGCGCGCAGCTTTGGCGCGGGCGGTTATCTTGTCGCCGGACGTTGTGCTGGCCGATGAGCCGACCGGCAATGTGGATTGGGAAATGTCCCAGCGATTGCTGCGCCTGCTGGTCGAGTTGAACAAGATGGGCAAGACCGTGCTGATCGCGACCCATGACCTGAGCCTGATCCGCGCGGCCAAAAGCCAGGTTCAGGCCCGTGTCCTTCGGATATCGCAGCGCCAGATTCAATTGGCGGGGGCGGATCTATGAACAAGGGCACCATCCGCAGCATGCTGGTGCGCGACAAACGCGCAGATCGGGTTGTTCCACCATCCGGCTACACGGCGCAGCTGACACTGTTCGTTTCTGGCGCGATGGCCTTTCTGGCCGTTTTCGCGCTTGCCTTGTCGCTGGCATCAGGCCGGCTGGCCGACCGTTGGGCATCGGAACTAGCAGGGGCTGCCACTTTGCGTATAAACGCGCCCGCCGAACAGCTTTCCGCCCAGACCGAGGCCGCGCTGACCGTGCTGGCCCAAACCCCAGGCGTTGCGTCGGCACGCGCCCTGACCGCCGAGGAACAGGTCGCGCTTTTGTCCCCGTGGTTCGGTCCTGATTTGCCGCTGGATACGCTGCCTATTCCGCAACTGATAGAAATCATCGAGGGCGAACCGGGTCTAGATACCGCTGGCTTGCGCTTGCGACTTGGCGCCGAAGTGCCCGGCGCCGTGCTGGACGACCATTCACGCTGGCGCGAGCCGCTGGTCGAGGCGGCAAACTCGCTGCGGCGATTGGGCTGGGTGTCTATCCTGCTGATTGGCGGCGCAACGGCGGCGATGATCACGCTGGCGGCCAATGCCTCACTGGCGGCCAATGCCCAAATCATCGAAGTCCTGCGCCTTGTCGGTGCCCGTGATCGTTTTATCGCCAGCGCATTTGTACGGCGGTTCACATATCGCGCTTTCTTCGGTGCCCTCGTTGGCGTGCTGTTCGGCATGACCGGTGTTCTGCTGTTGCCCGAAGCCTCAGTTGAAGGCGGGTTTCTGACCGGATTGGGTTTTCGGGGGGTTGGCTGGCTGTTGCCTGCGCTGATACCTCTGCTGGGGGCTGCGGTGGCGTTCTTGGCCACCTGGACAGCGGCCGTGCGCAAATTGAAGGAGCTTTCGTGATGGTTACAGCGATCCAATGGGTGCGCTCTTTGATCTTCATGATCGTGATTTATGCGTGGATGCTGATCCTTGGTATCGTTTTCGCGCCCTACGCGCTGTTTACCAAACGCGGGGCATTGCAAGCCTGTAAAACCTACGCGCGATCGACGATCTGGTTGGCCAGCTGGATGGTTGGCATCCGTTGTGAGGTTCGCGGAAACGTTCCCGTGGACGAGGTCGTGATCGGAGCCAAACACCAGTCCTTTCTCGACATCATCATGATTTTCAGCGCCATTCCGCACGGCAAGTTCATTATGAAAAGGGAACTGCTGTATACCCCGGTTATCGGTCTCTATGCCCGCCGCCTTGGGTGTATACCGGTTGATCGCGGCAGAAAGGGTGCTGCCGTCGCCAAGATGGTCAAAGACGTGGCTAAAGAGTTCTCTGAGCCCGGGCAGCTTGTGATTTACCCGCAGGGCACGCGCGTCGCACCGGGGGCGAAGAAACCCTACAAGGTCGGGACAGCGGTTCTGTATGAAGGACTGGGCTTTCCTTGTGTGCCGGTTGCGACGAATGCCGGTGTCTTCTGGCCGCGTACCGGGGTTATGCGCAAACCTGGTCTTGCAATCGTCGACTTTCTTGACCCGATCGAACCGGGTGTGGGGCGGGATCAATTTCTTGGACGTCTGGAAGACGTGATCGAAACACGATCCAATGCATTGATGCGAGAAGTGGGGTTTGAACCGGATGGAGCTCATTAAGAACATCGAAACGCTTGAGGCGCTCTACGGCACACCGGGCGCGCCTTCACTGCGCAAAGTGGCCAGACAGCTCACTCCGCTTTATCGCAAATGGATCATGGCGTCGCGCCTGTGCATCCTCAGCACCGTTGGGCCCGAGGGGGTCGATGGCAGCCCGCGAGGTGACGACGGCCCGGTTGTACTGGAACTTGATCCGCACACACTGGCGATGCCTGACTGGCGCGGAAATAACCGGCTGGACAGCCTGCGCAATATCGTGCGCGACCCACGAGTGTCGTTGATGTTCATGGTGCCGGGGTCCAACAGTGTCGTGCGATTGAATGGCACGGCGCATGTGACAGCTGATGAAAATTTGCGCGCGCAGTTCGAAAAGCAGGGCAAAAAACCAGCAACAGTAATCGTTATAGAAATCACTGAGATTTACACCCAATGCGCCCGTGCCTTGATGCGGGCCCGTACCTGGGTCAGTGGCGACGAGACCGCGCATGTGCCGACCGTCGGTGAAATCCTCGCCGAGGCGTCGGACGGCGAGGAAGGCGGCACGCAATATGATCAGGAATGGGGTGTGCGCGCCGCGAAGACGATGTGGTAGGCGCGGGATCAGGCTGCCGCGGCACCGATCCGGGCTACCTTTGATATCCAGCGGTCCACGCTGCCGGGTTTGGGATAGCTGGCGCCCGAAAAGTAAGTGAACCGGGTCGGTTTGAAACCGACAAATCCCAGAATCTGATCGCGGATCTGGCGGATCAGTGCTTGCCTGTAGATGAAACGCATGAACCAACCCGGCGTGTCAGATGTAAGGATGACCCGCGCCGTGCGCCCTGTCAGCATAGGTGCTGGAAAGCCGATCCTTGTAGTATTCCGCGTGTCGAAGGTGCGTCCGGGGATGAATGCCCGGTCAATCAAACCTTTCAGCTTGGCCGGTAAGCCGCCCCACCACATCGGCGCCGTCAGGACAAGGTGTTCGCTCCATTCAAAATCCTGCAGCACTTGTTCCAATGCGGGTTCTAACGGTTTGAAGTCCTCATAGTTTCCCTGACCGAAATCATGGTCAAATTGCAGGTCGCTTAGGTGAATCATGCGAACGTCGTGCCCCTGTTGTTTGGCCGCGCCGGCATAGGTTTCTGCAAATGTTCGGGACAGGCTGGTTTCTCCTGGGTGTCCGTCGAGGATCAGGATTTTCTTAGGGTGCATCGCGAATCTCCAAAAATGACCGTGGTCAGTTTATTATTGGAAAAAATGACCACGGTCAATTACAAATTTGACCACGGTCAAAAAACATGCGAACAGAGCATATGCAAAAGACAGTTCAAAAGAGAACCCTCAAAACGCGCGCCCGATTAATCGAGGCCGCAGAGGACGTTACCGAAAGAAATGGCTATCAGGCTTTGCGAGTGGAAGACGTGGTTCAGGCAGCCGGGGTCGCAAAGGGAACCTTTTTTGCGCATTTCCGGGACAAAGACGCGCTAATGGAAATGCTGATTGGTGAGAGGCTGGTTGCCTGTTTCGATCAGGTCGAACAGGGCCCCGCCCCACACACGGCCCCCGAAATCGCCGATGCGCTGCAACCGATCCACGCCTTCATGACGTCCGAGCGCTATGTGTTCGATCTGATCATCCGGTACTCAGGCGCTACCGCAATCACCGAGATCGGGCCCATAGCACGCTGCTTCGAACGCTATGTCCGACTGGTCGCTGGTTGGTTGGAAACCGCGAAGGTGCGCAAGGACATTTCCCCCGACCTGCTGGCCGAGGGGGTTCAGGCTTTTGCTATTCAGTCAATGTCACTGAAATTCTGCGCTCTGCATGAAGCAGAGAGTTTTTCAGACAGGTTGGAAATCTATCTGGACGCGTGGTTAACCCCGGCAGCCTGACGGCGGACGGGTTTCCTATTAACTGTGAATCGGTCCGTCGCCACAGGCCAACGCAGCCTCACGCACGGCTTCCGAATAAGTTGGGTGGGCGTGGCAGGTCAGGGCCAGATCCTCGGCCGAGGCGCCGAACTCCATCGCCACACAGACTTCATGAATCAGATCGCCGGCACCGGGGCCGATGATGTGGCAGCCCAGAATGCGGTCGGTTTCCTTGTCGGCCAGGATTTTGACAAACCCATCGGTCATTAAGTTCGCCTTGGCGCGGCCGTTGCCCATGAACATAAACTTGCCGACCTTATAGGCGCGGCCCTGTTCTTTCAGGGTCTCTTCGGTTTCGCCAACATTGGCGACCTCGGGCCAGGTGTAGATCACACCCGGGATGACGCCGTAGTTCACGTGCCCATGCTTGCCCGCAACCTGCTCGGCTGCGGCCATACCTTCATCTTCGGCCTTATGCGCAAGCATGGGGCCTTCTGTTACGTCACCGATGGCGTAAATGCCCGGCACGTTTGTCTGCCAATCGACCCCCACTTTGATCTGACCACGCGGTGTCATTTCAACACCCAACGCTTCCAGACCCAAACCATCCGAGTACGGTTTGCGTCCGGTGGCGACCAGTACTGTATCAGCCTCGATCACATGTTCGCTGTCATCCTTGCGCAGTTTGTAGGTCACCTTTGCCTTGGTCTTGGTGGCTTCGGCCTTTTGGACCGCCGCGCCCATGACAAATTTTAGGCCTTGTTTCTTGAGGATGCGCTGGAAGGTTTTCTGAACTTCGGGGTCCATACCAGGGGTGATCGCGTCGAGGAATTCAACCACAGTCACCTCCGCGCCTAGACGCTGATAGACCGAGCCCAGCTCCAGCCCGATCACGCCCGCGCCGATCACCACCAACTTCTTTGGCACCTTGTTCAGCGACAGAGCGCCGGTCGAAGTCACTACAACCTTTTCGTCAACGTCGACACCGGGCAGCGAGGACGGTTCGGACCCAGATGCGATAATTATGTTCTTGGCGGTGTGAATCTCGTCGCCCACTTTGACCTGACCTGCGGCAGGGATCGAGCCCCAGCCTTTCAACCAGTCGATCTTGTTTTTCTTGAACAGGAACTCGATACCCTTGGTATTGCCGTCGATCGTTTCCTGCTTGTAGCCCTGCATCTGTTTCCAATCGACCGAGGGGCTTTTGCCCTTCAGGCCCATCTTGGCAAAGTTATGCTCGGCCTCATGCAGTTGATGGCTGGCATGCAGCAGCGCCTTCGAGGGGATACAGCCCACGTTCAGGCACGTGCCGCCCAGAGTTTCACGCCCTTCGACGCAGGCAGTCTTCAGACCCAGCTGAGCGCAGCGGATGGCGCAAACATAGCCGCCGGGGCCTGATCCGATTACGATAACGTCATAATTTGCCATGTGTCAGGTCCTTATCGTTTACGGGGATGGCGGCAATTTCCTGCACGCCGGGGCGTTTCCCCATTACATTATCCATGCCAGCGACTGAATCAAAAGACAGCCGCCAACAACATTACGGTGTTGGCCAACAAGCCAACGATCCAAATCACGGTTCGCCAAGGCGTCCAGCCCATTGCGTAGGCTGGAACATATAGGATGCGGGCGATCAAATAGATCCAGCTACAGGCCGCAGTGAGCCCGTTCGACTGGCCCGAAACCGTCACGACAAGCGCCGCAATTGCGAACAGAACCAACCCTTCGGTGTGGTTGCTGAGGGCACGGTGCAGACGCCCCGAAACCCCCGGTTTGTCAAAAGGGATATCTCGCGGGCCAACCGCAAGACTAAGGTCAATCTTACCGTGCCCGGCAGCCAGGTAGACTACGAATTGTGCGACCCAAAGTAATGCGGCAAGGGTCAGGACGGTTAGTTCCGTGGTCATCCAGTGGTTCCCTTTGAGCAGTCGAAAGTCATCGCGTTACCCGTTCGTGCCGCGCCCCCAATGGGCAGGCGCAGCTTCATGCTTTCAGACAGGGTCCAGAACCTTGGTCTGGATATGTGCCACGCCACCACGTTCGTGGTGCATGGCCAGCTCTTCGGATTCGATGAAGCTCTGGGCCCGGTCGAGATCGGTGATCTCGAACAAGGCGACCGCGTGGTCCTTGCGATCAGGGTCTTTCCAGATATGGAGGTCGCGGATGCCCGCGGCCTCCCTCATCGGTTTGTCTTCTTCAAACACCTTCAGCCAGACATCAAAGTCGGCCACGTCGGCTTGCCAGAGTACATGTGTCGCCATGATTACAGATCCATCAGCAGACGGCGCGGGTCTTCCAGCGCCTCTTTCACACGTACAAGGAACGTCACCGCGCCCTTGCCGTCAACAATCCGGTGGTCATAGGACAGTGCCAGATACATCATCGGGCGGATCTTGATCTCACCATTGATGACCATCGGACGGTCCTGGATCTTGTGCATGCCAAGGATACCCGACTGCGGTGGGTTCAGGATCGGCGAAGACATCAGCGAGCCATAGACACCACCATTCGAGATGGTGAAGGTGCCGCCCTGCATCTCTGCCATGGACAACTTGCCGTCGCGGGCGCGCTTGCCCTTTTCGGCGATAGCCTTTTCGATATCCGCGAAGGACATGCTGTCGGCGTCGCGGATGACAGGAACAACCAGACCTTGCGGCGTACCGGCGGCAACGCCCATGTGCACGAAATTCTTGTAGACGATGTCCGTGCCATCGATCTCGGCGTTGACTTCCGGAACCTCTTTCAGCGCGTGACAGCATGCCTTGGTGAAGAAGGACATAAAGCCCAGTTTCACGCCGTGCTTTTTCAGGAACAGGTCTTTGTATTCATTGCGCAGGCCCATCACCTCGGTCATGTCCACCTCGTTGAAGGTGGTCAGGATTGCCGCAGTGTTCTGCGCATCCTTCAAACGCTTGGCGATGGTTTGGCGCAGGCGGGTCATGCGCACACGCTCTTCGCGGGCGGCATCCTGTGCTGCGACCGGTGCCCGAGGCGCTTGCGCCGGTGCCGGTGCTGCCGCCGTAGGTGCCGGGGCCGCAGCCGTAGCCGCTGCGCGGGCAACATCCTCTTTCATGATCCGCCCATCACGACCGGTGCCTGTGACCTGATCCGCGGACAAACCGGCCTCTGCCATAGCTTTTTCGGCGGATGGCGCGTTGGCGATGTCCTTGCCGGTGCTTGCTGCTGCAGCCGGGGTTGCCGCCGCAGCTGCCGGAGCAGCGACGGACCCTGCCGCTGCGCCGGAAATCACCGCCAGTTTGGCCGACGCCTCAACTGTTGCGCCTTCGGGGGCAACGATTTCTGCCAGAACACCCGCAGCCGGGGCCGGAACCTCGACCGAGACCTTGTCGGTTTCCAGCTCACACAGCATCTCGTCCTGTGCGACGCTGTCGCCGACCTGTTTGAACCATGTCGAAACGGTCGCTTCAGTCACGGACTCACCCAAGGTCGGCACCATGACGTCAACACTGCCGCCAGACGCCGCCGGAGCAGCCGCAGCCGCCGGGGCCGGTGCGGCTACCGGGGCAGGAGCTGCGCCTTCACCTGCAGCGATGGTGGCCAGCAGAGCGTCAACGCCAACGGTTTCACCTTCTGCGGCGACGATTTCGCCCATCACGCCAGCGGCAGGAGAAGGGACTTCGACGGTGACCTTGTCAGTCTCCAACTCACACAACATTTCATCAACCGCGACGGCGTCGCCGGGTTTCTTGAACCATGTCGCAACCGTGGCTTCGGTAACCGACTCGCCAAGCGTGGGAACTCGAACTTCAATGGACATCGATTATTTTCCTTCAATGCTCAGCGCTTCGTCGACCAGCGCTTCTTGTTGGGCTTTGTGTTGGCTGGCCAGACCCGTCGCGGGAGAAGCCGATGTGGAGCGGCCGACGTAACGCGGCCGCGTGTGCTTGGCGCCGATGCGGGTCAGAACCCATTCGATATTCGGTTCGATAAAGGTCCATGCACCCTGGTTCTTGGGTTCTTCCTGACACCAGATCATTTCGGCACCCTTAAAGCGCTCCAACTCATTAATCAGCGAATGAGCTGGGAAGGGATAGAACTGCTCAATCCGCATCAGGTAGACATCATCGATGCCGCGCGCATCGCGTTCTTCCAGCAGATCGTAGTAGACCTTGCCGGAACACATCACCACGCGTTTGACCTTGTCGTCCTTGACCAATTTGGTTTCCGAGTTTCCGTGCTGTGCATCGTCCCACAACACGCGATGGAAGCTTGAACCAGTGGTGAACTCTTCTGCTGTGCTGACCGCCAGCTTGTGGCGCAGTAACGATTTGGGCGTCACCAAGATCAGCGGCTTGCGGAAGGTCCGGTGCAGCTGACGGCGCAGGATGTGAAAGTAATTCGCAGGGGTCGTGCAGTTGGCCACGATCCAATTGTCCTGACCACACATCTGCAGGAACCGTTCCAGACGCGCTGACGAGTGTTCAGGCCCCTGACCTTCGAAGCCGTGTGGCAACAGGCACACCAGACCGGACATGCGCAGCCATTTGCTTTCGCCCGAGCTGATGAACTGGTCGAACATGATTTGCGCGCCGTTGGCAAAATCACCGAATTGCGCTTCCCACAGGGTCAGTGCATTTGGTTCCGCCAGTGAGAATCCATATTCAAAGCCCAGCACCGCATATTCGCTGAGCATCGAGTCGATCACATCGTATTTCGACTGGCCCTCACGTATGTTGTTCAGCGGGTAGTACCGTTCTTCAGTTTCCTGATGTATGAAACCCGAGTGACGCTGACTGAACGTCCCGCGCGTCGCATCCTGCCCTGAAAGGCGCACCGGATAGCCTTCGGTCAGCAGAGAGCCAAAGGCGAGGGCCTCACCAGTCGCCCAGTCAAACCCTTTGCCGCTTTCGAACATCTGTTTCTTTTGATCCAAAAGACGCGAGACGGTGCGGTGCACTGCGATATCGGCTGGTGTGTGGCTCAGCGCGTTGCCAATCTGCGCCAGCGTTTCCGGTTTAATTGCCGTGTCGCCGCGGACATATTCATCTTTGTTCTTGTCCAGATGCGACCAGCGTCCATCCAGCCAGTCAGCCTTGTTGGGCTTATAGTCTTTGCCCGCCTCGAACTCATCATTCAGATGCGCCTGGAAGGCGGCCTTCATATCCTCGATTTCGCCTTCGGGGATAAGGCCGTCTTTCACGAGACGCTCGGTGTACAGCGACAGCGTGGTCTTATGCGTCTTGATCTTCTTGTACATGATCGGGTTGGTGAACATGGGCTCATCGCCCTCGTTATGCCCGAACCGGCGATAGCAGAAGATGTCGATAACCACGTCCTTGTGGAACTTCTGCCGGAATTCGGTCGCAACCTTGGCGGCATGTGTTACAGCCTCGGGATCGTCGCCATTCACGTGGAAGATCGGTGCCTCAACCATCAGGGCGATATCGGTGGGGTAGGGGCTGGAGCGGCTGAAATGCGGCGCGGTGGTAAAGCCAATCTGGTTGTTCACCACGATATGCATCGTGCCGCCGGTCTTATGACCCTTAAGGCCGGACAGGCCAAAGCCTTCGGCGACAACACCTTGACCCGCAAAGGCGGCATCGCCGTGCAGCAGGATGCCCATAACCTTGGTCCGGTCTTCGTCACCCAACTGATCCTGTTTTGCGCGAACCTTGCCCAGAACAACCGGGTTCACAGCCTCAAGGTGGGAGGGGTTTGCAGTCAGCGACAGATGGACACTGTTGCCATTGAATTCACGGTCGCTGGACGCGCCGAGGTGGTATTTCACATCGCCGGAACCATCCACATCTTCGGGTTTGAAGCTGCCGCCCTGGAACTCGTTGAAGATCGCGCGATAAGGCTTGCGCATAACATTGGCCAGAATGTTCAGGCGACCCCGGTGAGGCATGCCGATGACGATGTCGCTGACACCCAGCGCACCGCCGCGCTTGATGATCTGCTCCATCGCGGGGATCAAGGCTTCGCCGCCGTCCAGGCCGAAACGTTTGGTGCCCATGTATTTAACGTGCAGGAACTTCTCGAAGCCCTCGGCCTCGACCATCTTGTTCAGGATCGCCTTGCGGCCTTCCTTGGTGAACTGAATTTCCTTGCCGTACCCCTCGATCCGTTCCTTCAGCCACGCGGCTTCTTCCGGATTTGAGATATGCATGTACTGCAGCGCGAATGTGCCGCAATAGGTCCGTTTCACGATCTCGACAATCTGGCGCATGCTGGCCATCTGCAAACCCAGCACGTTGTCGATAAAGATCGGGCGGTCCATGTCGGCTTCGGTGAAGCCATACGTCCTGGGGTCCAATTCCGGGTGGGTGCTGGCGGCGCGCATGCCCAACGGGTCCAGATTAGCAGCAAGATGGCCCCGGATACGATAAGCCCGGATCAGCATCAGCGCCCGCAGACTGTCCAGAACGGCGCGTTTGATTTGGTCTTCGCTGACCTGAACGCCCTTGGCCTCGGCCTTGTCCTTAATCTTGTCGCCTGCCGCCTTGGCGTCGATTTCGGCCCATTCGCCCGTCAACGCGCCAGTCAGGTCATCCGTCGGCATCGGAGGCCAGTCGGTCCGAGCCCAGGATGGCCCTTCGGCCTCGCGCTGGACGTCCGGCGTGGCGTCGCCCATCGCCCGGAAAAAATCGACCCAGGCCGCATCTACAGCGTTCGGGTCCTTGGCGTACTGGGCATAAAGCTGCTCCAGATATTCAGCATTATGCCCCTGCATAAAGCTAGAAGCATGAAAGGCAGAATTGGGCGTATGTTCGGTCATTGGGCTACCTCATGTGGGTTGGGACCGTATTGATTGGTGCCTGGTTGGCTGGGGCGGGTCAGCCACCACAGAACCAGGAGGGGCGACACAAACAAAACAAGCAGTGTCGGGATCACGACCAGCAACGTGGCGCGGGTGAATAGGATGTCCAGATTACCGCCATGCTGGAAACTGGAGGCAAGGCCGATGCCGAAGAACAGAACCGCCCCGGCACCGAGGATCAGCAGGATCGGTAGCAAGGCAAAAAGCCCACTGCGCCCGGTGTCATGCATCCGTCGCCACGCGACGGCCAGATGCGGGATGAACACGATCAAGCCCACGATGCTTTGCACCGGCTGGTTGGACGTTGCAGTGACTTGTTTGATTTCATCGGTCTGTGTCGTGGCGACCTGTGTGAAGAACTGCCAGTCGATGATCCCGGCGATGACGTTCCAGATCACGATGAACAGGAAAAAGAACCAGTACTCGGGCCGCGAGGCACGACCTGAGAAGGTGAAAAACTTGGAGAAACAAGTGCGCATGGCGTCGGAGAAGGTCATGGGGTCACTCCTAACTCGGGCGCTCCGAAACGATTGCTTTGCGGATCTGATGCTACAAGCATCATGCCAATAACGTTGGCGGCAATTAGCGCGCTTGAGATAAATCCAACAAGGAGCACAATTGCTACTAGCACCAAAGCGAATAACCCCAGAAAAAGGATTCCGAAACCGCTACTGGTTAGCAGCACCAACCCGAGCCAGTACATCATCTGATAACCGAGCCAGAGAGTAATCAGAGGCATGAAAGGATAGAATGCCTGACGACCCTCCTCCCCAGTGTCTTGTAACCGGCGGCTCATGGCCGATAGCAGAGGAACAGATGCTACCATTACTACAAACAGTTGCCAGATGCCCAAAATCTCGGCGTTCTGCCAGTTAAGTTGTGTAATCGCTAACATCGGAAAGACCAGCGCGACCGGCGCAAACCACCAGAATTCTGAGCGTGTGGCTCTGCCGGAATAAACCAAGGTTTTCCGCAGTCCGGTCGATATAGCCTGCACTGGTCCCATCAATATTGACCCAACCGGTGAGCATTGCCGGGCAGCGCCCGACCCGCCTCGTTTTGCCGAAGGCAAACCAATGTTTTGGTGGGCGGGCGCATTGCACCCACCCTCGGGCCGGGCGCTGCCCTCAGAACATATACCCGGCCCTCGGTCACTTACCCAATCGCTTCCAGAACAGCCTCACCCAGCTGGGCAGGGCTTTCGGCCACGACGATACCGGCCGAGCGCATGGCTTCGATCTTGTCTTCGGCACCGCCTTTGCCACCGGCGACGATCGCGCCTGCGTGGCCCATGCGGCGGCCCGGAGGAGCCGTGCGACCCGCAATAAAACCAGCGGTGGGTTTCGAGCGGCCCTTCTTGGCCTCATCTGCCAGGAACTGCGCGGCTTCTTCTTCGGCCGAGCCACCGATCTCACCGATCATGATGATCGAGTGGGTTTCGTCATCGGCCAGGAACCATTCCAGCACGTCGATATGCTCAGTCCCTTTGATCGGGTCGCCGCCGATGCCCACGCAGGTGGACTGACCCAGGCCTACGTCTGTTGTCTGTTTCACAGCTTCATAAGTAAGCGTACCCGAGCGGGAAACGACACCCACACTCCCGCGTTTGTGAATGTGGCCGGGCATGATGCCGATCTTGCAGGCATCGGGCGTGATCACACCGGGGCAGTTCGGGCCGATCAGGCGTGACTTGCTGCCCTCTAGAGCGCGCTTCACCTTCATCATGTCCAGAACCGGGATGCCTTCGGTGATGCAGACGATCACTTCCATCTCGGCATCAATCGCTTCGAGGATCGAGTCTGCCGCAAAGGGCGGGGGCACATAGATCACGCTGGCGTTGGCTTCGGTCACATGCTTGGCCTCGTGGACCGAGTTGAATACGGGCAGGTCAAGATGGGTCATCCCGCCTTTGCCGGGGGTCACGCCGCCAACCATCTTGGTGCCATAAGCAATGGCCTGTTCGCTGTGGAATGTGCCCTGTGAGCCGGTAAAGCCCTGACAGATCACTTTGGTATTTTCGTCGATGAGGACTGCCATTTGGCATTCTCCTGTTTTAAGCGGGCCTGAGCCTGCCTGAATTCGTCGGAAAGGTGGGCAAATCCCACCCCACGGAATTGGGATTAGCCTTTGACGGCCTTCACGATCTTCTCGGCACCGTCTTTCAGGTTGTCCGCCGCGATCACGTCCAGGCCAGAGGTGTTGATGATCTCTTTGCCCTTCTCGACATTCGTGCCTTCAAGACGCACAACCAGCGGAACTTTGAGGCCGACTTCTTTCACCGCGGCGACAACGCCCTCGGCAATCACGTCACAGCGCATGATGCCGCCGAAGATGTTGACCAGAATGCCTTTGACCTGCGGGTCCGAGGTGATGATCTTGAACGCTTCGGTCACTTTCTCTTTGGTGGCACCACCACCAACGTCGAGGAAGTTGGCAGGCTCGGCGCCATACAACTTAATAATGTCCATTGTCGCCATCGCCAGACCGGCACCGTTCACCATACAGCCGATCTCACCATCCAGCGCGATGTAGTTCAGGTCGTACTTAGAGGCTTCAAGTTCCTTGGGGTCTTCCTCGGTCGTGTCGCGCAGCTCGGCGATATCGGGGTGGCGGTAAACCGCGTTACCGTCAAAGCCGACCTTGGCGTCCAGCACCTTGAGGTCGCCCTTGTCGGACACGATCAGCGGGTTGATTTCCAGCATCTCCATGTCCTTCTCGATGAAGGCGGCGTACAGCTGGCTCATCAGTTTGACGCACTGTTTGACCTGCGCACCCTCCAGGCCCAGCGAGAAGGCGATGCGGCGGCCATGATAGGGCTGATAGCCTGTTGCCGGATCGACCGAGAAGGACAGGATTTTCTCGGGCGTTGCCGCGGCAACCTCTTCGATGTCCATGCCACCTTCGGTCGAACACACGAATGAGATGCGGCTGGTCTGGCGATCCACCAGCAGGGCAAGGTACAGTTCACGCTCGATGCCGGAACCGGCTTCGATGTAGATGCGGTTGACTTGCTTGCCCGCAGGGCCGGTTTGATGCGTGACCAGCGTTCGGCCCAGCATCTTCTTGGCTTCCTCGGATGCTTCTTCCACCGACTTGGTCAGACGAACACCGCCTTTTTCACCGGCATCAGCCTCTTTGAAGGAGCCCTTGCCACGGCCACCCGCGTGGATCTGTGCTTTGACAACCCAGAGCGGGCCATCCAGCTCACCGGCTGCGGTTTTGGCTTCCTCAGCGCGCAGAACCGCGCGACCTTCGGAGACCGGAGCGCCATAGCTGCGAAGAAGCGCTTTGGCCTGATATTCGTGAATGTTCATCGAAACTGTCCTGTCTGACTGCGTTACACCGTTATAGGGGTGTCTAGGGGGCAAGTTTAAAGGGTTTTTTGACAGGGGAGCAGTTTTTCACGAAGATTTTCATTATTTGTGATCACGGTTTTTTTGGGTGTGATCACAAAATGCAATGAAGGTTGCCCGTTTGATTCGTCGTCGTTGACGGCCTTTAGAATAAAGAGAGAATTCAGCTAGCGCTAAACCTAGCCGGTCCGCCGAGATGGCGGATTCAAACGATTACATGGCATCTGTGCCGGGGAAATGTCGATTCAATGGCGCCGCAATCGTTCAAAGAAAAACCCGGCTCACCAAAGGTAAACCGGGTTCTGAATTACCGCTCAAGAGGGATCAGGCCAGCGAGCTGTCGATGCCCTTGCAAGCTTCGATCAGGCCTTTGACGGCGTTGACCGAATTGTCGAACCCGGCCTGTTCGTCTTCGTTCAGCTTGATGTCGACGATCCGTTCGACGCCACCGGCACCGATCACGGTAGGTACGCCTACATAGAGACCGTCAACTCCCAGCTCGCCGCTGCAGTATGCGGCGCAAGGCAGTACGCGCTTCTGGTCTTTCAGATAGGCTTCGGCCATTTCGATCGCCGAAGTGGCAGGCGCGTAGTAAGCCGAGCCAGTTTTCAGCAGGCCAACGATTTCGGCACCGCCATCACGGGTACGCTGAACGATGGCGTCCAACTTATCCTGCGTGGTCCAGCCCATCTCGACCAGATCGGGCAGGGGGATACCGGCAACGGTCGAATAACGCACCGACGGCACCATTGTGTCGCCGTGGCCGCCCAGAACAAACGCGGTGACGTCGCGCATCGAGACGTTGAACTCTTCCGACAGGAAGTGCGCGAAACGGGCCGAGTCCAGAACGCCAGCCATGCCGCAGACTTTGTTGTGCGGCAGGCCCGAGAACTCACGCAGAGCCCAGACCATCGCGTCCAGCGGGTTGGTGATGCAGATCACGAACGCGTCGGGCGCGTGGGCTGCAATGCCTTCGCCAACCGACTTCATGACTTTCAGGTTAATGCCCAACAAGTCATCGCGGCTCATGCCGGGTTTGCGGGCGACGCCAGCGGTGACGATGCAGACGTCTGCGCCTGCGATATCGGCATAATCGCTGGTGCCGGACATGGCTGCGTCGAACCCTTCCGAAGGGCCGGATTCAGCGATGTCGAGCGCTTTGCCTTGCGGCAGCCCGTCTGCGATGTCGAACAGGACTACGTCACCCAGTTCTTTGACAGCTGCGAGGTGCGCAAGCGTGCCGCCGATGTTCCCAGCGCCGATAAGCGCAATCTTGGGTCTGGCCATTTGGAAAATCTCCGGTCGGAATTGAAATCGCGGCTGTGCTAGTCGCTAAATGGCTTTCGCGCAAGTGTTCAGCGGCGCGGCATGCAACCGCATACCGTTTGCACTGCCTGTGCTGATTGCGCTAAACGGCCAAGGATACAGGCCGAAACCGGGGCGCTGCATGTTCGAATTGAACCTGATGTTTTTTGTTGTAGCGATCCCGGCTGTGATCTTTGCGGGTATTTCGAAGGGTGGCTTTGGCTCGGGCGTGGCCTTTGCGTCCTCATCGATTCTGGCGTTGATATTGGAGCCGGGGCAGGCACTGGCGCTGATGCTGCCGATTTTGATGGTGATCGACGTTGCAACTCTTGGGCCCTATTGGAAACGCTGGAGCTGGCCGGATTCGCGCCTGTTGATCCTTGGGGCCGTGCCTGGCGTGGCGTTGGGCGCATGGCTTTATCGCGCCACCGATGATGATCTGCTGCGCCTACTGATCGGGGGGATTTCCATTGGTTTTGTCGTTTGGCACGTCAGTCAATCCAAAGGCTGGGTGCGCGGCTTTACAAACAGACTGCCTGCCCCCGCCGGACTGTTCGCTGGACTGGTTGCTGGCTTCACCAGCTTTGTCAGCCATGCGGGCGGCCCGCCAGCCGCCGTTTACCTGCTGTCGCAACGCCTGTCGAAGACCGAGTTTCAGGCCAGCACTGTATTGGCCTTCTGGGTCATCAACATCACGAAATTTGTGCCTTACGCCTATCTTGGCCTTTTCACTTGGCACACCGCGTGGGCCGATCTGCTTTTGACACCATTTGCGATTCTTGGTGCCTGGCTGGGCGTCCGGGCGCATTTCATGCTGTCCGAGCGCCTGTTCTTTGGCATCGCCTATGTGCTGCTGACGCTCACGGGCAGTAAACTGATCTGGGACGCTTTGACCTGATCAGACGTTGGGCGGCAGGGCATCGGCGATCATTTCATAAGCCTGACCCGAGGCAACAAGGCAGGTCATTCCATCCGGCAATGTCACGGTGATCGTCCAGCTGCCGCTTTGGTCCGACGCATAGAGCTCCATCACCGCGCCTTGACGCGCGATGCCGATCCCCTGGCGCGTTTCGCCGTAAGTTTCGGTCAGCCGTTTTATCACCTCGTCACGTGGTGCGCAGTTGCGGGCGTGGGCCTGTTGCGCAGCCAGAACCATGATTCCGAGGCCCATCGTCATCTTCAGCAGTGTCTTGTGCATCTTTGACCCTTTTCGATTTCTTTTGCCGGTCAGGGTGCCGCCGTTGGACCGAAATCCGGTTAAAGGAACGCACGTTGCGTCGCAAATGCTGCGATGCGGCGATTTTGCGCTTGAACTTTCCGACAAAAAATGCCCCATTCCGCGCAACTTTATTTCTTCGGGAGAAGCCAATGGACTCGCGCCAGCGCCCCTATCGCTCTGTTCTCTATATCCCTGGTTCAAAAGACCGGGCGTTGGACAAGGCACGCACTTTGCCTGTGGACGCGATCATTTTTGATCTTGAAGACGCGGTGTCTGCCGATGAGAAGGGCAATGCGCGCGAAACGCTTAAGGCGGCTCTGGCCGCGGGCGGCTATGGCGAACGGGTCAAGATCGTGCGCATCAACGGTCTGGATACCGAATGGGGCCGTGCCGACGCCGAGGCCGTGCGCGAGATGGATGCTGATGTGGTCCTGCTGCCCAAAGTGAATTCAGCTGCGGACGTGGACGCATTGGCCGCGATTACCGGTGACCTGCCAATCTGGGCGATGATGGAAACCCCGCGCGGGATGCTCAATGCGGCCGAGATTGCCGCCCATCCGCTGATGGCGGGGTTTGTCATGGGTACAAATGATTTGGCGAAGGAGCTGCAAACCCGCTTCCGTCCGGATCGCCTGCCCTTGATGACTTCGCTGGGCCTGTGCCTGCTAGCCGCCAAGGCCGAAGGGCTGATCGTTGTGGATGGTGTCTACAACGCATTCAAGGACGCCGAAGGTCTGGCCGCCGAATGTGCGCAAGGCCGCGACATGGGTTTTGACGGTAAAACACTGATCCATCCCGCGCAGGTCGATGTTACCAACGCAGCCTATGCCCCGTCGGAGACTGAGATCGATCTGGCCCGTCGCCAGATTGCCGCTTTCGAAGAGGTTGAGGCGCAAGGACAGGGCGTTGCCGTTGTCGACGGCAAGATCGTTGAAAATCTGCACGTTGTAACTGCCCGCGAAACTCTGGCAAAAGCGGAGGCAATTATAGCTTTGCAAGCGGGGTAAGCCAGCATGGGCTTTGTTCTTCTGATTCTCGGTGTGGCACTTTGGTGGGCTGCACATCTGTTCAAACGCGTGATGCCAGAGCGTCGCGCTGCGATGGGCGACGCCGGCAAGGGCGCGGTCGCGCTGGCCTTGGTGGCGTCGATCTTGCTGATGATCTTCGGCTATCGCATGACCGACTTCATCTATGTCTGGGCCCCGCCTGCCTTCATGATTCACATCAACAACCTTCTGGTGTTGATCGCGATCTTCATGTTGAGCCCAGCCGGAACCAAAGGGCGGATTCTGAATAGGTTTCGCCACCCGATGCTGGGCGGGTTCAAGCTGTGGGCTTTCGCGCATTTGCTGGTGAATGGGGATCTGGCCTCGATCATCCTGTTCGGCGGGTTGTTGGCTTGGGCTGTGGTCGAAGTGATCGTGATCAACAAGTCGCAGCCTGACTGGACCCCCGGTGAACCCGGAACCTATGGGAAGGACGCGATGTTCTTTGTGGCCTCGATCGTCCTGCTGGGTGTCATCGGTTACATTCACGGGCTGGTCGGCCCGTCGCCGTTCCCCTCGTAAGGATCTGACATTATGACAAAACTCTACCGTTTGTTGACCGAAGAAGACACATCGGCCTTTTGTCACAAAGTGTCAGATGCTTTGGCAAAAGGCTGGGATTTGTATGGCGACCCGTCCTATGCCTATGACGAAAACAGCCGCATGATGCGTTGCGCACAGGCCGTGACCAAAGAGGTCGAGGCCGACTATTCACCTGACATGAAACTGGGACAGCAATAATGGCAAAAACCAATCCGGGCCGCTTTTTTGAGGACTATTCCATTGGTCAGGTGTTGCACCATGCCGTGCCGCGCACGGTGACCAATGGCGAGCGGGCGCTGTACCACGCGCTCTATCCGGCGCGGCATGCGCTGTATTCCTCGGACGAGTTCGCCCGGAATTGTGGTCTGCCGCAAAGCCCGATTGATGATCTTGCTGCATTCCACGTCGTGTTTGGCAAGACTGTCCCTGATGTGTCGCTGAATGCGGTCGCCAATCTAGGGTATGCTGAAGGGCGCTGGCTTAAGCCGGTCTATCCCGACGATACCTTGCGTTCGGAATCCGAGGTTATTGGTCTCAAACAGAACTCGAACGGCAAGACCGGTGTTGTCTGGGTGCGCACGCGCGGTCTGAACCAGCGCGATGAGGTTGTCATCGAATACGTGCGTTGGGTCATGGTGCGGAAATCGGATCTGGATGCGCCCGCGCCCGAGACTTTGGTGCCTGAACTGAAAAAGGCGCTGGACGCGAAGGATCTGATCGCGCCCGAGGGCCTTGATTTCTCTCAGTACGATTTTGCTCAGGCTGGTGAGGCGCATCGCTGGGGCGACTATGAGATTGGCGAGAAAATCGATCACGTCGATGGCGTCACGATCGAAGAGGCCGAGCATATGCTGGCCACTCGCCTGTGGCAGAACACCGCCAAGGTGCATTTCGATCTGACCTTCCGCCCCGAAGGGCGGCTGATCTATGGCGGACACGTGATTTCCATGGCGCGGACCCTGTCGTTCAACGGGCTGGCTAATGCACAGATGATCGTTGGCCTGAACGGTGGCGCGCATGCGAACCCCTGCTTTGCCGGCGATACGATCAAGGCCTGGTCCGAAGTTCTGGACAAGGCGGAAACTGCCATTCCGGGCGTCGGCGCCGTGCGCCTACGGTTGGTCGCAACCAAGGGCGGCGAGCCGTTTGAGTTGAAAAACGAAGACGGTCGTTATCTGCCCAATGTTCTGCTTGATCTGGATTACTGGGCTTTGATGCCGATCTGATACTCGTGGTGACATTCATTTGATCGCAGCCAGCGCCAATCGTGTTAGGCTGCGGTCATGACCTTGCTTCGCACAATAGCTGCCTGCGTCTGTCTGACGCCACCTGCATATGCTTGCGATTTGGCATTGGCACTCGCTGTAGACGTCTCGGGGTCGGTCGATTCGACTGAGTATCGAATACAAATGGATGGCCTAGCAGCCGGTTTGCGTGACCCGATCGTGTCCGAGGCATTGGTGCGCGGGAAAGCCCGCGTGATGCTGGTGCAGTGGACAGGGTCCTCTCGTCAGATGGTCACTGTTCCGTGGACACATATCGACAGTTTCGAGGCAATTGATCAGTTTGCTGTAAAAGTGGCCAACGATCCCAGGGTCTGGCGCAACTTTTCCACCGCAATTGGCGAGGCGCTGGAATCGACCATGTCCTATTTCGATACGGTGTCGGATTGCAAACGCCACCTGATCGATATCTCTGGCGATGGGGTGTCGAACGAGGGGATTGAACCATCGGACGTCCACAGAATTCTGCGGACACGCGGTGTGACGGTGAACGCGATTGCAATCGAAGAAAGCGAACCGGATCTGACCGCGTATTTCTTTGAAAATGTGATCGTGGGCGAGGGGGCGTTTGTCGTCTCAGCCTCAGGGTTTGCAGACTATCCCGAGCGGATTCGTAAGAAACTGCTGCGCGAGGTGACCCAGCAAACCGCTGATTTGAAATAGCCGCACAACAGAATCGAATCTGCAGGCGCTAACATCGTGATGGATGGAAAACAATTTGTGATCACGAGCTTATTTTGTGTGATCACATAATGCAAATATCCGTCATTTTGCGCCAATTGTGAACTTTTTTGCATCTGCAGCACGTGACAGAACCGCAAAAAACAGTAAAACCTTCGGAAGCCAACCGTAAAGGAGCCAACATGGCCGATGTAAATCGGGGCAACCGCCCTCTTTCACCTCACCTCACGATCTACCGCCCCCAACTGACTTCGATGACATCGATCCTTGTGCGCATCACGGGTATTGCGTCGCTAGCGATCGCATTCTTTGTCGTCTGGTGGTTCCTGGCGGCGGCAACATCCGAAACGGCATTCAACTTCATCGATGGGCTGATGAGAAGCTGGCTAGGTGATCTGGTGATGTTCGCTGCGACCTGGGCGATCTTCTATCACATGCTGGGTCGTCTGCGTCACGTGATCTGGGATCTGGGGTATTGCGTAGATGTCGGTATCTCCGAAAAGATGGGGATCGGCATGCTGGTGTTGGCCACCATCCTCGCCTTCATCACGGCAATTGCGGTTTAAGGAGATTGGCCATGAATTACCTCACTGACCGCAAACGCGCGCAGGGTACCGGTGCCGGAGGCGAAGGTACACATCATCACTGGCAGATGATGGTCAGCTCGGCCGCTCTGGTCGTTCTGGTGCCACTTTTCGTTTTTGTCTTCGCAAGCGGCTTGGGCAGATCATACGAAGAGGTTCTGACCTACTACAGCCGCCCATTCCCGGCGATTGTAACTGGCCTGACTTTGGTCGTCGTAATCATCCATCTGGTACGTGAGACGCAGGTTGCGATCGAAGACTATGTCCATGGTGTCGCAGAAAAGCTGAGCCTCATGGCCGTCGCGGCGTTTGGCTACACATTGATAGCTGCCGGGCTGTTTGCCCTGATCAAGCTGGCTCTGTGAAACGCGCGGTAAGGAATTAACAAAATGACAGCTGCATACGAATACGAAACACACGAATATGACGTGGTTGTTGTCGGCGCTGGCGGCGCTGGTCTGCGCGCCACGCTGGGCATGGCAGAACAAGGTCTGCGCACGGCATGTGTCACGAAGGTGTTTCCGACACGCTCGCACACGGTTGCCGCGCAGGGCGGGATCGCCGCATCTCTGTCCAATATGGGACCGGACCACTGGCAGTGGCACATGTACGACACCGTTAAAGGCTCGGACTGGCTGGGTGACACCGATGCAATGGAATACCTTGCGCGTGAGGCACCCAAGGCCGTGTATGAGCTGGAACACTACGGTGTTCCGTTCAGCCGTACTGAAGAGGGCAAGATCTACCAACGCCCGTTCGGTGGTCACACCACCGAATTCGGCGAAGGTCCTGCCGTGCAGCGGACCTGTGCTGCTGCGGACCGGACCGGTCACGCGATCCTGCACACGCTCTATGGTCAAAGCCTCAAGAACAACGCCGAGTTCTATATCGAATACTTCGCCATCGACCTGATCATGTCCGAAGACGGGCAGTGTCAGGGTGTCGTCTGCTGGAAGTTGGACGACGGCACGATGCACGTCTTCAACGCCAAGATGGTTGTTCTGGCAACCGGCGGCTATGGCCGCGCCTATTTCAGCGCAACATCGGCCCATACCTGCACCGGCGATGGTGGTGGCATGGTGGCCCGCGCGGGTCTGGCCCTGCAGGATATGGAATTCGTTCAATTCCACCCGACCGGCATCTACGGCTCTGGCTGCCTGATCACCGAAGGCGCGCGTGGTGAGGGCGGTTACCTAACCAACTCCGAAGGCGAACGGTTCATGGAGCGTTATGCGCCCCAGTACAAGGACCTCGCACCTCGCGATTACGTCTCGCGGTCGATGACAATGGAGATCCGCGAAGGTCGTGGCCATGGTGACGGTGGCGACCACATTCACCTGAACCTAAGCCACCTGCCGTCCGAAGCGCTGGCAGAGCGCCTACCAGGTATTTCGGAGTCGGCGCGGGTTTTTGCGGGCGTAGACGTCACCAAGGAACCGATCCCGGTTCTGCCGACTGTGCATTACAACATGGGCGGCATTCCGACCAACTATTGGGGTGAGGTTCTGAAC
This sequence comes from Ruegeria sp. YTSC230, assembly GCF_059609665.1. Classification (NCBI taxonomy): domain Bacteria; kingdom Pseudomonadati; phylum Pseudomonadota; class Alphaproteobacteria; order Rhodobacterales; family Roseobacteraceae; genus Ruegeria; species Ruegeria sp. YTSC230. Next base: position 169,923 of record NZ_JBXWMC010000007.1, on the reverse strand, counting down.
CCGACCGCTGACAACCCGACGGGCGTTGTCCCCGGCTTGATGGCTGTCGGTGAAGCAGGCTGTGCCTCGGTCCACGGGGCGAACCGTTTGGGCTCGAACTCACTGATCGACCTCGTAGTGTTTGGCCGCGCTGCCGCAATCAAAGCGGGCAAGGTTGTGGATGCCGAGGCACCGAACCCGGTGCTGAATCAGGCGTCCGTCGATAAGGCGTTCGACCGTTTCGACGCGGTACGCAATGCCAGCGGTGCAATCGCTACGGCCGATCTGCGTCTTGAGATGCAGAAGACCATGCAGGAAGACGCAGCGGTCTTCCGCACAGCAAAAACCATGGCCGAGGGCGTCGACAAGATGACGGCGATCGCCGCCAAGATGGACGACCTGAAAGTCAGCGACCGCTCGCTGGTCTGGAACAGCGACCTGATGGAAACGCTGGAGCTGACCAACCTGATGCCAAGCGCCTTGGCGACCATCGTCGGCGCTGAGGCGCGCAAAGAATCCCGCGGCGCACACGCGCATGAAGATTTCACAGAGCGTGATGATGAGAACTGGCGTGTTCACACAGTGTCGCGTGTTGATGGCAACAAAGTCGATCTCAGCTATCGCCCGGTCATTGCCGATCCGCTGACAACCGAAGCCGAAGGCGGCATCAGCCTGCAGAAAATCGCGCCCAAAGCGCGGACGTTCTGATGTCGTAAAACCTAAAGACGCGACAGAGACCGAGAGGCGACGCGGTGATTAGTATCGTTGAGAGAAAAGGACCATACGCACTCAAAGACTGTGGAACCCGTTTCTGCGGCCCCGCCAGTGTCGATGTGCGAGCATGAGTAATTTTTCCTCAAACGAATACTGGACCAATCGTTACGCGCAGGGCAAAAACTCTGGCGCTGGGTCTTATGGCCGGTTGGCGGTTTACAAGGCCAATTTCATCAACACCCTAGTCGAAGTTGAAGACGTACAATCGGTTGTCGAATTGGGCAGTGGCGATGGCAATCAGGCAAGCCTTTTTGATATCCCTCAATTCACAGGTCTGGATATCTCGGAAGACTGCGTGCGCAAGTGTAATGCCCAATTCAGCGAGCGTTCAGGCTGGACGTTTCTTCCGGCAGATGCGGAGGTCGAGCCGCACGACGCTGCATTGTCTCTGGACGTCATTTATCATCTGGTCGAAGACGAAGTTTTTGAGGCCTATATGCACCGGCTGTTTTCTTTGGCAAAACGGTTTGTGGTGATTTATTCGTCCGATTTCGTCTTTGACCCAAACAACGCTCATGTGCGCCATCGCGAGTATTCGAACTGGGTCGCAGACCGGTTCTCAAATTGGAAGATGTATTGCGGTGAGACAAACCCGTTCAATCGGGACGGCCACGGCAATTCCCGCAGATACAGTTTCGCTTCGTTTAAAGTTTTCGAAAGGTTGAGTGATGGCGGTTAGAGCACATATGGCCTCGTACCCTTTACGAGAAAAAATGTTGCTGCAGGCGGTGCGCTCGATCCTTGATCAAGTCGATATGCTACACTTGTGCATGAACGACTGGAAAGAGGTTCCGTCGGAATACCAGGATCATCCCAGGGTATCTGCATTTGTGCCCGAGGAAGATCAAAAAGACGTCGGCAAGTTTGTAACGACCCCAGATCCAGATGATATCGTTTTTTTGGTCGACGACGATTTGATCTACAGCGATGATTATGTTCAGCGCATGGTCAAATGCCTGGGAAACCACGACGCTGACAAAGTGGTCATCGGCACGCATGGGTCCACTTATTCCAGTACGGCTCCGGAAAACGTTCATCAAAGAACGGCAATTAAATTCGGCCAGCCGCTGCAAAACATGCAGCGTGTGGACCAACTGGGAACAGGTGCATTGGTTGCCCTTGGCCGTAACATTGCGCCTTACGAGTACATGAAAACCAGCCAAAAATTCGTCGATGTGCGTTATGCGCGTTGGTTGTATGAAAACGGCATTGAAAGCTGGGTCATCGATCGCGAGGACTGGGGATTTGTCCGGCGCGTGCCCACCGAAGGTGAGCACGAAACAATCTTCAAGACCTTTACCAGAAAGACGCCCCAAGCGGTATTGGATGAAATTGCGGTTTTTGCCGCGCGTGTGCAGGTGACGCGTTAACGGACGACCGCATCTAGGCCAGTTCAGACAACGCGCGTTTCAGGTCGCCGGATATTCGGTGCGGTCTGCGTTCAACCGCAAAGTCGAGACAGGCCTGACGTTTTTCGGCCAGTTCCTCATCGGACATGCTGAGCACACGCATCATCATGCGGATTAAGCCTCTTGGGTTCTGCGCGGGATAGAGCAGATCATGACAGGCCTCTGGTGTGGTATGCTTGTGCGCATCAATGTCGGGGCCGATAATTGGCAAGCCAAAGGTCTGCGCCAGCATTGCCGTTCCCGAGGTAAAAGTGGTCGTCGACGGCAGCATGTATGCATGCACATTTGAGAACACTTGGGCTATTTCGGAATCAGGAATTCGATCAGGAATAACCGTAGTATTTCGGTTTGATCGCATGCGGCGCATCAGGCGGCGGCCGGACGGATACACCCGCCCGACGACTGATACCTGAAAGTCGTGCCCGCGATTGGTCATTTTTTTTGCGGCATCTTCCAACCGTTCCAATTCACGGCTGCCCCGCATTGTTCCAAAGCTTAAGAAATGGGTGCGCTCGCGCAGGGGAAGAGGGCGTTTCAACGTTTGCTCTGACGGCTCGTAAACACCAAGATAACTCGGATGCGGAATGAGGCGCAGTTTTTCCGGGTCAGTGCCATATTCATCAATCATATGCTGCCGGGCATGGGGCGTGTGAACGTGAATCAGGTCGACAATTTCCGCCAATTCCCGGCGGTTATTGCGGAAATAATCTGTCTTGCCACCTTCGGAATGCGCGAACTGATTGTGAATGGTCCAGATCACGCGCCCGCCATTGGCCTGGTATTGTCTCATGCCGTCACAGGTAGAACGAAAATCAGAAGCCTGCGCTTCCGTTTCCGGCTTGGGGAACAACCGGTCGTCCCAATGAATATGAATGATGCTTTGATCGGGTTGAAAATCAGCCCTTGCAAACGCGGACAAAGGAGCGCTTCTGGAAGCAATCAAGCAGAACTCTGGCTTACAGGCCGAATACAGCATGTTCTGGTAGGGGTTCTTATTGCCGTAAGGTATGTTGACAACATTAATCGGCATTCACTGTCCTGAACTCAACTCGTTTCTTCAGCGGCACGATCCTTGTGCGCCGCGGGGATTTTGTGGTGAACTTGCCCAATTTTCTTGGGTGTTTTCAAGGTTAAAAGGTTGGCTTTCCGGCCTGCCGAGTATATCTATACGCAGGATTTTAGCGAGGTCGGAAATGGTACAACTCACCCTGCCAAAGAACTCTCGGATTACCACAGGTAAAACTTGGCCAAAGCCTGAAGGAGCGGCCAATGTTCGTAAGTTTCAGATCTATCGCTGGAACCCGGATGACGGTCAAAATCCACGTGTAGACACCTATTTTGTCGATATGGACAGCTGCGGCCCGATGGTTCTGGACGCGCTGATCAAGATCAAGAATGAAATCGACCCGACGCTGACCTTCCGCCGGTCCTGCCGCGAAGGTATCTGCGGTTCCTGCGCGATGAATATCGACGGGATCAACACGCTGGCCTGTATCTACGGCATGGATGAAATCAAGGGTGACGTTAAGATTTATCCGCTGCCGCATATGCCGGTCGTCAAGGACTTGATCCCCGATTTGACCCATTTCTACGCGCAACATGCCAGCATCATGCCGTGGCTGGAAACCAAGACCAACCGCCCGGCGAAAGAGTGGAAGCAATCCATTGAGGATCGCAAGAAACTGGATGGGCTGTATGAATGCGTGATGTGCGCCAGCTGCTCAACCTCATGCCCCAGCTATTGGTGGAACGGGGATCGCTACCTTGGGCCCGCTGCGCTTTTGCATGCGTATCGCTGGATCATCGACAGCCGTGACGAAGCCACTGGTGAACGTTTGGATGAGTTGGAAGACCCGTTCAAGCTGTATCGCTGCCACACGATCATGAATTGCGCCAAGACCTGTCCGAAGGGTCTGAACCCGGCCAAGGCGATTGCTGAAATCAAAAAGATGATGGTTGACCGCGCAGTTTGAACACAGCCGAAAGAAATTATGAAACCCGGGATGGTAACTTCCCGGGTTTTTTCGTGTTCTGCGAGTATTGAAAATTCGGAGAACATCAATGACTCAAACACTTACTAAGGTTTTGTCTGTCGCCGCGATCACGGCTCTTTCGGCCTGTGGCGGATCGAGCAGCAATCGGGCGGATATTGTATTCAAGCAAGTGGAATGCGCCGGGCAGGCGGGGATTAGTGGTTCGTTTACGACGCAATATGAACTGCAGGGTGGCAAGCAGGCTGAAGTATTTGTTCCAGGTGATGGCGTAAGCGAGGCTCAGGCCGCTAAAGCGAATGCCTGCATGGCGGCGTAACAGGAATCAAGCCTAGGGCTGGCAGATGCAAATGCCAGCCTTAGTTGCGTTCAGGGCATACCGAAGCTGCAAAAAGATGCGGTGAATCTGTCGGCGCGTCTGTCTATTTTTCAATCAGGGAGGAGTGACCGAGTTAGAACAGGATCTCTCCGATGGAAGAAAAACAGAACACAAAATCAGAGGCTTTAAAAACGTTGGAACAAGCGTGGTCATATTACACTCCAGAACCTGTGAAACCCGTAAATGACCGCATCCCAGATTTGTTCGAATACGCTAACGCGGCCTGAACCGACAACTGTGGGCTTGCCACTAGTGGGAAAAATGGGCCATGCATTGGCATGCCCATATTGCTTCTTATTCTGGCAGGCGGAGTATTTGCCTATTTCCTGTGGCGCTCGCGCACCTCATCCTTGAGCCGGGACTGCCGCTGGCGGCAGCACCGTAAAGAAGGCGTTTGGGTGTGTGCATTCTGTGGCGCGCAGCAGCAGGGAGGCGACGCTCCAACTCAATGCCTGAAGGGTCAATAGCAGCATAAGCAGGGCGGCTTCCCACCCTGCATGTTTGCATTTACGCCGCCGGAAATGCCGCCTGTAGTGCGATTTCAACCATGTCGCCAAAACTGCTTTCGCGATCAGCTGAGGGCAAAGCTTCGCCGGTCAGCAAGTGGTCGGAAACGGTTAGAACAGCCAACGCCCGGCATTTGTGGCGCGCGGCCAGAATGTACAACTCAGCAGCTTCCATCTCGACCCCGAGAATACCGTGCCGCACCATCTGTTCGTTCAGATCTGGGCGTTCGTCATAGAAAACGTCCGACGAGTAGATGCCACCAACATGGGTTGGCGTGCCTTTGGCCGCTGCTGCCTGAGCCGCCGCCTGAAGCAGCCCCCAATCGGCGCAGGGTGCAAAGTTCAGCTCTTTCATGATGCCGCGCGACGGTGAGCTAAGCGTGGTTGAGGTCATCGCAAGGATCACATCGCGGACATTCACGCTGTCCTGCATTCCCCCGCAGGAGCCAATGCGGATCAGCGTTTTGGCCCCGTAGTCCCGGATCAATTCGTTGACGTAAATCGACAAGGACGGCATGCCCATACCGCTGCCCTGAATGGTGACAGGGTTGCCTTTCCAGCTTCCGCTAAAGCCCAGCATACCGCGAACGTCATTTACTTGCTTCACATCGTCCAAAAACGTTTCGGCCGCCCATTTTGCGCGATAAGGATCGCCAGGCAAAAGAACCGTTTCTGCGATGTCGCCTTTTTTGGCTCCAATATGAATGGTCATTTTGGGATCAGTTCCAATTAGATATTAGATTTCCAGATCCGAGATATCCGCCCCGGATTTCAATGCGTCATGAAGCCATTGCGGTTTTCGGCCGCGACCCGACCATGTTTGTTTTGGATCTGCAGGATTTCTGTATTTTGCTTTCGCAATTTTTCCGGAAGCCGGGTTGTCTTTTGCCAACTCTGACAATGAGAATCCAAATTCTGCTGCGGCTTTTTCAGCGGCTTTTAACGCTTCTTTCCGTTCGCGCTTTTCTGCGTCGATTAGTGCTTTTTCGACCTTTTCGCGCAATTCGAGTAGTTCTTTACGCGACATTTTTTCCAGATTTGTCCCCGACATTCACCCTCTCCCAGGAGTTAGTCATTACCGCTGTCCCCGATGGCACACCGTAATTCCAAAGAAATAAATTATCTATCCCCTTTTGTTCAGGGGATAGAAGAGGAATTGGCGAAATTGGCAGATATTACTCAGCAGCGAGGGTTTGCGGATCTACCAGGGTGACGATATCGCCCATGATTGCATTCAGCTCAAAATTCTTGGGCGTATAGATCTTTGCGACGCCCATCGCAGTGAGCTTTGCGGCATCGTCATCGGGGATGATGCCACCAACAATCACCGGAATATGATCCAGCCCGGCCTCGCGCAGTCGGTTCATGACGTCCTGCACAAGCGGAATGTGGCTGCCGGAAAGAATTGACAGACCGATGACATGTGCGTCGTCATCCACTGCGGCAGTTACGATTTCCTCTGGCGTCAGGCGGATACCTTCGTAACTGATTTCCATACCGCAATCACGTGCGCGGAATGCGATCTGTTCCGCACCGTTCGAATGACCGTCCAGGCCGGGTTTTCCGACCAGGAATTTCAGGCGACGGCCAAGCTTGTCGCTGACCGCATCCACTGCGGCCCGCAGATCTTCCAAGCCCTCTGTTTTGTTCGAGACCGAGCCCGAAACGCCCGTGGGCCCACGATAGGTACCGTAGACTTTGCGCATTTCTTCGGCCCACTCACCGGTGGTTACACCAGCCTTGGCAGCTGCGATTGAGGGCTCCATGACGTTGGTGCCGTTTTGCGCCGCTTCGCGTAGCGCGGCCAGAGCCGCCGCGACAGCTGTGTCATCGCGATCTTGCCGCCATTCATTCAGGCGCGCGATTTGTTCTTGTTCGACTGCGGGATCAACGACCATGATGCCGCCATCTTTGGTCTGCAGGGGCGAGGGTTCGCCTTCGATCCACTTGTTCACACCGACAACGACAGTTTCGTTCCGTTCAATGCGGTTCAGGCGTTCAGCGTTTGAATCAACAAGCCGTGACTTCATGTATTCGATCGACGCAACCGCACCGCCCATCGAGTCCAGATTGGCCAGTTCGGCGCGTGCGCCCTCTTTCAATTCTTCAACCTTCGCGTCCACGGCGGGGTTGCCATCGAACAGGTCACCATATTCCAGAAGGTCGGTCTCATAGGCCAGAATCTGTTGCATCCGCATGGACCACTGCTGATCCCAGGGGCGGGGCAAGCCCAGTGCCTCGTTCCATGCAGGCAGCTGAACTGCGCGGGCGCGGGCCTTTTTCGAAAGAGTCACGGCCAGCATCTCGATCAGGATGCGGTAGACGTTGTTTTCAGGCTGCTGCTCGGTCAAACCGAGCGAGTTGACCTGAACGCCATACCGGAATCGGCGGAATTTCGGGTTCTCTACGCCGTAGCGGTCGCGCAGGATTTCGTCCCAAAGATCGACGAAAGCGCGCATTTTGCACATTTCAGTGACAAAGCGGATACCTGCGTTAACAAAGAACGAAATCCGTCCGCAAAGTGCCGGGAAATCCTCGGCGGGGACACGAGGGCGCAGTTCGTCCAGAACGGCGATGGCGGTGGCCAGCGCATAAGACAGCTCTTGCTCCGGTGTCGCGCCGGCTTCTTGCAGGTGATAGGAACACACGTTCATCGGGTTCCATTTCGGCACGTTGGTATAACAGTACTCGGCCACGTCAGCGATCATCTTGAGCGACGGTTTGGGCGGGCAGACATAGGTGCCGCGGCTCAGGTATTCCTTGATCAGGTCGTTTTGTACCGTGCCCTGCAGTTTGGAGATATCTGCGCCTTGTTCCTCGGCCACAGCGATGTAAAGCGCAAGCAGCCAAGGCGCTGTCGCGTTGATCGTCATCGAAGTGTTCATCTGTTCCAACGGAATCTGGTCGAACAGAACCCGCATATCGCCTAGGTGGCCGACGGGTACGCCAACCTTGCCCACTTCGCCGCGCGCGAGCGTATGATCGCTGTCATAACCGGTCTGCGTGGGCAGATCGAAGGCCACCGACAGGCCCGTCTGGCCTTTTGCCAGGTTCCCGCGATACAAGGCGTTCGACGCTTTGGCGGTGGAATGACCGGCATAGGTTCGGATGAGCCAGGGGCGATCTTTCTGCGTCTGCGTCATAGCTGGACCTCACGTATCGGTTGGGCAAGAAAATTACGTTCCTGGCCTCTAAAGCGCAATTTTCGGGACATGTCAATTCGCTGCGTCGCGGCATATTAGGTTCTTCAGATTGTAGGACGCAGCGTTTGGTGGCAGGGTGCACGCATGACTCAGACCGTGGAACTTCCGCTTTGGCTTTTTTTGCTGATCCTGGTGTTTGCCGTGGTCACTTTAGCATCACATTTTCTGTTCCCGTCGGTGCGGTGGTTTTTCAGGCGTCGACTCGAACGAGCGGTGAAACGATTGAACACGCGCCTGAAGCGGCCGATCCAGCCGTTCAAGTTGGCACACCGTCACGATATGATTCAGCGCCTGATCTATGACCCGCAGGTTGGTCAGGCCGTTCAGGATCACGCACGCGAAACGGGTGTCCCCGATGCTGTGGCGTTCGAGCAAGCGCAGCGATACGCGCGTGAGATCGTTCCCTCGTTTTCAGCCGTTGCCTATTTCAGCATTGCGATCCGTCTGGCTCGTTTGCTGAGCAATGCGTTCTATCATGTGCAGCTTAGCTATCAGGACGAAGACGCTGTCGAAAACATCGACCCCGACGCCACGGTGGTTTTCGTCATGAATCATCGCAGCAATATGGACTATGTGCTCGTTACCTACCTCGCAGCGCAACATTCGGCCCTTTCTTATGCGGTGGGTGAATGGGCCCGTGTCTGGCCCCTTAGCCGTCTGATCCGTGCGATGGGGGCTTATTTTATCCGGCGAAAGTCCGGCAATGATCTCTATCGTCAGGTGTTGTCCTGTTATGTGCGCCACGCAACCGCGGCAGGAGTGACGCAGGCCATGTTCCCCGAAGGTGGGTTAAGTCTGACTGGTGCCCTGGGTCGTCCAAAGCTGGGTTTGCTCAAATATATTATTGACGGGACCTCGGAAGAGGGCCGCGATGTTGTATTCGTCCCCGTGGCGCTGAACTATGATCGTGTGCTCGAAGATACTGTTCTGACGCGTGCCGCATTAGGCAATGAACGACGGTTTCGCGCGCGGATCGGTGTAATCACCAGATGGATCCTCAAACAACTCTGGCGGCGCGTGATCGGGCGCTACAAACGATTTGGCCTAGCCTCGGTCCGATATGGTCAGCCCGTTTCCTTGCGGGCGTTTCGGGCAGATCATCAGCGCGATCTGATGACCGATTTGGCGCGTGACCTGATGACGCGACTCCGCGCTGCCATCCCGCTGGTCCCGGTACCCGCCGCGTGTTGGCTAATGCAAAAGCATAAAGAGATGTCGGAGGCCGATGCCGTTCAGGTGATTGTCGAGCTCATGCGTCGCAATGGAATGACGGACCAAGAGAACCAGACATCGGTTGAAGCCGCGATTGATCAGTTGGTCGAACGGCGAATTCTCAGGCGCAGTGACGGAAAAATATGCCTGTCCGGTCAAAGGGTTGATCTTCTGGAGTATTATGCAGCCTCGGTTCCGATGGGACCAGACGAGGGAAATGCTGCAGATGCGAAAGAAATTTCTGCATCCGCTGGGTCATAAAGTTACAAAACGGCACCGATTTCGGTTGCATTATTTCCTAAAGGCCAATATTCCATCGGTTAATGCACGCGATTCTGCATCGCGGCAAAGGTTTAGAACTGAAGGAGGCCAACATGGCTCTGGACACCGACAGCGGCATCGCGTCGTACGAGGCACCGGAAAAAGACCTCTATGAGATGGGTGAAATCCCTCCGATGGGTTTTGTGCCCAAGAAAATGTATGCATGGGCGATCCGCAAGGAGCGCCACGGCGACCCGGACACCGCGATGATTCAGGAAGTCGTAGACGTCCCCGTGCTGGACAGTCACGAAGTGCTGGTTCTGGTCATGGCTGCAGGCGTCAACTACAACGGCGTCTGGGCCTCGCTGGGCAAGCCGATCTCGCCTTTTGACGGCCATAAGGCACCTTATCACATTGCTGGTTCGGATGCGTCTGGCATCGTTTGGGCAGTTGGTTCAAAAGTCACCCGCTGGAAAGTCGGTGATGAAGTTGTCATCCACTGCAATCAGGATGACGGCGACGACGAGCATTGTAATGGTGGCGACCCGATGTATTCGGATAGCCAGCGGATTTGGGGCTATGAAACTCCGGACGGTTCGTTCGCGCAGTTCACAAATGTTCAGGCTCAACAGTTGATGCCGCGTCCCAAGCACCTGACTTGGGAAGAAAGCGCCTGCTATACGCTGACACTGGCAACCGCCTACCGGATGCTGTTCGGTCACGAGCCGCATGACTTGAAGCCGGGTCAGAACGTTCTGGTTTGGGGTGCGTCGGGTGGCCTGGGGTCTTATGCGATCCAGCTGATCAATACCGCAGGTGCAAACGCCATCGGTGTGATCTCGGACGAAAGCAAGCGCGACTTTGTGATGGGTCTGGGTGCCAAGGGCGTTCTGAACCGCAAGGACTTCAACTGCTGGGGTCAGCTGCCGACGGTCAACACACCCGAATATGCCGAGTGGTTCAAAGAGGCCCGCAAGTTCGGCAAAGCCATTTGGGACATCACCGGTAAAGGCAACAACGTCGACATGGTGTTCGAGCACCCCGGCGAAAGCACCTTCCCGGTTTCGACCTTCGTCGTTAAAAAAGGCGGTATGGTTGTAATCTGTGCAGGTACAACCGGCTATAACCTGACCTTTGACGTGCGCTACATGTGGATGCACCAGAAGCGTCTGCAGGGTTCGCACTTTGCTCACCTGAAACAGGCGGCCGCAGCAAACCAGCTGATGGTCGAGCGTCGATTGGATCCCTGCATGTCCGAAGTGTTCACCTGGAATGATCTGCCCGAGGCGCACATGAAGATGCTGCGGAACGAGCATAAGCCGGGCAACATGTCGGTGCTGGTTCAGGCTCCACAGACCGGGATGCGCACCTTGGAAGAGGTTCTGGCCGCACGCGACTAAGTTCGTCTCAGACAAAATCCAAAACACCCGCGAATCGGTTTTCCGGCTCGCGGGTGTTTCTCTTTTGGGCGGTGGTATCAGCCTTTTCAAAGGCTTAATCGAAAATGCCCCGCTGTTTTTGGGGAGTAGAAATCAGTGAATAGGCTAAAAAAACTTCCTCATGCTATGGTTGTGTTAACCCTTCGTTAACCGTTTCGGAGAGACGCTGATGGCGCAAAATGAGTGGATACTGGACGTACTGTCGGACCTCAGCGCCTTTGCTGTTGAAAACGGTTTGACCGCGCTTGCCGAGCAGTTGGATGACACCAAGCTGATCGCCGCAGCCGAAATCTCGTCCAGAAAGAATGAGGTTCGAGCACCCGCGGATGGCAACAAAACTCGATATGAGCCAGGTTCTGGAGGACTTGGAAAACACCAGCTCGCTTGACGAACTAAGCGAAGTCGCCATTCGCCTGCGGGACAGGCTGCAGATTGAAAACCTGATTTACCATTGGGTCGACGGGGCCGGTGATCAATACGGCTATACCACCTATCCCGACGTCTGGGCCGAACGGTACCGCGAGCGTAACTATCATAGAATCGATCCGGTCATACTGGGCAGTTTCCAACGGTTTCATCCGGTGGACTGGAAGACGCTGGATTGGTCGGGCAAGGTTGCCAAGACATTTTTGAAGGATGCATTAGAGCACGGCGTTGGCAATCAAGGTTATTCCATTCCGATCCGTGGGCCGAATGGTCAATTCGCCTTGTTTACTGTCAACCACACCTGTGATGATGAAACCTGGCAGAGATTCATCGAAACGCATGGGCGTGAGTTGATCCTGATCGCGCATTACTTCAACCGGAAGGCGCTGGAGTTTGAAAGTGACCGTCAGCCCGAATCTTCACGCGGATTGTCGCCGCGTGAAGTGGACGCCATGACCTTGCTCGCCCTGGGTTATAGCAGGGCACAGGTCGCTCATTCCTTGTCGATCTCGGAACACACGCTGAGGGTCTATATCGAAAGCGCACGCGCCAAGTTGGGTGCGCAAAACACAACTCATGCTATCGCAACGGCCTTGAGCCGAGGGTTAATAGTGGTTTAAGGCGCGCGCGCACTAAAAACCGGAAATTAACCACGACTTTGTACCCCCTTCGTTCTTGCACAGGACGACAAGGGGAAAAGAGTCATGTTGCGTTATGTCTATGCTGACGAATTGCACAAATATCCAAAACTGGCCGAGGGGATGTTTCGGGACCGCGCCGATCAATTCAAAACCCGGTTGGGCTGGGATGTTCATGTCAACGACAAGGGGGAAGAGCGGGATCAGTACGATGATCTGAACCCGATCTATGTTATTTGGGAAGAACCGGATGGCAGCCATGGTGGGTCCATGCGTGTTTTGCCGACGACCGGTTCGGTCATGGTGAACGAGGTGTTCGGACACCTGACGGGCGGCAAACCAATCAACAGCCCCTTGATCTGGGAAGTGACGCGCTTTTGCCTGTCGCGCACGGCAAGCCCGCACACGGCCGGGGCCATCATGCTTAGCGGTGGCGAGATGATGGAGGGGTTTGGTCTAACCCACATTGCGGGTGTTTTTGATGCGCGTATGATTCGCATCTATCGCCTGATCGGATCATCCCCGATCGTGCTGGGCACGGAAGGTAAGGGACGTGATCAAATCTCGGTCGGGATGTGGCCGTATTCGGCGGACGACTGCAACCGTGTGGCCAAGCGCGCAGGCATCCCGCGTGAATTGTCGCGGCTGTGGTTCAAGACGGCTTTCGGCGTTGGCAGGCAACACCCGTTTGCATTGTCAGCGTGACAGGATGAAAACCGAATTCCACATCTGGTGATAGCTGGCGCGGGCTTGTAGGGTCGCGCCATGTCTTTGCCCTCTGTGACCTACTCTGACGACCAGGCCGCCGCGTATGACAGCATCTCTGAGATGCTGAAGTCGGCAGGTGTTGACCTTGACGATGACGCGCTGCTGAAGCTTCCAGGATCGGGTAAGTCCGGTGTGATGGCCGTGATTGGCAAGGCGGGGTCCGGAAAAACCCTGCTGCTGGCCGAGCTTTACAAAGCCATTGCGGACACAGGCGTTCAGATCGTGTCCGGCGATTTCGAGAGCCGCAAAGCCCGTGAAAAACGCAGTCTGGCGATCTTGGCCCCGACGAACAAAGCGGCCAGCGTATTGCGTCTGCGCGGGGTGCCAGCCACCACGATCCACCGTATCCTTTATACGCCTGTCTACGACCCGGAATACGAGCGCATCGCCGAATGGCTGGCAGGCAATGACGAACGCCCCGAAATCGAAGGCCTGACCGACGAGGCGCTGGATCGCGCAGCGGCGTTTTACCAGAACAACAAATCCATTCCCGGAGCGTTGGCCGCGGCAGGGTTACGGGGCTCCGATTTTATAACCGGCTGGAAACGCCGGGACGAGCCGTTGGACATCGGGTTTGTGGACGAAGCCTCGATGCTGGATGACCGGCAATTCGAAGACTTGCAAGAAATCTTCCCAACACTTCTGCTGTTTGGTGACCCGGCACAGTTGGCGCCCGTCAATCAGTCGGGCAGCATGGTGTTCGAGGCATTGCCGGAACCGCGCAAACAAATCCTTCACCGAGTTCATCGGCAGGATGCGGATAACCCGATATTGGACCTTGCCCATGCGCTGTCGGACCCTCAGATGGGGTTCGAAGATTTTGAGCGCATGGTCGAGCAGACCGCCCGTCAGGACGACCGTGTGGTTTGGGGGCAGCGGGTCGAGGTCGATCTGATGGCCCGCAGTCCCGTTCTGGTCTGGCGCAATGCAACCCGCATTCGGCTAATTCAGGCTTTTCGGAATGTTCACGGCGCGCCGGATACCGAATTGTTGGAAGGTGAACCGCTAATCTGTGACGGTATTGAACTGCCCCTTAAACATCGCAAGAAACGGCTGGATCTTGAGGCGCGTGGCCTGATCAAGGGCGCTCAGGTCATCTATCTGGGCCCCGGCCGCAAACCGGGCTTTTCCAGGTTGCACGTGATGGGTGCCGAAGACCCTCAGGTCAGCGCCGCATCCATCGTCAAGATTGAAAAACCGGACGAGGAAGAGCCGTTTATTCCTTTTGCCGCCCGCATGGGCGCCACCTTTCTTCATGGCGCAGCGGTCACCATTCACAAGGCGCAAGGGTCGCAGTGGAACACTGTTCAAGTGTTTGCTCCGGATATCTATGCCGCTGCCCGTATGGGCCGTACTGAAGCTGGACAGCCGTTGTGGAAACGACTGGCCTATGTGGCTATCACACGCGCGCAGGAAAGGCTGATCTGGGTCGTGCGCAACCGGCTTGCCAAGCCGACCTATCCGCTGCGTGTGGACGACCTGCGCGCTGTCCCGGCGGCCTCGCTGACATTGGAGGCAGAAGAGACATGACTTCCATTATTGTGACCGGCGCAAGTTCGGGCATAGGGCGCGCCACGGCTGAATTATTTCTGACCCAAGGATGGACGGTTGGCCTTTTCGCGCGCAGTGCTGACAGGCTGAACCAAATGGCTGCAGAGCACGCAAACGCAATTCCATTGGTCGCGGATGTCACCGATGCACAAGCGGTCGAGGCCGCCTTTGGAGAGTTTCGGGGCAAAGCGGGCCATTTGGATGTTCTGTTTAACAACGCCGGAATTTTCGCGCCGGGGGGAACGATTGACGAGATCGCGTTGGACGATTGGTACCAAAGCGTCGACGTAAACCTAAACGGCATGTTCCTGTGTGCCCGTGAGGCGTTTCGGATCATGCGTCACCAATCGCCGCAAGGCGGGCGTATCATCAATAACGGCTCAATTGCCGCCCATGTGCCGCGCCCCAACTCGGTGCATTACTCGGCGACGAAACACGCCATTACGGGTCTGACGCGCAGTCTGTCTTTGGACGGGCGGGGCTTCAATATCGCTTGTGGGCAAATCGATATCGGCAATGCGCGAACACAGATGGTGCAGGGCCTGGTCGATGCTGCCATTGCAGAGGGGCAGCAGCCTGACCCAACAATGGCCGTCGAAGACGCAGCACGATCCGTCTTGCACATGGCGAACCTGCCGCTTGAAGCAAACGTTCAGTTTATGACCGTGATGGCCACGACCATGCCCTACATCGGACGCGGGTAACGGTCAGTTACTCGCGCAATAGGCGGAACGCGGTTGACGCACCCCAACCCGCCGCAATCGCGATCACCAATGACATCAAGCCGTACCAGACCGGTTGCTGGCGGGACATGTTGTACAAGAACCGCTCCAAACCCACTTTGCGCACGTCGATGGTGGTCTCAAATTGCGAAACGACCGAACCGCCACGGGTTAAGAAGATGCGTGCCACATAATCGCCTTCGGTCAGATCCGCAGGCATTTCGATCGAGGTACGGAACAGGGTTTGTTCATCAACGGCCACGGTGTCTTCGCGAATGGAATACAGACTTTCGTGCTCGCGAATACGAATAACAGCGTCCGCGAATTCCTGCGCGCCGCGGATGTTCATCGCAGCACCAACAGACCGGATGGCACGTTCGATTGATACGCTGTATCGCAGGTCTTCGGTATCCGACAGGATCTCATTCAAGGGCGCGCTGGTCGCAACCGCATAAAAACTGGGGGCTTCGTCTACGAGGACACTGTCAGTATTAACCCAGATTCCAAGCTTGCGCTCTTTACGCCGAACGGTGACAGGACTGGATGGACCAGACACTGCGACAATCACTTCCAGCGGTGGTCCTGACGGGATGGGAGCTTCGCGTTTGACCGCGCCAAAGACCAGGATTTCAGAGCCGTCGAAATTGGCGGTGATGGCCACGCGATCCTGGCTGAGGCCCAGAACGACTTCCTCATCAACAGCCAGGGCGGGGCTGGCACAAAGAGCCAGCGCAACAAGCAAGCGTTTCAGCATGATCAGTGCCCTCCGCCGGTGCCAAGCGAATAGAGCTCGGATGGTTCAAGCAGCAGATCCAGCGCCAGTTTTCCGCAAACCACAAGAACAAGGGCCGCGAGCAACACGCGCAACTGCTCGGCAGGCATGCGGGCGCCGATCACCGTGCCGATCTGTGCGCCGATGACGCCGCCAACCAGAAGCAAAACGGCAAGAACGACATCAACTGTAAAGTTGGTGGTAGCATGCAGCATGGTCGTAAAGGCGGTGACAAAGATGATCTGGAACAGGGATGTTCCGACAACAACCTTGGTGGGCATTCCCAACAAATAGATCATCGCAGGCACCATGATGAACCCGCCGCCAACGCCCATAATGGCCGACAGAACGCCAACGAACAGGCCAACCAGCGCAGGCGGAATGACCGAGATATACAGGCCCGAAGTCCGGAACCGCATTTTAAACGGCATCGCATGCACCCAGCCGCGTTGGCGACGCTTGGGGGGTGCGGACACGCCTTTCTTGGATTTACGGAGAGCATTCAGGCTTTCGATGAACATCAAACCGCCTACGACGCCAAGGAACACGACGTAGCACAACGTCACAAGCAGATCGACCTGCCCGAGGCTTTTGAGGTAGTTGAAAATCACCACCCCAAGTGCGGCACCCGTTAAGCCGCCCATCAATAGGACGGTCCCCATTCTCAGGTCGACGGTTTTTCGTCGGAAATGCGCCAGAACCCCAGAGAAGGAAGAGGCAACAATCTGGTTGGCTTCGGTTGCAACCGCAACGGCCGGCGGAATGCCGATAAAGAACAGCAGGGGCGTCATCAGGAAGCCGCCGCCGACACCGAACATACCCGAAAGAATGCCGACCATCCCCCCAAGCCCCAATAGAAGGAAGGCGTTGACAGAAACTTCGGCGATAGGAAGGTAAATTTGCATATCGAGCTACTGGATGAGGGTAGGCGGGTCACAGAGAGTGATCAGGGCCGCCTCAAGGCAAAGTGGTGTCGGTTTAATGCGACGCGCGGCGGCAGTGCCCCGTGGCCACATGGCGGAAGTCGGATCGCTGGGCGTCATGCCAGCAGCCTGAAACGGCTAAATGTCTGGTTTTCCTCAGTGTTGAGGCGTTCATGCGTTCCCAAAAACACGGTCCGGGTGGATTCCGAGTCGTGGGGTATGATTGGCGACACATGCATACCCCTTTAGAACGGTTGCGGCATGCAAAATCAACTCCGCATGCCGCTCTGCAGCGAACAGGACTGAACTGAGTCCGAAACTGGACTTATCAGCGCTCTTTCACGTAAGGCTCACCACCGGCGCGGGGCGGGACCGCCTTGCCGACAAAGCCAGCCAGAATGACCACGGTGAGGACGTAGGGCAGGGCATCCATTGCCTGCACAGGGATAACCACGCCGCCCAGATCGATGTTCTGGAAACGCAGTGCGATGGCTTGCAGCAATCCGAACAAAAGGCATGCTCCCATGGCATGCCAGGGCCGCCATTTTGCAAAGATCAGTGCAGCCAGCGCGATAAACCCGCGGCCTGCGGTCATGTCCTTGACGAAGCCGGCCTGCAGCGCAGTGGCCAGATAAGCCCCGGCAATGCCGCACAGCACACCACAAATGGCGACAGCAGCGTAGCGCAAGCCAACGACCGAGACACCAGCTGTGTCCACGGCAGCCGGGTTTTCACCCACGGCGCGGAGGCGCAAGCCGAACCGTGTGCGATACAGAATCCACCATGTTGCCGGAACCATCAGGAACGCGACATAGACCAGGACTGAATGGCCCGAGAGCAACTCGGAATAGATCGGCCCGATGATCGGCACCCCGCTCAGCGACTCGGCAAAGGGGAAGTTGATCGGTGTGAAACGACCGCCACCAAACAGTGAGGGCGTGCGCCCGCCCTGTTCGAACCAGCTTTGCGCGACAAGGACCGTCATACCTGCTGCAAGAAAGTTGATTGCGACCCCGGATATCAACTGGTTGCCCCGGAAGGTGATCGAAGCCAAACCGTGAAGTCCGGAAAGAACAAGAGAAGAGGCGATCCCCGCCAGCAGGCCCAACCAGACCGACCCGGTCACAGCCGCGACGGCTGCCGAGAAGAAGGCGGCCATCAGCATCTTGCCTTCCAGACCGATGTCGAAAATGCCTGCACGTTCGGAATAGAGCCCAGCCAGACAAGCCAGCAATAGCGGTGTGGCCAGACGGATGGTCGAATCCAGGACCTGGATGAAGGTAATGAAGAACTCCATCACTGCGCTCCCTTCCGCAGGCTCAGGAACAGCTTTTCAAGCGGCATCCGGACCATGTTGTCCAATGCTCCAGTGAACAGGATCACCAGAGCCTGAATGACTACGATCAGTTCGCGCGGGATCGACGTCCAGAAAGCCAATTCTGCACCGCCCTGATAGAGAAACCCGAACAGGATCGCCGCAAGGAATACGCCAAACGGGTGCGACCGGCCCATCAGGGCCACAGCGATGCCGATGAAACCTGCGCCTTCAGTTGCGTTCAAAACCAGGCGTTCGGCCTCGCCCATCACGTTGTTGATGGCCATCAGCCCCGCCAGCGCGCCCGAAATCAGCATCGCGATGATGGTGATCCGCACCGGGGAAATGCCTGCATAGACAGCGCCGGTTTCGGTCTTGCCGTAGGACCGGATTTCATAGCCCAATCTTGTCCGCCAGATCAGTGCCCAGACGACAAAACAGGCCAATACCGCGATGAAGAACGTGATATTAACAGGGGTCCCTTTGAACACTACGTTTTCGGCGGTTGAGAACATCGACTGAAATGTGGGTAGGTGAACGGCATCGGGGAAACGCGCCGACGAGGGGTCTTGCGCGCCCGGTGGTCGCATAAGATTGACCAACACGTAGTTCAGGAATGCCGCCGCAATAAAGTTGAACATGATCGTTGTGATCACGATGTGACTGCCACGCTTGGCTTGTAGATAGGCCGGAATGGCGGCCCATGCGGCGCCAAACAGCATCGAACCTGCGCAGGCCGCCAACAGCGCGATGCTCCAATGCGGCCATGGGATGTAAAGGCATACCATGGCAACGCCCAGCCCGCCCAGCATAGCCTGACCTTCGCCCCCGATGTTGAACAGTCGGGCGTGGAAGGCGACAGCCACAGCCAACCCGGTGAACATAAAGTTGGTGGCATAATACAGCGTATACCCCCAACCGTAGGTCGACCCGAGCGCACCGGTCACCATCAGTTTCACCGCTTCGACCGGGTTTTCACCGATGGCCAGAATGACCAAGGCGGACAAGATTGCGGCCAATATCAGACTGATCAGCGGGATCAGCACCACATCGGCCCATTTGGGCATCTTTTCCATGTTACGCGGCCTCTCCCGCAACACCGGCCATCAACAGGCCAAGTTCTTTTTCATCTGTTTCATGGGGCAGTCTTTCGCCCATGACATGTCCGTCAAACATCACAGCGATGCGATCCGATAGCGAGAAGATTTCTTCCAACTCGACCGAGACGAGCAGGATTGCTTTACCCTGATCGCGCAGCGCGACGATCTGCTTGTGAATGAACTCGATCGCGCCGATGTCGACGCCGCGGGTTGGTTGCCCCACCAATAGAAGATCCGGGTTCCGTTCAATTTCGCGCGCGACAACAATCTTTTGTTGGTTCCCGCCCGAGAAGCTTTTGGCTGTAAGCCATGCATCAGGTGGCCGGACGTCGAATTTTTCGATCTTGCGCTCGGTATCGGCGCGCAGGGCGGCGTTGTTCATGAAAAACCCGCTCTGATAGGCAGGATCACGGTGATAGCCAAAGGCCACGTTTTCCCAAGCGTGGAAGTCCATCACAAGACCTTCGCGCTGACGGTCTTCGGGAACATGCGCAATATGCTGGGCGCGACGGGCCTGACCGTCCGATCCCGGACCGCTAAGCGCCAGCGGGGCACCGTTCAGTTTGATCGAACCCTGACCCGGACGCATGCCGCCCAGAACTTCCAGAAGCTCCGATTGGCCATTTCCGGCCACGCCAGCGATACCGACGATTTCACCGGCCCGAACGGTCAGGTCGATACCCTTGACCCGTTCGACCCCGGCCGAATCGAAAACACTGAGCTTTTCAATTTCCAAAACGGGCTTACCGGGTTGCGCAGGTACTTTGTCGACCTGCAGCAGCACCTTGCGGCCCACCATCAGCTCGGCCAGTTCCTCGGGGCTGGTGTCGGCTGTTTTCACCGTCGCCGTCATCTGACCGCGCCGCATGACCGAAACCGTATCGGTGTTTTCCATGATTTCGCGCAGCTTGTGCGTGATCACGATGATCGTCTTCCCTTCGGCCCGCAGGCGGTCAAGGATGCGGAAAAGCTGGTCAGCCTCGGACGGGGTCAGAACCCCGGTGGGTTCGTCCAGAATCAGAATCTCGGCCTTGCGATACAGGGCTTTCAGGATCTCGACCCTTTGCTGCATTCCGACGCCAATCTCGTCGATGCGCTTGTCGGGATCGACGAACAGCTCGTATTCCTCTTCCAGCGCTTTCAATTCTTTGCGCGCTTTGGACAAGGACGGGGCCAGCAGCCCGCCGTCCTCGGCACCGAGAACGATGTTTTCCAGAACGGTGAAATTCTCAACCAGTTTGAAATGCTGGAAAACCATCCCGATCCCGGCAGCAATGGCCGCTTGGCTGTCAGGGATGTCGGTCTTGTTGCCGTTAATCCAGATTTCACCTTTATCGGCTTTGTAAAAGCCGTAGAGGATGCTCATCAGCGTGGATTTGCCCGCACCGTTTTCACCGATGATCCCATGGATCGTACCGGGGGCGACGCTGATAGAAATGTCTTTATTGGCCTGAACCGGCCCAAAGGCTTTGGATATCCCTTTGAGCTCAATGGCGGGGACGGTCATGTCTTGTCCTCAATTGCCGAAAGGGCCGCGGTGTCATACGCGGCAGAGTCGGGGGCAAGGCGGAGGTTGTACCCCCGCCTTGCGCGATATCAGAACTGCAGTGCCGGGCAGCTGTCGTTCTCATAATAGCTGACAACAGAGACGTTACCGTCGATGATGTCTTGACGCGCTTTGTCGACTGCGCCTTTCATCTCGTCCGAGACCAGAGGTGCGTTGTTGTCATCCATGGCGACGCCAACACCTTCTTCGGCCAGACCCATCTGGAATACGCCGGTTTCCAGGTCTTCGCCCGCAGACATCGCGTCATAAACGGCAACATCAACGCGTTTCAGCATCGAGGTCAGAACCTTACCCGGGTGCAGGTGGTTCTGGTTGCTGTCCACGCCGATCGACAGGATGCCTTCGTCTGCCGCGGTCTGCAGTACGCCAACACCGGTGCCGCCAGCGGCCGCATAGATCACATCAGCGCCCTGGCTGATTTGTGCTTTGGTCAGTTCCGAACCCTTCACCGGGTCGTTCCATGCTGCCGGGGTGGTACCGGTCATGTTGGCAACAACATTGATGTCAGGGTTTACAGCCTTGGCACCCTGCGCATAACCGCAGCCAAAGTGGCGGATCAGCGGGATATCCATGCCACCGATAAAGCCGACGGTGCCGGATTCCGATGCCATCGCGGCCATCATGCCAACCAGATATGACCCTTCATGTTCGGCAAAACCGATTTGGCGGATGTTGGGGATGTCCAGCCAGTTGACGTCAACCGCAACGAATTTGGTGTCTGGGTAATCGGCGGCCACGGCGGACAGCGGATCAGCCATGCCAAAACCCATCGTGATGATCGGGTTTGAGCCGGATTCAGCGAAACGGCGCAGAGCTTGCTCGCGCTGTGCTTCGGACTGGATCTCGATCTCGTTATACGAGCCGCCTGTTTCTTCGGCCCAACGCGATGCGCCATTGTGGGCGGCTTCGTTGAAGGATTTGTCAAACTTGCCACCAAGATCAAAGATCAGGGCAGGATCTGCCAGCGCAGCGCCAGCCGTAAGTGCGACTGCGGCGGTGGCACCCATCAAGGATTTCATCAGGGTCATTTTATACTCCCGTTTGTTATTATCGGTCGGGGCGAAGATAGCCCCGTTCACCCACTGTGAGCGAGCATAACTGTTGTGATGGCGGGAATTAAGGACGTTTGCAACCACCGTGGTCAACAGATTTTTGACCATTTGGTCGAAAAATTTTATCTGTGACGGTCAATCCAGCGCGGATTCCATCACGATAGCGTCGATTTTCTGATTGTTTTCGCGCAGGTAGTACCCCTTGCGCACTCCACAGGCGCGATAACCGCTGTGTTCATACAGCGCGATGGCCGGCAAGTTATCTGCAGCGACGTCCAGAACAGCGCGCGTTGCCCCCAAAGCCTTTGCTTTCGTGTGCCATTCATGCATGCAATTTCGGGCTAAGCCCTGTCGCTGAACGTCCGGATGCGTGGCGATCGTCAGCAATTCCGCCTCATCGCCGATCACCTGGAACAGCGCGAAAGATTGAGTATTTCCAACGGTATGGATGAATCGATTGTTCAGAAGATCCGAGAATTCGACCGCAGCCCACGACCGTGACCGGGTAAATGCCGCCGCGTGTGTTCTGGCAAGATCCTCGGGAGTCATCAGTCCAGCAAAACCGGGGGGGTGTCTTTGGAAGGGGCCGCATCCGCAGGCCGAACATAGAGTGGAGCTGGCTGCGCGGTGTTGGTCTGCCACTTTTGCCCGGCGATCCGGGCAATTGCACGGATTTGCGCATCCGGGTCGTCATTCAGGATCAGGGGGCCAAGTGATTCTGCCTCAATTTGAGGCATAAGCATCGGACTTTGGTCCGGCAACGCCACGTAAACCTGATCACGTGGGGCGCGGATCGCGGGCAGGGCGTCCATAGACATTTCGGCCAATGCGTCGAACCCTGACACGCCTACCGCTGGAACGCCAAGCCCTAAGGCTAGGCCCCGCGCCGCAGAAACCGAGATTCGGATGCCGGTAAAGTTTCCGGGTCCAACGCCGACACCGATCGCGGACAGGTCTTTCCACCCATATCCGGCATCTGCCAGAACCTCTTCCAGCAACGGCATCAGGCGTTCGGCTTGACCGCGCGACATGGCTTCGATGCGCGAAGTCACGATCCGGTTGCCGCACAACAAAGCGGCCGCGCAATGCGCGGCCGATGTATCAAACGCCAAAATAATGGGGTCAGACGGCAACAGGGCGAACCTCGGTCACTTCGGGGATGTAGTGACGCAGCAGGTTTTCGATACCCATCTTCAACGTCAGGGTCGAAGACGGGCAGCCCGCGCAAGCACCTTGCATGTGCAGGTAGACAACGCCCCGGTCAAACCCGTGGAACGTAATGTCGCCGCCATCCTGAGCAACCGCGGGACGGACCCGGCTATCCAGCAAGTCTTTGATTTGGTTCACGACTTCGGCATCTTCGCCAGTGTGCTCAGCATGGCCCGATGCGGCTGTCTCACCAGCCCCGATGACCGGTTGGCCGGATTGATAATGCTCCATCACCGCACCCAGAATCGCGGGTTTGATGTGATCCCATTGGACGTCATCGGACTTGGTGACGGTCACGAAGTCATTGCCGAGGAATACACCCGTTACTCCGCTGACCGCAAAAATCCGTTTTGCCAAAGGTGATTTTTCACCGGCTTCAGCCGATGGGAAATCCGCAGTGCCCGCTTCTAGCACGGTCTGGCCGGGCAGAAACTTCAAGGTTGCAGGGTTCGGCGTGGATTCGGTCTGGATGAACATGTCACGGCTCCGTTTCAGTTGCATCTGATATGCGGGTCCGAGCCGGATAAGTCAAGATTTGGAACGATTCTAAATGTTGGCCGCCAACCGGATTGCATCATCCAACCGATCGTCACCCCAGTATAGTTCGTCACCGACTAGAAAACTCGGCGCGCCAAACAGCCCCTTGGCCTGAGCGGTTTTAGTCTGCTTGATCAAAGCAGACTTGATCTCGGCGTCTTGGGTTCTGTCCAAAAGGTTTTCAGGCAGGCCAGCGGATTTCAGGCAATCAACCAGCACCGCATCGTCCGACACGTTCCGACCTTGTGCAAATTCGGCTGTATAGACCGCCCGAACGAAACGCGCCCTGTGGGTCTGATCTTCAATAGCCAGCGTGAGGCGCGCAGCCTTCAGGCCGTTTTGCGGAAACGGGTCCGGCTGCCGGAAGGGCAGGCCGCGCTGCGACGTCAAACGCTCCATATCGCGCCACATATAGCGCCCTTTGGCCGGGTAGATGTTGAACGGGGAATTGTTCCAGCCCTGCGTCGCGAAAATGGGCCCCAGAAGAAAGGGATGCCATTCTACGACGACGTCGTGCTGTGCCGCAGCCTGCTCGATTCGCATGGCGCTGAGGTAGGAATAGGTCGATGCGAATTCGAACCAGAACTGGATGCGGCGTTGCATAGGGTGGCCTCAGGTGATGGCTTCCAGCTTTTCCTTGCTAAGGTCGCCGGGCACAATTGTGATCGGAATCGGCAAGCTGCCCGAGTTTTTAGTCAGCTGCGTTACCAAAGGGCCAGGCCCTTTCTTTTCGATGCCAGCCCCCAGGACCAGAACGCCGATGTCCGGGTCTGACTGGACATGTTCGATGATCTGAGGGACAGGGTCGCCTTCGCGAATGGACAGCTCGGGATCGATCCCTTGTTTGTCGCGCATCCATTTGGCGAAAACTTCGTAATGCGCATGAATGCGTTCGCGTGCCTCTTCGCGCATGGTTTCGGCAACACCGATCCAGTGATTGAACTCATCGGGTGGGATGACGGACAGGATCGTTACCCCTCCACCGGTATGGGCTGCACGCATTGCAGCGAAACGCATCGCGTTAAGGCATTCACGGCTGTCATCCAGAATGACTAGAAACTTACGCATGGGTGTCCTCGTGTATTTAGGGGGATCATGCCCGACCAAATGCGGGCTGGCAACACGGCGTATGACTACCGAGTGCTTGCCGCCCAGTCCCAATAAAGCTCGCGCGCGCGACGTGCAATCGGTCCGACCTGATATTGGGTGTCTTCTAATGCGGTGACCGGCGTTATCTTGTTCATGTTACCGGTCATAAACACCTCGTCCGCCTTGTGAAAATCTTCAAAGCTGAGAACAGATTCGTGGACCGTCACGCCGTCAGCGCGCAGGTTTTTGATATGTCGCGCTCGGGTGATTCCGGCCAGAAAAGTTCCATTGGGCGTAGGTGTGAATACCTCGCCGTCCCGGACCATGAAGATGTTTGCGGTGGCGGTTTCCGCCACATGACCCAAGGCATCCGCTACCAGCGCGTTCGAGAACCCCTTGGACTTGGCCTCTTTCAGCATTCGGGCGTTGTTGGGATACAGGCATCCGGCTTTGGCATTCACAACGGCTGATTCCAGAACCGGTCGGCGGAACCGCGTGGTGGTCAGCGTGACCGAAGCTGTTTCCGGTGCCATTGGTATTTCTTCCAGACAGATGGCAAATCCGGTGCTGTCCTGCTGAGGCACAATGGCCGTGGCGTCCCCGTCGATGCCCCAATACATCGGCCGAATATAGACGGCGGAACCTTTGGCATAGCCATTCAGCCCTTCGCGGACGATTTCGACCATCCGTTCGGTCGTCACGGTCGGCGTCAGTAAAAGCGCCTCGGCCGAGCGGTTGACCCGTTCGCAATGGGCCACCAGATCCGGGGTCAGCCCGTCGAAGAAACGCGCGCCGTCAAAGACCGAAGACCCCAGCCAAGCGCCATGGTCTGCCGCACGCATGATCGGGGCGTCCCCGTTGTGCCACTGACCATCAAAATAGGTGCGGATATTTTTGCCGACTGCCATGACGCCCTCCTTTGCCCTTGGGGCAACCTAGGAAGGCGTCACAGGAAGGTCCAGCGCAATCAGCCTTGTTTTGCGCCAACCATACCCACGATGTCGTAGGTCTGTTGCAGGATCGGGGCCGCTATCGCCCGCGCCCTTTCCGCGCCGCGTGCGAGAATCCGGTCAATCTCGGCCTCTTCACCCATCAGACGCGCCATTTCGGTTGAGATCGGCGACAGTTTGGCGACCGCCAGCTCGGCCAGCATCGGTTTGAATTCACCGAATTGCTTGCCGCCGACTTCGGCCAGAACCTGTTCCGCCGTTTGATCGCTGAGCGCGGCGTAGATGTTGACCAGATTGCGCGCCTCGGGGCGTTCGGACAGACCGTCGGCTTCTGAAGGCAGGGCATCCGGGTCGGTCTTGGCCTTGCGGATCTTCTTGGCGATCTCGTCGGCATCGTCCGTCATGTTGATCCGGGTCATATCGGACGGGTCCGAAGACGACATCTTCCGCGAGCCGTCCCGCAGGTTCATCACGCGCGGCGCGGGTCCACCGATTACAGGCTCGGTCACCGGAAAGAAATCCACGCCATAATCATGGTTGAACTTGATCGCGATGTCGCGAGTCAGCTCCAGATGCTGTTTCTGGTCCTCGCCCACCGGCACATGTGTCGCATGGTAGGTCAGGATGTCCGCTGCCATCAGTGCCGGGTAAGCAAACAAACCCAGCGAGGCGTTCTGAGCATTCTTGCCCGCCTTGTCCTTGAACTGCGTCATCCGCTGCATCCAGCCCATCCGGGCGATACAATTGAAGATCCACGCCAGCTGCGTGTGCTCGGCCACCTGGCTTTGGTTGAACAGGATGGACTTTTCAGGGTCCAGACCGGCGGCGATGAAACCGGCGCAAACCTCGCGGGTCTTTTCGCGCAGACGGGCAGGGTCTTGCCAGACGGTGATCGCGTGCAGGTCGACCATGCAATAAATGGTCTCGAAATCTTCGCCCTGCATATCCACAAAACGCTTGAGCGCACCCAGGTAGTTGCCAAGGTGCAGGTTTCCCGAAGGCTGGATGCCGGAAAACACGCGCGGCGTGAACTTGGTTTCGGTCATCGAAGGGAACTCCCGTCTGGAAAAATCAGCCCCCGTCGCTTACCCATGAGGTCAAGGGACGTCAACAGCCGCGAAAGGCCAGCCCAATGAGCAGTGAGCATTATACACCCGCCGTAAACCCTCTGCCGCCCGTTGTGGTGGCGTTGGTCCTGTTCATCATGGGGATCGAATTGGCGTTTACACTGGGTGCACGCGGTCTTGTGGGTGGGCCATCAGCGGTAGGTTGGCGGTTGGATGCCCTGCAGAGTTACACCTTTTCCCCGGATATCTTTCACTGGATGATCGAGAATGGCCGTTGGCCGTTTGAACATGTGATCCGTTTCGTGACCTATCCGTTCGTATCGGGCAGTTTTACCCAGGCGGTTTTTGTCAGCGTCTTCGTTCTGGCCATGGGCAAAATGGTAGCCGAAGTGTTCGGCGGTTTTCAAATGCTGATCATTTTCGTTTTGTCCGGTATCGGTGGCGCGTTGGTCTATGGGTTGTTGCTAAATCCCGCCTATCCGCTGGTCGGAGGGTTCCCGCCGGTTTACGGTCTGATCGGCGCGTTCACATGGCTGCTGTGGCGCAAGTTGTCACTGGTCGGCGAAAACCAGTCCCGGGCCTTCAGCCTGATCGCGGTTTTGATGGGCATCCAGCTGGTGTTCGGACTTTTGTTTGGCGGCACGTCCGATTGGGTTGCCGATCTGGGCGGATTTGCCACCGGATTTGGTCTATCGTTTTTCCTGGCACCGGGCGGATGGGCGCGGATCGTGGGACGTATTCGCCGCGACTGATCAGGACCGACGCAGCGCTTTTCTGAATTCGGACAGCTCGAACGCTTTGAAGAGGTGACCGAGTAAGAAATAGGCGGCAGCTGCAACTATGATTAGGACAAGCAGCGCCAGATAACGCCATCCGGGTACTTGGAAGGTCCAACCAAAAATATGAAGGGCGGCGAAAAGCACAACGCCCATACCCAGCGATGCCGCGACGACGCGCCAGGCACGTCGTTTGAACCGGTCGTCAAACCGTGCTTCATCGCCGAAACGGCGCGCTCCAATCGCCAACAAGGCAACCATCGCCCAACCGGCAGCCGAAGCCGCGATCGCCGGTGCGATCCACCCCACCAATGGGTAAAGACCAAAGGCCAGCCCGGCATTGATCACCATCGCAACTACGGCATAGCGAAACGGAGAGCGGGTGTCTTCGCGCGCGAAGAACAAGGGCTGCAGCAGCTTTTGCAGCATGAAAGCGGGCAGGCCGACGCCATAGATAGCTACGGCCAAGGCAGTGGCAGCCGAGTCCTCGGGGCTGAATTGGCCGCGTTCGAACAGGACCGACACCAGAGGTATTGGAATGATCAGAAAGGCAACTGTGGACGGCAGGGTCAGCAGCAGTGTGAACTCTCCGGCGCGGGAATAGGCATTGCGCGCCCCGTCCTTGTCCCCGGCCCGTAAGCGGCGCGACAGATCTGGGAGCAGGACGATCCCCACCGCAATACCGACCACGCCCAATGGCAATTGATACAGCCGATCCGCTGCGAACAGCCAACTGACAGCCTTTTCGGTTTTGGACGCGACCAACTGGCCAACCACGAGATTGACCTGCGTGACGCCCATCGCCAAAGCGGCGGGCACTGCAATGCGAACCATGCGTCGCATTTCCGGGCTGAGCTTGGGCAGGCCGGGACGGATGCGAATACCTGCTCGTTCTGTCGCCACCCAAACCAGCGCCAGTTGCGCAACCCCTGCCAGCGGAATGACCGTGATCAGCCACCAGATTACGTCGCCGCCAGACAGCGCGCCTGCGATCAAAGCAGTACAGGCAAAGATATTGAGTAAGACAGGCGCGGCAGCGGCAGCGGCGAACCGACCAGTGGCATTCAGAACGCCGGAAAACAGCGCGGCCAGCGACATGAACAGGATATAGGGAAAAACGACGTGACCGTAGTCGACAGCCATGTCGAAGCGTTCATCGCCATAGAACCCTTCGGCGGTCAGCCAAACAAGTCCAGGCATGAATACCATCGCCAATCCAACCAGTGCCAAAACAGCCGCCGCCAGCAGGTTGAAGGCATCCTGTGCAAATCCTTCGGCGTCTTCTTCGCCCTCCAGTCGTTTCGAGAACATTGGCACAAAGGCGGCGTTGAAGGCACCTTCGGCAAAGAAACGGCGAAACATGTTGGGCAGGCGGAAAGCGGCAACAAAGGCGTCCATCACCGGACCGGGCCCGATATAGGCGGTTAGCAGAATCTCTCGGAGAAATCCCAAAATTCGACTGGCCAGAGTCCAGAATCCGACCGTGAACAGGCCTGAAAACAACCGGATTTGTTTCATGAGATCGCGCGCTCCGCACCTTCAGTGATGGCTTTGCGCAGCTTGGTCTCAAGACCGCGTTGTTTGCTTTCGGAATGGTATTTCAGGCCGAACATGTCCTTGACGTAAAACGTATCGACAACCTGTTCGCCATAGGTCGCGATCACGGCGTTGGCGATATAGACATTGGCCGCCGCCAGCGTTCTGGCCAGGTCATACAACAGGCCCGGGCGGTCGCGGGTATCAACCTCGATGATGGTGTAGATCTCGGACCCGTCATTATCGAAGATGATATGGGTCGGCACATTGAAGGCGCGTTCGCGTTTCTTGATCTTGTCGCGCGATTTCAGAGCGTCACGCGCCACGACTTCGCCCTTGAGCGTCTTTTGGATCATCTGTGTCAGTCGCGGTAATCGGCTGGCCTCAAAAGGGTGGCCCTCGGCATCCTGAATCCAGAACGCATCAGTGACGTACCCGTCCTTGGTGGTATAGCTACGGGCGTCGACCACGTTGGCCCCAACCAACGCAAGCGCCCCGGCGATGCGGGCGAAAATCCCCGGATGGTCTGCCATGGCAAAACACGCGCGGGTGGCGTCGCGATCGTCATCCGGATGCAGGTGAATTTCCATCGCGCCGGGGTCGCCGCTGTGTTCCAGAGCGCGTAGCATTTTCGCGAACTCAATATGTGTAGACAGGTTCAGGCCCTGCCAATAGGGCGCATAGTGTCGTCCTGTTTCGGCCTTCAGGTCAGCCTTCGACCAATCGTCAAGCGCCGAACGCAGCGCCTTTTTGGCTTCGGCGCCACGGTTGGCCCGGTTCAGGTCTTCCATACCGGTTTCAAGCGCCCGTTTGGTTTCAGCGTGCAAGGCGCGCAGCAGGGTGGCCTTCCAGTTGTTCCAGGTGTTGGGCCCAACGCCGCGAATGTCACACACGGTCAGAACCGTGAGCAGATCCAACCGTTTGACCGTCTTAACCGCCTTGGCAAAATCGCGCACTGTGCGCGGGTCCGAGATGTCGCGTTTCTGCGCCATGTCCGACATCAAAAGATGATATCGTACCAACCATTCCACGGTTTCAGAGTCTGATTTGTTCAGACCCAACCGTGGAGCAACCTTGCGCGCGATCTGAGCGCCCAGAATGGAATGGTCCTCGGGTCGCCCTTTGGCGATATCGTGCAGCAGCAACGCTACGTAGAGGACCTTGCGATTAACCCCGCGTTTCAGGATCGATGAGGCCAGCGGTAGTGACTCGACCAATTCACCGCGTTCAATCTGGGCCAGGTTGACGATGGTCTGGATCGTGTGCTCGTCCACTGTATAGCTGTGATACATGTTGAACTGCATCATCGCCACGATGTGTTCGAACTCTGGCAAAAACGCCGACAATACTCCCAATTCGTTCATGCGGCGCAGGGCGCGTTCCGGGTTGCCGTGTTTCAGCATGAGGTCCAGAAAAATGCGCTGCGCCTCTTTGTTTTGGCGCATGTCGTCGTCGATGAGGCTTAGGTTGGCTGTTACCAGCCGCATCGCATCCGGGTGGATCAGCATGCCAGTGCGAAGACCTTCCTCGAACAGACGCAGAAGGTTCAGCTTGTCGGACAGAAACTTCTTGGCGTCCGCTACATCCAAGCGACCGTGAACGACCTTGTACCCTGCTTTGACACGCGGTCGACGCCTAAAGATGCGTTCCAGTAGGGCGGCACCTTTCACGTGTGACGCTTCGAGTTTGGTCAGGAATATCCGGGTCAGTTCACCAACGCGCGTTGCCTCGCGGAAATAGCGTTGCATGAACACTTCAACAGCCCGTCGCCCGGCCCTGTCTTCATAACCCATACGGTCGGCAACCTCGACCTGCAGGTCGAAGGTCAGCTGTTCTGTTGCGCGCCCGGTCACTAGATGCAGATGTGAACGCACGGCCCACAGAAACTCTTCGGCCTCTACAAAGGTGCTGAATTCCTCGGGTTCAAACAGGCCCAGAGGGACCAGTTCAGCCACGTCCTGAACGCCATAGATGTACTTTGCAATCCAGTAGAGTGATTGAAGATCGCGCAGCCCACCCTTGCCCTCTTTTACATTGGGCTCGACCATGTAACGCTCACCCTGCTTGTGGTGGCGCTCGTCCCGTTCCTGCAGCTTGGCCTCGATGAATTGACGCTCGCTGCCCTTGAACAGCTCGGTTTTCAGACGGTCATCAAGTTCTTCGGCAAGGGCCGCGTCCCCAGCCAGATAGCGTTGCTCGAGCATGGCGGTGCGGATGGTGAAATCCTCGGTGCCCAGTCGCAGGCAATCCTTGATTGTTCGGGATGAATGGCCAACCTTCAGGCGTAGATCCCAAAGCATGTAGAGCATGGACTCGATGACGCTCTCGGCCCAGGCGGTGATCTTGTAGGGCGTCAAAAAAAGCAGATCGACGTCCGAAGCCGGGGCCATTTCGCCGCGGCCATATCCACCAACAGCAAGAACCGCAATCTTTTCGCCCTGCGTCGGGGTTGCCAGCGGATGTAGATAGGTGCTGGCCACTTGCATCGCTGTGCAGACCAACCCGTCGGTTAAATAGGTGTAGGACCGGGTCAAAGGTCTGGCGTCAAAGGGGCGTTTAGCGAAGGCATCCGCAATGGTCTTGCGCCCAGCTTTTTGGGCATCGCGCAGGATGCGCACGGTTTCATTCCGCCGCGCGGCATTGTCTTGAATATTTTCAAAGGCTTCCGACAGTTGCACCAGGATGGCGGTACTGTCGAAAATTTCATCGGCCGGGCAGATCAGCTCACCCTTGGGGGTGAGCGTCAGCATCGGCTGATCAGAAACCGGCGCCAGAGAAGCTTTGAGGGGCGGAGTCAATCACTACTACCTGTTTGTTCTGGATCGTGGCAACGGCCAGACCGCGTTCATTCGTGCCGTCTGATCGCAGGCGGAAGATACCGCCAACGCCCTGGAAACCGGCATTTTGTGTCAGGGCAGATGCGGTCAGCGCGTCGGATTTTCCCTGGCTCACCAAAGCCGCAATCGCTGCAATGCCATCATAGGCCAGACCGCTGATCGGGTGCGGAGCCTCACCATAGGTGCTGTTATACCGCTGACGGTACGCCTGCGCCTTTGCCGGGTCGGGCAGGGCGAACCAGCCCCCTTGAACACCCGGCAGTTCCAGCGTCTGTGCCGGTATGTCCCAGCGCGTCAGGCCGAGGAACTGGGTGGTGGCCGACGACACACCAGCTTCTGGCAACAGCTGCGAATACAGCGGCAGTGCGCCAGCTGTCGTTGCCGTCAGAAACACCGAATCCGCACCAGCAGCATCCACGGTTGCCTTGATCGTTGGAACCGAATTGATGACGCCTTGCTGGGACCGGTCATAGCCAACCGTACCCGCGTTCGCTACACGGCTGCTGGCAAGCGCGGTTGCAATCGCTGATTGACCAAGCTGCCCGGCTGCATCATTGCTGTGGACGATGACCATGCTGGTCTTGCCTTGTGAACCGGCAAAGTTGACCAAACGGTTCGCAGTGTTTTGAAAGGTCGGACCCAGAACAAAGACGTTGCCACCAGCAATGCTGGTATTGTTCGAGAAGGACAGCACGTTGACCTTGTTGTTCAGTACGGAGAGACCTGCCGAGTTTGCTGCCTGCGCGTAAACCGGGCCAATGATGATCTTCGCCCCATCCGCGACGGCCTGTTGCGCCACTGTCGCAGCCGTGTTCGAGCTGCCGCGCGTGTCATAAACGCGCAGATCAATCTTAACATTCTGCAGATCAGCCATGGCCAGGCGCGCCGCGTTCTCAAGGCTCCGCGCCAGTTCGGCGTCGCCGGAATTTCCCGATCCCGCCGGAACCAAAAGTGCGACCGGAACGGGTTTGGACGTGTTGATTGACGGGCCTCCGCCAAGGCCGCCGGGCTCACATGCCGCGAGGAATGCGGCGGTTGCCAGGATCGCGGCGGATTTCGCCAGCTTGCGAACGGGCTTGCAAACGGTAAACATCTAAATGAAAACTCCCTGTCCCGGCGGCTTGGGGTACCACCAATCTGTTATGCCGCGATAATAAACGTCACGCTGTGAGGGTCCAGCTTTGAATTTTCAAAAAGTAAGATTGGGCGCGGGCCTGTATTTTGTTGCCACTCCGATCGGTGCGGCGCGCGATATAACGCTCAGAGCGCTGGATGTGCTGGCCTCGGCTGACGTCATTGCTGCCGAAGACACGCGCAGCTTGCGCCGGTTGATGGAGATTCACGGCGTACCGCTGGATGGGCGACGAATCCTAGCCTATCACGATCACAGCGGCGTCGGCGCGCGCGGCAAAATCCTTGATGCGTTGCAGGACGGGAAGTCTGTCGCTTATGCATCTGAGGCCGGAATGCCGCTGATCGCCGATCCGGGATACGATTTGGGGAAGCAGGCCGCCGAAGCGGGTCATACGGTGACCTGCGCACCGGGACCGTCAGCGGCGCTAATGGCGCTGACACTGGCCGGGCTGCCGACGGATGCATTCTTTTTTGCGGGCTTCTTGCCGAACGCGACCGGCGCGCGCCGGTCGCGGATCGAAGTATTGCGGGACGTGCCGGGCACACTGGTGTTTTACGAATCTCCGAAACGCGTAGCGGCGTGTTTGTCGGATCTTGCAACCGTGCTAGGCAATGACCGTCAGGCCGCAATGTGCCGCGAACTGACAAAGAAATTCGAAGAGGTTCGTCGCGGGACGTTGGAAGAACTGGCGGCCAACCTGCATGGGCAGACAGTCAAAGGTGAAATTGTTCTGCTCGTGGACCGCGGACATTCAGAAACTGTTAACGAATCCGACGTAGAAGAGGCGTTGAAACGAGCCTTGGAAACCCATTCAGTTCGCGACGCGGCCGATCTGGTATCAGAGATGTACAAGCTGCCGCGCCGCCCGATCTATCAGAAGGCTCTGAAATTGGGAAAGGGATGACATGGCTGCACGATCCGTTCGAAGTTCGGTGTCCTATCATGCCGGGCAGGCGGCGGAGCAGCAGGTTGCGTCAAATTATGAACAACGCGGCTATTTCATCCTGAATCGCCGCTGGCGCGGCGCCGGTGGGGAGATCGATCTTATTGCGCGCGACGCTCACGGGATTGTCTTTGTCGAAGTGAAAAAAAGTGTCAGTTTCGATGCCGCTGCCGCCCGGATCAATCGGCGCCAAATGGATAGGATCTGCGCATCGGCGGCCCAATTCCTGGAAACCGAACCAAACGGGCAATTGACCAATGTGCGGTTTGACGCGGCTTTGGTGGATGCCTCGGGCGCCGTTCAAATTATCGAAAACGCCTTCGGTTTAGCCTGATCCCCATTGAACCCCCGACGTGGCTGGGCCATGTATCTGGCGTGAAACTGAGGGACACGCCATGAAAATCGCCTTTCAGATGGACCCAATCGGGGCCGTGGATATCAATGCCGACAGCTCATTCCGTCTGGCCGAAGAGGCGCAGGCGCGCGGACATACGCTGTTTTTCTACAGCCCGGATCAGCTGGCCTATCAAGAGGGGCGGATCACCGCGCGCGGTCAGGACATGAAAGTTCAACGGGTGGCGGGCAATCCGGCGGAACTTGGCCCCGAACGTGAAGTGGACCTGGCAGAGTTCGACGTGATCTGGCTGCGTCAGGACCCGCCGTTTGACATGCATTACATCACATCGACCCACTTGCTGGACCGTCTAAAGGGGCAAGTATTGGTTGTGAATGATCCGTTCTGGGTGCGGAACTACCCCGAAAAACTACTGGTTCTGGATTTCCCGGACCTGACGCCGCCCACAACGATTGCGCGGGATCTGCAGACCATCAAGGCGTTCAAGGAAAAGCACGGCGACGTCATCCTCAAACCGCTTTATGGCAATGGCGGTGCCGGAGTTTTCCGGTTGGACGCGAATGATCGCAACCTGACGTCTTTGCATGAGCTGTTCACCGGGTTCTCGCGCGAGCCTTTGATTGTTCAGAAATTCCTGCCGGATGTCAGCAATGGCGACAAACGTGTGATTCTGGTTGATGGTGAAGCCGTAGGTGCGATCAACCGCGTACCGGCCGCGGGCGAAACACGTTCGAACATGCATGTAGGCGGTCGTCCCGAAAAGATTGGCCTGTCCGAGCGCGACCTGGAAATTTGTGCCGCGATCGGACCGCTGCTGAAGGAAAAAGGCCAGATATTTGTCGGCATCGACGTGATCGGCGATTACCTGACGGAAATCAATGTGACCTCGCCAACAGGCATTCAAGAGCTAGAGCGGTTCAACGGCGTGAACGTCGCCGAAAAAATTTGGCAGGCGATTGAAGCCAAGCTTTAAGATGCCGCCTTGGCGCTGATACGAAAGCTCAGCGCCTCGGCTATATGAAGGCGCCGGACATCCGGCGCCCCGTCCAGATCAGCGATAGTACGCGCTACACGCAGGATGCGGTGAAAGGCGCGGGCAGACAGGCCAAATCGCTCGGCTGCCTTCAGCAACAGGTCTTTGCCTTCAGCATCCGGGGCAGCGATTTCATCCAGCAATTTACCCTCGACATCGGCGTTCTGACGGGTGGACGGTGTATCGCAAAACCGCTCTGCCTGAATCGACCGGGCTTGTTCGACGCGCGCGGCAACGGTGGCGGAACTGTCACCCGAGGGTGGTAGGTCCAGATCGGTGAATCTGACCGGGGGCACCTCAATCCGCAAATCAAACCGGTCCATCAACGGCCCGGAGATTCGGCTCAGGTAATCCTCTCCGCAAACAGGTGCGCGGGAACAAGCGCGCCCGGGATCGGTGAGGTAGCCGCATTTGCAAGGGTTGGCCGCCGCGACCAGCATGAACCGGCAGGGGTATTTCACATGGGCATTTGCACGCGCGACCATGACCTCTCCAGTTTCAATAGGCTGGCGTAGTGTCTCTAGAACCGTGCGTGGGAATTCCGGGAACTCGTCCATGAACAGAACGCCGTTGTGGGCCAGTGAAATCTCGCCCGGCTTTGCCCCCCTGCCGCCACCAACGATCGCAGCCATGGACGCCGTGTGATGAGGTTCGCGAAACGGGCGGCTGCGGCTGATCCCACCTTCGTCCAATAGCCCGCACAACGACTGAATCATCGAAGTTTCTAACGCCTCGGTCGGTGTCAGCGGCGGTAAAATCCCGGGCAGGCGTGCAGCCAGCATGGATTTGCCGGAACCGGGTGTGCCGGTCATGATCAGATGGTGCCGACCTGCTGCGGCGATTTCCAGGGCGCGCTTTGCACGTTCTTGCCCTTTGACGTCGCGCAGGTCACGCGCGCTGGGCTCAAGTGTGACTTCGCCGGGCTGTGCGGCGGATAGCGGAGACTGGCCAGAGAAATGCCGCACCAGGTCCCCAAGCGACCCAGCGCCGATCACCTGTGTTGCATCAACCCAAGCAGCCTCGGCACTAGAGGCACGGGGGCAGAGCAAGGCCCGATCCTCAGCCGCCGCAGTCATTGCAGCGGGTAGGGCACCGACCACAGGCACTAGTGAGCCATCCAAAGATAACTCGCCCAGCGAAACCGAACCTTCGGCGGCGTCCCGCGGAATGATCTCTAACGCGGACAGCAATGCAACAGCTATAGGCAGGTCGAAATGGCTGCCTTCTTTGGGTAGGTCGGCAGGCGACAGGTTGATAGTGATCCGTTTTGACGGCAACGCGATGGCCATCGAGCTCAGCGCGCTGCGGACGCGGTCCCGCGCCTCCGACACGGCTTTGTCGGGCAGCCCGACGATGGAAAATGCGGGCAGGCCCGGTGAGACGGCGCACTGCACCTCGACCGGGCGGGCATCGACCCCTTGAAAAGCAACAGTGTGGGCGCGGGCAACCATGAATGACCTTTTTTGGTTAACAGGTCGTTGCTGCCACGGCTGCGGTTTAAGAATCGTTAACGGCGCGGGTCATCTCGGTGAATTTTGGCCAGGCACCGGGATCAGCGACTGTTTTGTCACGGCAAAACTGGTTGCAGAACCCCCAACGCTGGCCGTTCAGTTCAAGAACTGCGGTGATGGCTTTGCCGGAATAGGGGCAGGCGTCGTTGATTGACATATTTCCGTTCACGGCTTTTGCCTGAGAAGAACCGGCAATTGGCCAAGGTTCGGATGGCAGGTCCACGGGGTATGGAAAAGGGTCGTAGTTGACCGTCAGCCCCATCGCACGCCACTGGCGGACAGAAGCATCCGACAGCAAATTAAGGCAGTATTCGCGATTGGCCTCAGCGACTGGCAAGCCATAGCCAATAATCCGTGCCGCGACCGGCGTATAGAACACGTCCGCAAGGGAATAGTGGCCGAACAAAGGACCGGAGTCCGCGCCTGACACATCACGGGCATGGGCCCACAAGGTTTCGATCCTTGCAAGATCGGCGCGTGTTTCGGTCGACGGAGCGAACCCCTGCCAGCACTGCTTGAGCTGCATTGGACACTGCCCGCGCAATGCGCCAAACCCAGCTACCATTTCAGCACATAGCCACCGCGCGGTGGCGCGCGCGGCGGGGTCTTTGGGCCAAAGCCCCGTTTCGGGATGTAGCTCGGCAAGGGTTTCCGCCATCGCCAGGCTTTCCCCAACCACGGTGCCGTCGGGCAATCGCAGGGCCGGGACAAGGCGGGCCGGCGCGAGGGGTTGCATATCCTCGGCCATGGTGCCGGAATAGAGGCCGATCATGTGGGAACGATAGGGCAGGCCGAACTTTTCCAGCATCAGCCACCCGCGCATGGACCAGCTGGAAAACAGGCGGTCTCCGATAAACAAATCAAAAGTCATGCGGCTAGGATGGCGTGGCCGATCCATTCCGTAAATCAGTGATTTGTGCGCGGTTGCATCACGGAAGATGATTGATCCGTCCGACAGACCAGCGATCGCCGTGATGCGTGATTTCGGTAACCGAAAGGTTGTCGATGCGATGGCCAAAAGCCTCTTGCGCGTCAACGTCGAGCGCCCTTTGGACCTGGGTTAGGATCACGCCAAAATGCGCCACGACCACCAGATCGCATCCTGTGTGTTGTTGGATCAATTGGTCAACGGCTGCGTCGACGCGTTCGCGGACCTCGTTCCAGCTTTCCCCGTTTAGGGGGCGCACATCGCCGGGGTTGTCCCAATATGCAAAGGCAAGTTCGGGGTCTTCAGCCTCAATCTCTTTGAAGGCGCGCAGCTCCCAAGTGCCGAAATTGATTTCGCGCAGCGCAGACTGATGTTGCAGCCGCCGCCGTGTGCCTTGAATGGCCGATGCAGTATCGGCGGCTCGGCTCAGGTCAGAGGAAACAAAGATAGCGTCCGCAGGCAGGTGGTCATGCAACCGGGCAACGGCGGCACGATCGCTGAGGTCAGCAGGCAGGTCGGACCAGCCAACCATCGTTTTGGCGTGGGTCGGGCCGTGACGCACGAGATGCAGACGTGTCAATCCAGTCGCCCCTTCAATACCAACGGCAGGCCAGCCGTGACTTGCACCACCAGATCGGCTTCGGCGGCCAATGCGATGTTCAGCCGTCCCTGCGCTTCGCGAAACCGGCGGGACAGCGCGTTGTCAGGGACGATCCCTTGTCCAACCTCGTTCGAGACGATGACGACCTGTGCGGAACACAGGCGTAGCGATTGTAAAAGCGCGCTTTGCGTCTGTTCCAGATCGTTTTCTGCAAGCAGGTGATTGGTCAGCCACATGGTGGCACAGTCGATCAGACAGACAGAGTTCGGGGGCAAATCCGCCAATGTCGGGCCAAGGTCAAACGGTGCCTCGATCGTCTTCCAGCCTTCGCCCCGTTGGGAAACATGGCGCTGGACCTTATCTTGCATCTCGTCATCAAACACTTGTGATGTTGCAAGATAAACCCTCTTTTTTCCTGATGAAACAACAAGATGTTCGGCAAAAGCCGACTTGCCCGAGGCCGCGCCGCCCAACACAAAGGTTAAATCCGGACTCACGATAATTACCTTCCATGTGATCCACCCGGTTTTGTTTTGCGTATCGTTCATAGGTCGGCAAAGCAACCCCGGCCCGCGCCTGTGAAAAGGGGAGATTTCAATGGCACTGGACAATGCGAACGACTTCTCGATGTCCCGGAGGGCAATGAAAGCCGAGCTTCTGGACGCGGAAACCGAATTAAAGTTGGCATATGCGTGGCGGGACGACCGCGATGAACAGGCCCTTCACCGATTGATCACGGCCTATATGCGGCTGGCCATTTCGATGGCGGCCAAGTTCAAACGCTATGGGGCGCCGATGAATGATCTGATCCAGGAAGCCGGGTTAGGCTTGATGAAAGCCGCCGACAAGTTCGACCCCGACCGGGGCGTGCGGTTTTCGACTTATGCGGTCTGGTGGATCAAGGCGAGCATTCAGGACTATGTGATGCGCAACTGGTCAATGGTGCGCACCGGGTCCACGTCTTCGCAAAAATCCCTGTTCTTCAACATGCGACGTGTGCAGGCCCGGCTAGAGCGTGAGGCCGCGTCCGATGGCATGGATCTTGACCGTCATCAATTGCATCAGATGATTGCCGCAGAGATCGGCGTTCCGTTGCGGGACGTGGAAATGATGGAAGGTCGTTTGTCCGGCTCCGATTTCTCGTTAAATGCCGTTCAATCGGCAGATGAAGACGGCCGGGAATGGATCGACGCGCTGGAAGATGAGCGCGAACAAGCCGCTGAAGCTGTCGAAAACAGTCACGATACCCAGCAATTGCGTGAATGGCTGGTGACGGCAATGCAGGCTTTGAATGATCGCGAGAGGTTCATTGTCCGCGAACGCAAGTTGCGCGAACCCGCCCGAA
Source organism: Ruegeria sp. YTSC230 (assembly GCF_059609665.1). Taxonomy (NCBI): domain Bacteria; kingdom Pseudomonadati; phylum Pseudomonadota; class Alphaproteobacteria; order Rhodobacterales; family Roseobacteraceae; genus Ruegeria; species Ruegeria sp. YTSC230. The sequence goes on along the minus strand of NZ_JBXWMC010000007.1, from coordinate 130,084 downwards.
CGCTGGAAAGCCTTGGGCAGGAACTTAGCCTGTCCAAAGAACGCGTGCGTCAGCTTGAGGCTGCGGCTTTTGTGAAAATGCGCAAGAACCTTGAAGCCCAATCGCGTGAGGTGCAACACTTCATCGCATGAAACATCTTGCGATTCTGCTTTGTGCACTGGTGGTTATGGCCAACCCTGGCCATGCCGATGAGCTGATACCCGACGACGTTGTGTCTGCGATGACGTCTGCGGACGTCGTCATATTAGGCGAAATTCACGACAACCCGCAGCACCACATCATTCAGGCCGAGGCGTTGAAGGCCATCAATCCCTCGGCGGTTGTCTGGGAAATGGTGACTGAAGAAGGTGCTCAGAGATTGGCGGACAAGGCCATTTCCGATCCGGAAGAGCTTGCCAGAATACTGAAGTGGCTCGAATCCGGCTGGCCGCCGCTTAGCATGTACTACCCGGTCTTTCAGGCCTCAGACGCGCCGGTTTACGGTGCCATGGTTCCGCGCGCGGCGGCGCGCGCGGCAATGGAACGTGGCGCTGCGACGGCTCTGGGTGCTGATGCTGCCCGTTATGGATTGTCGGTGCCACTGCCGAAGGATGAGCAGGTCGAGCGTGAGGCTGATCAACTCGCTGCCCATTGCAACGCAATACCAGAGACTGCGCTGCCGCAACTGGTCGCAATCCAGAGGTTGCGGGACGCGGTTCTGACAAGGGCCATATTGCGCGCTGTGGATGATACCGGTGGACCGGTTGCGGTGATCACTGGCAATGGTCATGCCCGTATGGACAGAGGGATTCCAACCTTTCTGTCCCGGCTACGCCCCGGTTTGAAAGTTTTCGTGCTGGGTCAGTCCGAGAATGGCGTCATTGACGGTGAGTTCGACGTTGTGATCGACAGCCCCAGCATCGAACGTGAAGACCCTTGTCTGGCGTTTGAGACACAGAATTAACCGCTGGAACTGTCCGTTGGCCTTGCCTAATGTCGGGCCGACCGGGACGGGAAGGGCAAAATATGCTGGCATCGAAACGCATTCTTCTAATCATCGGCGCTGGAATCGCGGCCTATAAGTCGCTGGATCTGATCCGGCGGCTGAAAGAGCGTGGTGCCTCTGTAACACCGGTTCTGACAGGCGCGGCCGAAGAGTTCGTGACCCCGTTGTCGGTGTCGGCGCTGGCCGGAGAGAAGGTTTATCGCGATCTGTTCGACCTGACGGATGAGGCCGAGATGGGCCATATTCAGCTGTCTAGGTCCGCCGATCTGATCGTGGTCGCACCGGCAACGGCGGACATGATGGGAAAGATGGCGGCTGGGCTAGCCAACGATCTGGCCTCGACCCTGCTGATGGCGACAGATACCCCGGTTTTGTGCGCACCGGCGATGAATGTCCGCATGTGGGACCATCCGTCAACACAGCGCAATCTCAGGCAACTGCAGGCAGATGGTATTCGGTTCGTTGGCCCAAATGAAGGCGACATGGCTTGTGGAGAGTACGGCCCAGGCCGGATGTCGGAGCCGCTTGAGATTGTGGCCGCGGTCGAGGCGCAACTTGGCAACGGTCCCCTGAAGGGCAAGCGCATTCTGGTCACCTCCGGCCCGACACATGAACCGATCGACCCTGTGCGCTACATCGCCAACCGGTCCTCGGGCGCGCAGGGCACCGCGGTGGCACGGGCGTTGTCTGCGCTGGGCGCTGATGTGGTTTTTGTTACCGGCCCTGCCGATGTTTCACCGCCCGAAGGGGTGCAGGTTATCCGCGTGGAAACCGCGCAGCAGATGTCTGACGCGGTCGACGCTGCACTGCCGGTAGATGCGGGTGTGTTTGCTGCTGCGGTTGCGGATTGGCGCATGGCGGCGGCTTCAGACAAGAAGCTGAAGAAAAGCCGCGATGGTCTTCCGTTGCTGGAGTTTGCTGAGAACCCCGACATCCTCAAACGCGTGTCCAGGCTGGATGCGGGGCGGCCGACGTTGGTGGTTGGCTTTGCCGCAGAAACTGACAACGTGCTTGAACACGCCACTGCGAAACGCGCGCGCAAGGGCTGTGATTGGATCGTCGCCAATGATGTCAGCCCTGCGACGGGCATCATGGGGGGATCGGAAAACGCGGTCACCCTGATCTCGGACGAAGGGGCCGAAGAATGGCCGCGCATGGACAAGGATGCAGTGGCGCAACGTCTGGCGCAAAAGATCGCCGACGCTCTGACAAGCTGAACAAGAGGTGCAGTGATGGTAGCAATTCGTGTGATCCGCGAAGACGGGGCCGATCCGGCCATCGCTTTGCCGGCTTATGAAACGACTGGCGCGGCGGGAGCGGATGTCAGGGCGAATCTGCCGAATGGAAATTCGATCATGTTGGAACCGGGGCAGCGCGCTTTGATTCCCACGGGGCTTCGGATCGAGATTCCAAACGGTTACGAGGTGCAGGTACGACCCCGATCTGGACTTGCGCTGAAATACGGGATTACCCTGCCTAATACGCCCGGCACGATCGACAGTGACTATCGCGGCCCGCTGGGGGTGATCCTGCTGAACGCCGGTCAGGAAAGTTTTGAGATTGCGCATGGCGAACGCATCGCGCAACTGGTCGTCGCCCCAGTCGTGCAGGCTGCGTTTGAACCCGTTGAGGTGCTCAGTGACACAGATCGCGGCGCAGGCGGTTTTGGCTCGACTGGACGCGGCTAATGCTTCTGGTTCTGATCCTTACCGGTGCTTTGTGGGGCATTGGGTACGTGGCGGGGGTGTCCCGAACTGCTCGCTCTGTGTCGGTCAGCGTTTTGCTGATCGGAGTACTTGTTATCCAACTGACGTTGCCGGGTGGGCACCCGCTGCGCGAGGCAACCGGCGGGTCTGCAGCCTTGTGGTTGATCCTAGGTGGTGCCGCGGTTTTGGTGTTGAGTTATGGCAAGGTGCTCAAAACGCTGCGCAACCGTGCCGCGCCACAGCCAGCCGAGGAAACCGCGATGCAGTCTGACAAGTTCTCTGAGACCGAGCTGGAGCGGTATGCCCGCCATATCGTCCTGCGCGAACTGGGCGGGCCGGGGCAGAAAAAGATGAAACAGGCCCGTGTGCTGGTTATCGGCGCGGGCGGTCTTGGTGCGCCGGCGTTGCAGTACCTTGCGGCGGCTGGCGTGGGCACCATCGGTGTGATCGACGACGATATTGTTGAAAACGCCAATCTGCAACGGCAAGTGATCCATCGCGATGCCGACATTGGCATGCCCAAGGTTTTCTCGGCCCAGCAAGCCATGCAGGCGCAAAACCCTAACGTGATTGTTCTGCCCTACCATCGTCGTCTGACTGATGAGATTGCAGCAGACCTGTTCGCTGATTTCGACCTGATCCTCGACGGTACCGACAATTTTGACACGCGCTACTTGGCCAATCGTACTGCGGTCGCACTGGGAAAACCGCTTATTTCAGGTGCTCTGTCGCAATGGGAAGGTCAGCTGAGCGTCTTTGACCCCGCCAATGATGCGCCTTGTTATCAGTGTATCTTCCCCGAGGCACCGGCCTCCGGTCTGGCCCCTTCCTGTGCCGAAGCGGGGGTTATTGGTCCGTTGCCCGGCGTTGTGGGGTCGATGATGGCCGTTGAGGCGATCAAGGTGATCACTGGGGCCGGGCAGGCTCTGCGCGCCGAAATGCTGATCTATGACGCGCTCTATGGCGAAAGCCGCAAGATCACCCTGGCCCGACGCTCTGATTGCCCCATTTGCGGAGAAGTCGACGCGTAAGCCTACTGTCGTGCTAGATTGGCTATAGATTTCGGCTGTATCGCGGGCACCCCCTCTGGACCATTTCGGCCCGCCTCCCTAGCTTGACCAGCAAAGGAGATCCGCATGACCAACCCGATCCTGTCCGCCTGGACCACTCCATTTGAAATCGCGCCATTTGCCGAGATTTCGGATGATGATTTTGCGCCTGCATTGGACAAGGCGATGGCCGCCCATAACGCGCAGATCGACGCGATTGCCAACAATTCCGACCCAGCCAGTTTTGCAAATACAATCGAGGCACTTGAGGCGGCCGGAGAGCAGATGGACAAGGTGCTGTCTGTCTTTTTCACCGTTTCGGGTGCCGACAGCAACCCGGCACGGCAAGAGCTGCAACGCGCGTTTTCGCCCAAACTCTCGGCGCACTTTTCGGGGATTTCGTCTAACAAAGCTCTGTTCCAGCGGGTGGCGGATCTGTGGGCGCGCAAGGATCAACTGGACCTGACCGATGAACAGGCCCGCGTTCTGATGCTGACCCATCGCGGTTTTGTGCGCGCTGGTTCGGCTTTGGAAGGCGATGATGACACCCGCATGCAAAAGATCAAGTCGCGCCTTGCCACGCTGGGGACGTCCTTCACCCAGAACCTTTTGGCGGACGAGCGCGAATGGTTCATGAACTTGACCGAGAATGATCTGGAAGGATTGCCGGGTTTCGTCGTGGATGCAGCCCGCGCTGCCGGGGAAGAGAAGGGTGCTGATGGTCCTGTCGTCACTCTGTCGCGGTCGTTGATTGTACCGTTCCTACAATTCTCACCGCGCCGCGATCTGCGTGAGAAGGCGTATCGGGCTTGGACCGCGCGTGGTGCCAATGGTGGTGAAACGGACAACCGCGAGATTGCGGCCGAGATCCTGAACTTGCGCGAAGAACGTGCCAAGCTATTGGGATATTCCAGTTTCGCGGACTACAAACTGGAAACCGAAATGGCCCGAACGCCGAACCGCGTTCGCGATCTGCTGATGCAGGTTTGGGGGCCGGCAAAGGCAAGGGCTGACGCCGACGCCGAAACCTTGACCGCGATGATGCAGGAAGATGGCGTCAATGGTCCGTTAGAGGCGTGGGACTGGCGCTACTACGCCGAAAAGCGCCGCAAGGCTGAACATGATTTGGATGAAGCTGCGCTGAAGCCGTACTTGCAGCTAGATCGTATGATCGAGGCCGCCTTTTCCTGCGCCAACCGGCTGTTCGGGCTGGAGTTTGCCCCGCTGGATGTACCGCTTTATCACTCCGATTGCCGGGCTTGGGACGTAACACGCGACGGGCAGCATATCGCTGTTTTCATCGGTGACTACTTCGCGCGGGGTTCCAAACGATCGGGCGCATGGTGCAGCGCCATGCGGAGCCAGGCAAAGTTCCCCGAGGTACAGGCCCCCGTCGTGATCAACGTTTGCAACTTCGCCAAGGGCGACCCGGCGCTGCTGTCTTATGACGATGCGCGCACGCTTTTCCACGAGTTCGGTCACGCATTGCACCAGATGTTGTCCAACGTGACCTATGAAAGCATCTCTGGCACCAGCGTCGCGCGTGACTTCGTAGAGCTTCCCAGCCAGCTTTATGAACACTGGCTGGAGGTGCCCGAAGTACTGGCCGAATTTGCAACCCATGCCGAAACTGGTGAACCGATGCCGCAAGATATGCTTGAGAAAGTTCTGAAGGCCGCGAATTTTGATCAGGGGTTCCAGACCGTGGAATACGTAGCCTCAGCCTTGGTCGATCTGGCGTTCCACCAAGGCGAAGCGCCAGCTGATCCGATGGCGAAACAGGCCGAGGTTCTTGATGGTATCGATATGCCGCATGCCATCGGTATGCGCCACGCGACACCGCATTTTGCTCATGTCTTCGCTGGCGATGGCTATAGCTCGGGCTATTACAGCTACATGTGGTCCGAGGTCATGGATGCCGACGCATTCGCGGCCTTCGAAGAAGCCGGGGGAGCCTTTGACACAGAGCGCGCCAAAGCACTGGAGGACAATATCCTGTCTACCGGCGGCTCGCGCGAAGCTGAGGAGCTGTATCTGGCGTTCCGCGGGCGTTTGCCAGGGGTCGAGGCGCTGTTGAAAGGTCGCGGGCTTATCGCGACCTGACCGGATCAGTAGCCCAGATTGCGGTCGACGAGGTGGAGGAAGGGTTTGCCTACCTCACCTCGGATAATATTTTGGCAGATCACTTGGGCCGCAGTTGTCGGACGGGTTTCCGACGCGATATGCGGCGTGACGGTCACATTGGCATGCGCCCAATACGGGTGTTCCGGCGGCAGGGGTTCCACGCGGAATACGTCTAACGTGGCGTGGGCAATGTGTCCTGAATCCAGTGCGGCCAGCAGTGCGTTGTCATCGATCAATGGACCGCGACCGGGATTGATGATCCGAGCGCCTTTGGGCAACAAGGCCAAAGTGTCCGCATTCAGTGCGTTTTCCGTTGCGGGGGTGTCGGGCAGCAACAGGACAACGATCTCGGCACTGGACAACGCGGCGCGCAGACCTTCAACGCCATGCAGGCACGTTACCCCGGGGATGTCCTTTGCGGTTCTGCTCCAACCGGTCACTTTGAAATTCAGCGCGGCAAGCGCTGTTGCTGCGGCTTCTCCCAACGCACCAAGGCCCAGCACGCACACATTCCGTTCGCTGGCAAGCGGTGGGGCATCGGGCGTCCACACGCCGTCCTGCACGGTGATATAGCGGTCCATGCCCAGGTGATAGCGCAGCACGTGGCCGACGACCCACTCGGTCATGCCATGCATCAGCCCGTGGTCCACCATCCGGGCCAATGGCACGGTCAGCGTTTCGTTGCCCGCGATTTTTTCAACACCTGCCCAAAGACTCAGAACCGCCTTCAAACGTGCATAGGGTGAAAAATCCAGCAACCCGCTTGTCGGTGCATAGACAACATAGTCGACTTGATCAGGCGCAAACTCGGTTGCCAGACGGAAATCCAGACCGGTATAGGACAACCCTTTTGTAAGCAGAGGTTCATATTCCGGCCATTGTTCAGGGCGCGCGGAAAACAGGATGTTGACGGGCATGAAGGGCCTTTCAATTCAGCGAGGGCGGTGAATATGCGCGCTTTGAACAATGCCGAAGGCAGCCATCAGAACCAGCATGGCGGACCCGCCGTAGCTGACCATCGGCAGGGGCACGCCCACAACCGGCGCAAGGCCCATGACCATGGACATATTGACCGCAAAGAACAGGAAGAAGTTGAGCGCAACCCCCAAGGTGACCAAGGATGAGAACCGGTCCTTTGTCGCCAAAGCCGTAACCATGCAGAAGATAATAATCAGGGCGTAAAGGGTCAGCAAAGTGATGCCTCCGACAAACCCGAATTCCTCGGCCAACGTGGTAAAGATGAAGTCCGTGTGCTTTTCGGGCAGAAAGTTCAGGCGCGACTGCGTCCCTTGCATAAACCCGCGCCCGTTCCAGCCGCCTGACCCCAGCGCAATTTTCGACTGGGTAATGTGATAGCCTGCACCCAGCGGATCGGTGGAGGGATCAAGGAAAGTGTCTATTCGGCGGAACTGATAATCCTTGAGCAACTGCCACTCGGTGCCCCGACTGTTGAACACGGTCGCAATCAAGCCGACCACTGCCGCGATAACGGCGGCGAAATAAGCCCAGTGCACACCAGCCAGGAACATCAGTCCCCCGCCCGCCGCTAACAACAGGATCGAGGTGCCCAGATCGGGTTGTTTCAGAACCATAGCCGTAGGGATCAGGATCAGGATGACCGGAATAAGCACCCAGAGCGGTCGCGATGTCTTATGAGACGGCAACCAATCGTAGTAGGCGGCCAGAACCATGACCAGCGCAATCTTCATGACTTCGGAAGGCTGGAGCCTCATGAAGCCAAGGTCGATCCAACGCTGCGCACCCATGCCGATGGTGCCGAAGAGTTCCACAAAAATTAGCAGAACGATCGAGCCGAGATAGGCCAAGACGGACATGTTGCGCCAGAACCAGATCGGTACCAACGCGATGATGAACATAACGGTCAGTCCCAGTCCGAACCGCTCAATCTGGGGTTCGGCCCAGGGCATCCAGGACCCGCCCGCGACCGAGTACAGCATCAGGAATCCGGCGCTGGCGACGCTGATCAGCAACAAAGTCAGCGGCCAGTTCATGTAGAGGAACTTGCGAAACCCTGTTGGCGTGGATTTGACGGCGTACTCAAGATAGCTCATGCGCGGTCCTTTTCATCAGGTCGCGCTTTGGGGCGGCGGTCGCCCTCAAGCCGTTTTTGTTGTTCCTTGATGCGGTCACGATCTGCAACCGGATAAGCCTCGAGCGGCGGGGTGCCGTTGTACAGAGCCTGCAGCATGATATCCCGCGCGACCGGGGCCGCTGCCTTGGATCCGCCACCGCCGTGTTCCACCACCACTGCCACGGCGTATTTCGGATTGTCGTACGGCGCATAGCTGACGAACAGCGCGTGGTCGCGCCGTTCCCACGGCAGGTCTTCGTTGCGGATTACGCCAGCCGCGCGTTCGGCCTTGGTGATGTTGCGCACCTGGCTGGTCCCTGTCTTACCGGCCATGCGGAATTCATCATTGATGATGCGGCTGCGATAGGCGGTGCCAGCCCTGTCGTTTGAGACCGAGAACATCGCTTTGCGCACCTGATTCAGGTTGTACGGATTGACGTCCAGCGGCTCACCTGCTCCTGACGGTTCCTCGACGCCATTGACGGACCGCACCAAACGCGGCTTCACGGCCCGGCCTGTGGCAATCCTTGCCGTCATGACCGCAAGCTGTAGGGGCGAGGCCAGCATGAACCCTTGCCCGATCGAGGCATTCGCCGTGTCGCCTACCAGCCAGCCTTCACCATGGACCCGCTCTTTCCATTCCTGATTGGGGGCCAAACCGGCAGCGACAGCTGACATCGGGATGTCGTGCTTGACGCCCAGTCCGAACTTGCGCGCCATTTCAGAGATTTTGTCGATGCCGGTACGCACCGCGACATCGTAATAGTAGACGTCGCAGCTGCGCTTTAGCGACAAATTGAGATCCACTGTCCCATGCCCGCCACGTTTCCAGCAGTGGAAGCGGCGGCTACCGACCTTCAGGTGCCCAGGGCAATAGACGGTGTTGCCGGGGCCAACAACTCCGGCCTCAAGCGCGGCAAGAGCGGTGATCATCTTGAAGGTCGAACCCGGCGGGTAGGTGCCCTGAACCGTCTTGTTGGCCAGCGGGCGGTAGTTATTTTCAGTCAATGCCCGGTAATCCGCGACCGATATCCCGCGCACGAACAGGTTCGGGTCGAAACTGGGGGCAGAACTGATGGCCCGGATATCCCCGGTTTCGCAGTCGATGACGACTGCAGCCGCGCTTTCACCGGCCAGGCGCGCCTGGGCGTATTGCTGCAGGTCCGCATCAACGGACAATTGCAGATCGGCCCCTGCCTCGCCTTCTTGCCGGTCAAGCTCGCGCATGATGCGGCCTGTGGCGTTGACCTCGACACGTTTTGCGCCAGCTTTTCCGCGCAGGCTGATTTCCTGTTTGGACTCCAGACCGACCTTGCCGATCTGGAACCGGGGGATACGCAGCACCGGTTCGGGATCTTCGATCAGGCTGAGATCATAGTCACTGACCGGCCCGACGTAACCAACGACATGAGCGAAATCCTCGTAGCGGGGATACTGACGGGCCATGCCCACCTCAGGCGTAACGCCGGGCAGGGCGGGCGCATTGACAGCGACCTTGGAGATATCCTCCCACGTGACCTGATCGGCCAGTGTGACTGGCAGGAACGGGGCAGAACGGCGCATCTCGGTCTTGGCGCGATTAATCTCTTCCTGAGTCAGCGGGATAAGCTCTGAAAGTTTGGCGATGACTTTGTCGACGTCGCCCGCATCTTCGCGGACCATAACAATACGATAGGACTGCGTGTTTTGTCCGATGATCTGGCCGTTGCGGTCATAGATGCGCCCGCGCGTTGGCGGGATCAGGCGAATGTTGATCCGGTTTTCTTCGGCCAGCAGACGGTACTCGTCAGCCTGATCCACTTGCATAAAGCGCATTCGCGCTGCCAGGCCGCCGATAAACGCAGTCTGCAACCCACCCAGGATCAACGCGCGGCGCGGCAGGCGTTTATAGGCCAATCCTTGCGCTTTGGGATTGCGTTGTTTCATGCCCTGGCCCCTCTTGTGCCGGGGTCCGACACTGACACGCGCCGAACGCCAAGCACATTCTGGCTGAGAAGTACGACGAGAGGATAAACCGCAATTGTCAGAACCACTTGTATCACCACAGGACCCAAAGCTGCTTGCTGTACCGATAGAATAGCAAGAATGACACGGTTCAATATGAAAATTCCCGCGATCACCACAGCGGCCGTTGTCCATTCAGCCATAAACCCGGCGTCGCGCATTCCGGGCGCGGCCGAGCGCAGATACGACGATCCCAAAACCACAAGTGCTGCCAGCAGGCCCGGAGGTCGTTGCAGCAGCAAATCGGCCATCAGCATCACCGCAGCAACCAGAAAAATGGGAACGTATTCCGGTCGGCGAAGAACCCAGGCGAACGTTAAAGCAATAAGCATGTCCGGAAACGGCCACCGGTCCGGCTGTGTATCCAAAGGCAGAAGATGCAGGAACATAATCAGTAACGCCAGAAACACGTACAAACAGCGTTTGAGCCAAAGATGAGAGGTTTGCCTATCCATCGCCGACCTCCGGTGGGGTCAGGGCAGCCTCGGGTTGCCGTGGACCCACGATGCCGCCAGGATCCGAGATCACCGGGGCCAAGTGGAAGCGCAGAACGCGAAGGAACTCTAGCCGTTCGAAATCGGCGGACAGACGCACCCGCAAACGCCCGCCTGGGTCTTCGGTAATCTGCCCGATCAGCAACCCTCCGGGGAACACGCCGCCATCACCCGAGGTTACAACACGGTCGCCGGGACGTACCAGTTCGCGGTTTTCCAGAAACTCCACCGACGGGGATTGCGTGTTGTCGCCGGTGATCAGAGCGGTTTGGCCAGACGGTTGAATCGTGGCAGGAATTGCACTGGATGCATCTGTCATCAGGATGACACGCGCGGTGTCGGGGCCAACGCCCGAGATACGCCCGACGACGCCAATCCCGTCCATGGTGGCCCAGCCGTCCCTGATCCCATCCCTTTCACCCACGTTCAGCAGGACCGACTGGCGGAAGGGCGAGCCGCTATCGGCCATGACCACCCCGGTGATATAGGTCAGGCGCGGATCAAGACGCACGTTGTTCAGGTCCAGAAGCCGGGCATTTTCCTGCTCCAGCTGCAACGCGGCCTCTTTCCAGGCGCGCATGATGCGCAATTCGCTGCGCAATTCCTGGTTCTGATCACTCAGCCGTTGGTAACTTTGGAAATCGCGCACCAGATTGACGGCGGCGGTGACAGGAACCATGGCCCATTCCATCGACGGCACAACACTGTCCACGACCTGTGCGCGAAACCGTTCCACGCGCGGGCTGTCGATCCGCCAGATCAGAAAGATGCCTAGCAGACACAACACAACAATCCCCAGCAACAGGCGGCGCAAGGGGGTTGTGTATTCATCGCGCTGTGATCGGTCTTTTGCCACAGGACTCCTTCCCGTGCTGCTCGTGCCGAATTTACCCAATGTAGTAAAGGGTGCGCGCCTTAGCTTTCGTAGTCAATCGCGTGGCGCAGTTGTTTTTCGTATTCCAGCGCCTTGCCGGTGCCCAAAGCCACACAATTAAGGCTTTCGTCGGCTATCGACACGGCCAAGCCGGTCTGTTCGCGCAGGGCAAGGTCCAGATCGCCCAACAGTGCACCGCCGCCGGTCAGCATCACGCCCCGGTCCACAATGTCCGCCGCCAGATCAGGCGGAGTGGTTTCCAGTGCGGTCATTACCGCCTCGCAAATCTGCTGGACGGGTTCGGACAGCGCCTCGGCCACTTGGGCCTGGCTGATTTCAATTTCCTTGGGCACACCATTCAGCAGGTCGCGTCCGCGAATGTGCATCGACTGGCCGCGGCCGTCGTCGGGCATGCGCGCAGTGCCGATGGTGGTCTTGATCCGCTCGGCCGTGGATTCACCGACCAGCAGGTTCTGCTGGCGGCGCAAGTACGAGATGATCGCCTCATCCATACGGTCACCGCCGACGCGGACCGAGCGGGCATATACGATGTCACCCAGCGACAGAACAGCAACCTCGGTGGTACCCCCGCCGATATCGACAACCATGTTGCCGGTCGGGTCGGTGATGGGCATGCCCGCTCCAATCGCGGCAGCAATAGGTTCGGCAATCAGACCGGCGCGGCGGGCGCCTGCGGACAGAACCGACTGGCGGATCGCGCGTTTTTCAACAGGGGTCGCGCCATGGGGAACGCAGACGATGATCTTGGGCTTCGAGAAAGTTGAACGCTTGTGCACTTTGCGGATGAAGTGCTTGATCATTTCCTCGGCAGTATCAAAGTCGGCAATCACGCCCTCGCGCATGGGGCGGATGGCTTCGATCGAACCGGGGGTCCGGCCCAACATCAGCTTGGCGTCTTCGCCAACGGCCAGAACCTTTTTCACGCCGTCCTTGACGTGATAAGCTACCACGGAGGGTTCAGAAAGGATAACACCGCGGCCCTTGACGTAAACCAGCGTGTTCGCTGTCCCAAGGTCGATAGCCATGTCCGCTGTGAACAGGCCGCCCAGATTGCCAAAGATCCCCATATTTTTCCCTGATCCTGTATGTCAGTTTTCTACTGCCCGCGACTCGACGGTTCCGGGACGGATGACTTATAGGGTGCCAACTCGCCCGGTAAAAGGGCTGATTCCGCGACAATCAGCACCTTTCCGCCTTAATTGCAGGGACTTTAGAAGGCATCATGCTCTCATATCAACATATTTACCACGCAGGTAACCTTGCGGACGTCCATAAGCACGCAATTTTGGCAGAAACGCTGGCCTATCTGACCCAAAAGGACAAACCGCTAAGCTACATCGAAACCCATTCGGGGCGGGGGCTGTACCAGTTGGACTCGGATCAGGCGGTTCAGACCGGTGAAGCAGCAGCGGGAATTGAACGTGCGTTGACCGAAGGCTGGTTTGACGCCGATCATCCCCTGAGCAGGGCCATTGCCGTTGTGCACGATCGGTATGGCAAAACGGCGTATCCGGGGTCGCCGCTGATCGCAGCGAGCCTGTTGCGCCCGCAGGACAAGATGCACTTTGCTGAATTGCATCCGCAGGAATATCGGGCGCTGAGCGACGCCATGATCACGACAGGGGCCCGGACCTATAGGCAGGACGGCTTTGAGCTGGCCCAATCTCTGCTGCCCCCGACACCGCGCCGTGGCGTTTTGCTGATTGATCCAAGCTATGAGATCAAATCTGATTATGACCGAATGCCCGGTATAATCGCCTCGTTGAACCGGAAATGGAACGTTGGTGTCATTGCACTGTGGTATCCGATACTGGCCAATGGGCGGCATCAGGGCATGCGCGACGCTTTGGAGAAACGGGATTTCCCCAAAGTTTTGCATCACGAGGTGCGCTTTCCGGCCGCACGCGAAGGGCACGGTATGGTTGGTTCGGGAATGTTTGTCGTGAACGCGCCTTATGGTCTGAAGGAGTCCGCCAGAACGCTAGACGGCTTGTTCGGCAAACTTCGTTGAAGAAAAACCGGTGATTACACGGGATTTTGCCTGAGAGTGAACTGCTCAGGAGCAAATTCTGATGCCACAGCAATGCCTTTGCCGGAAGGTCCCGCTTTTCTGGTGCCGGGATCTTGATTTTTAATATTGGCTCCATAAGTTAGTTGTCACATATGACAATTAACGGAATCGGATTACTTCGATGGACTTTCTAAGCCGCCATATCAGTGACTTTCACCTGAGTTACTGGGAAACCTTGATCGACGACTGGTTCTTTGTCTTCGCAATGGGCTTTCTGGCCTTCGAATTGGTCCGCTATGCAGTCGTCAAAAAACTGAACTGGCAGATGATGGGGGATACCGTCACCAACTTTATCACGCTGGTTTTCTTCATCGGTATCAGCTTTGTACTATTGGCCGGGTTTTACATCGGTGCATATGTCTGGGCTTCGCAATTCGCCGTGTTCGACATTCCGACGACGTGGGCCTCGTTCATCATTGTGCTGATACTTGCAGACCTTGCCTACTACTGGGAGCATCGGATTCTGCACCGGATCAACTTCCTCTGGGCAACGCATTCGGTTCACCATAGCTCTCCCTTCTTCAATATATCAGTGGCTTATCGCCATGGTCCGCTGGATGGCTTCTGGCCGTTGTTTTTCCACTTGCCGCTTGTGCTTTTGGGGTTCAACCCATTCATGGTGCTGGTCGCGGAACTGCTGGTGCAGCTGTATCAGACGGCCCTGCATACCGAAGTTATCAAAAAGCTGTGGCGCCCGATTGAATACATCTTCAACACGCCGTCGCATCACCGCGTTCACCATGGATCAAACCCGAAATACCTGGACAAGAACTATGCTGGGATTCTGATCATCTGGGACCGCATGTTCGGAACGTTCGAGGACGAAAAGGAAGAGGTGGTCTATGGCCTCGTCAAACCGATCGACTCGATCAATCCCTTCGTCGCCTTCCTTCACGGCTTTGCCCGCCTGTTCAAGGATGTCCGGAACATGCCGGGGTTCGGCAACAAGCTGGGTGTTTTATTCGGACCTCCGGGCTGGCAGCCAAAGAACGGTCGCAAACAGAGTAAACCCGCTAAGTAAGGCGTAGGAGCGCAAAAGATGCCAAGCAACACACAACGCATCGTGGCGGCCATCGTTACGGCAGGTCTGTTTGTCGGAGGCGCCTGGGTCGCCTCGGGGTTCACCACAGATATTGACCAAGCAGCGGCTTCCACCACAGGGACTTCGCAAGACAAAGGTCTGACCGTCAATCTTCATGGTGCGCGCAGCACCAAGGGCAACGTGATTGTCATGGCCTTTGATCAGGCGACAGCCTTCGACAACATGGATTACACCAAAGCTGTTGGTTATCTTGAGGCACCAGCGTCCGAGGACCCGCTCCGCTTCGACTTTCACGACCTCGACAGCGGGTATTTTGCTGTTATCGCGTTTCACGACGAAAACGGGGATTATGATCTGAACTATGACGCGAACTACATGCCAACCGAAGGGTATGCAGTATCGGGGCTGAACGATCTCAACGACACGCCGGTGTATGACTACTCGTTGATCGGGACAGAAAAGCCAGCAGATCTGACCTTGTTCTATTGGCCGTAATGCGGCTGGAGATAATAGAGAAGGGGCGGTCGACAATCGTCCGCCCCTTTTTTGTTCAAGTGAGATCTTTGTAGCTGATTTCCCGGGTATCTGCGCCCGGACCGGCCTTTTGTCGGCGCACGATCAGGCGGTTCAGCGCGTGGATATACGCCTTGGCCGAGGCCACGACTGTATCGGTATTGGCGGATTGGCCGGTTGCGATCATGCCGTCCTCTTCCAGACGCACCGATACCGTGGCCTGCGCGTCCGTACCTTCGGTCACGGCGTGCACCTGATAAAGCTGCAGATGCGCCGTATTCGGATGCACAACTCGAATGGCGCGGAAGGCAGCGTCGACCGGGCCGTCGCCTTGGTCGGTGGCGATGATTTCCTTGCCGCCTACTTCCATCTCGATGGTGGCTTCGGCCTTGCCGACGGTTCCGCAGGTAACCTTCATCGAAACCAGTTGCAGGTGATCGTTGCCGTCGTCATCATCCAGCGTCATCAACGCGATCAGATCGTCGTCGAACACTTCTTTCTTACGATCGGCCAGTTCCTTGAACCGAACGAATATGTCCTTGAGCTGGTTGTCGCCAACCTCATAACCCAGCGTGTTCAGCTTATCACGCAGCGCCGCGCGGCCCGAGTGTTTGCCCAGCGGCAAGGATGTCCCGGACAGACCGATATCCTCGGGGCGCATGATTTCAAAGTTTTCGCGGTTCTTCAGCATGCCGTCCTGGTGGATACCGCTTTCATGCGCGAAGGCGTTCTTGCCGACGATGGCTTTGTTGAACTGCACGTTGAAGCCCGACACCGTCGCGACCCGGCGCGAGATATGCATGATCTTGGTCGTGTCGATGCCGGTGTTCCAAGGCATGATGTCATTGCGTGTGCGCAGTGCCATCACCACCTCTTCCAGCGCGGTGTTACCGGCACGTTCGCCAAGGCCGTTGATGGTACATTCAATCTGACGTGCACCACCTGCAACAGCAGCCAGCGAGTTTGCGGTCGCCAGGCCAAGGTCGTTGTGGCAGTGGGTCGCGAAGACCACCTCATCCGCGCCCGGAACCGTTTCGATCAGACGTTTGATCAGGTCAGCAGACTCCATCGGTGCCGTGTAGCCGACCGTGTCAGGAATGTTGATCGTTGTCGCACCGGCCTTGATCGCAATCTCGATCACGCGGCAGAGGTAATCCCACTCGGTCCGCGTAGCATCCATCGGCGACCACTGCACGTTTTCGCAGAGATTGCGCGCATGGCTGACCGTTTCGTGGATTTTGTCGGCCATTTCGTCCTGTGTCAGGTTCGGGATGGCACGGTGCAGCGGTGAGGTGCCGATGAAGGTGTGGATGCGGCTTTTACCTGCATGTTTCACCGCCTCCCAACAGCGGTCGATATCGGCGAAATTGGCACGGGCCAGGCCGCAGATACGGCTGTTCTTTGACCGGTCGGCAATTTCAGATACGGCCTTGAAGTCACCTTCGGAGGCAATTGGGAACCCCGCTTCGATGATATCGACGCCCATGTCGTCCAACAGCTCGGCAATCTCCAGCTTTTCCGAATGGGTCATAGTTGCGCCGGGGCTTTGCTCGCCGTCGCGCAGGGTTGTGTCAAAGATCAAGACGCGGTCTTGGTCGGTCACGTTGGTCATGGGATTCTCTTTCTTCTTCTGTCCTAAAGCCTATGGCGCGCGGGCGTCCTCCTCTGAGCGGGCGCGCCGGATGGCACGCTCAGAGGCGGATTAGGATCAGTAGGCCACGCAGAGACGCACCGCGAAGGGCGGTGTCGGCAATCAGGATATCTGCGCGGTTGATCATGGGGTTGAGGTTATACATCGCGCGGCGGGAATGAAAAGAACGAATTTACCTCCGGCCTATGAAGAGATTTCTTTTTTCCCACATGTGTTGATCACGCATTGCCGACGGCTAGTTCAACCCGCATGGAAACAGCACTTATCATCGGCGCCTCGGGTGGGATCGGAGGTGCAATCGCCGACAGGCTTCGGCAACAGTCGGTCGACGTCACCACATTGTCCCGGTCACAGGACGGATTTGATTTGACCGACCCCGAGATCGTAGATCGGACGTTGGCGGGCGTTTCCGGTCCGTTCGACCTGATCCTGGTCGCGGCTGGCGCTCTTGAGGTTAATGGTGCCACCCCCGAGAAAACCATCAGACTGATATCCGCGCCGGCGATGATGGATCAGTTCGCGCTGAACGCGGTCGGACCAGCGTTGGTTCTTGCACATGCTGCGCGCTTGCTGCCGCGCGACCGGCGCGCCGTCTTTGGCGTGTTGTCTGCGCGAGTGGGGTCGATTGGTGACAACCGGCTTGGTGGATGGATCAGTTATCGGGCGTCCAAGGCGGCGCTGAACCAGATTGTCCGCACATCCGCGATCGAGCTTGCCCGGAGCCATAAACAGGCGATCTGCGTCGCCTTGCACCCCGGTACGGTCACGACAGCATTCACCCGGAAATATGTTGGGCGGCACCCTGCGGTTGCACCTGATGAGGCCGCCCGGAACCTGCTATCCGTATCAGCCGCGTTAAATGCGGCTGATACGGGTGGGTTTTTTGACTGGGCGGGAAAGCCAGTGCCCTGGTAGCTTGATTACCCGTCAGAGGCGGATGTATCAGGCTCGGTTTCGGTATCCGTCGCGTCGGGCGCGCTCACGTTCTCACTGGGCAGGACGCCGTTTTCCCAAACGCCGGTTTCTTCCAGGCCATTGGCATAACGCATCGTGCCATTGCCGTGGCGTTTGTTATCCAGAAAGGTGCCTTCGTACACGTCGCCGGTGGCATAGGTTGCCACACCCTGACCACTGATTTTGCCTTCGGCCCAGCCGCCGGTATAGCTGAATCCGCGTGGGGTTTTTATAGTTCCCTCGCCGTGACGCTGACCGTCTTGGAAATCACCTTCATAGGATGTTCCGTCAGGAAAAGTTGCCTTGCCTTTACCCTGACGCGCGCCATCTACCCAGTCGCCTTCGTACCGATACCCGTTAGCGAATGTCAGAACGCCCGTGCCATGGCTCAGACCGTTCTTGAACTGTCCTTGGTAAACAACACCGTTGGGATACGTGGCCTTACCGTTGCCCTCAAAGATGCCAGCCGTCCATTCGCCGTCATAGACGGTGCCATCCGGATAGGTCTGAACGCCTTTGCCATGCGGCAAATCTGCGCTGAAATCACCGGTATAGGTCGCGCCATCAGGATAGGTGACCTCACCCAGTCCTTCGATCTGGCCGTCCACCCATTCGCCGGTGTAATCAAACCCGTCGGTCCCAAGAAAGCGTCCTTTTCCGTGGCGGCGGTCATCGGCATATTCGCCCTCATAAGTCGCACCGTTGGCATAGGTGGCCTTGCCATTGCCCTGACGGCGGCCATCAACCAGATCGCCCTCGTAAAGGTCGCCATTGGCCTGCAACAAGCGGCCCTTGCCGGTCATGCTGTCCTGAGACCAATCACCGGTATATGTCATGCCATCCGGAACTGTCAGAGTACCCTGGCCATCGCGCAAGCCGTTGTTGATTTGCCCTTCGTAGATACTGCCTTGCGTCGAGGTGATTTTGCCCTCGCCGTGCTTGACGCCATCCTTCCAGTCGCCATCGTAGACGTAACCGCTGGGGTCGGTCAGGACGCCTTTGCCGTGATAGCGGGCGTCTTTGAAGCTGCCCTCGTAACGGACGCCGTTGGTGTATTTTGCAATTCCGGTTCCGTTGATTGACCCTTCGGCCCAGTCCCCCTCATAGCTGCCGCCGTCGGGGTAGATGATCTTGCCCTGCCCCTCGGGTTGCCCCTTCGCGAACATCCCCTCATAGACCGAGCCGTTGACATAGCGCGCTATGCCATTGCCCTGAATTTCGCCTTCGACCCATTCGCCGACATATTCGAACCCGTTCGGCAGGCGGTAAGTGCCCTCGCCGTGTCGCAGGCCGTTCAGGAAAGTGCCCTCGTACACGCCGCCAACATCATCATCCGCAACGATAACCTGTCCGTCCTGCGCAAAGGCGGATGTGGCCAGTAAAGCCATCGCCGTGGCGGCCAAAGAAATGCGGATAGCGTTCATGGTTTTTCCTGCCTTGCCCGGTTGTCACGTTTTAAAGCAAAACTAAGATACCCGTGCGGACAGAGCAACGTGTTTTGCCGCATTTGACTTTCACTCGCGGTGCGATCTGCTAAATGGCATTAGGACTGACGAGGGCAAGAGGGCAGCATGGCCAACCGTTTCCGCATTACTCTGGCACAACTCAATCCCGTTGTTGGGGACATCCAAGGCAATTTGGACAAGGCGCTTGCGGCGTGGGAGCAGGGACGCGAAGCTGGTGCCGACCTTGTGGCTTTCCCCGAAATGTTCATTACCGGTTACAACACCCAGGACCTGGTGATGAAGCCGGTGTTCCATCAAGCGGCCATGGCGGCGGTTCAGTCGCTGGCTGCGCAATGTGCCGATGGACCCGCCATAGCAATTGGCGGTCCGTGGACGGAAGACGGTAAGCTTTTTAATGCCTACCTGATCCTCAAGGGCGGTCGCATCGGCAGCAAGGTGCTGAAACATCACTTGCCGAATGAAACCGTGTTCGACGAGGTGCGCCTGTACGACGCGGGCCCTTTGGGGGGGCCGTACTCGGTTGGCAACTCGCGGATCGGTAGCCCGATTTGCGAAGACAGCTGGCACCCGGATGTTTCGGAAACACTGGAAGAGACCGGGGCAGAGTTTCTGCTGATCCCCAATGGTTCACCTTACTTCCGCAACAAATATGATGTGCGCCTGAACCATATGGTCGCCCGTGTGGTCGAGACCGGCCTGCCGCTGATCTATCTGAACATGGTGGGCGGTCAGGACGATCAGGTTTTTGATGGCGCGACTTTCGGCCTGAATCCGGGCGGAGAACTGGCTTTTCGAATGCCGGTCTTTGATGAGGCCGTAACACATGTCGATTTGGAGCGCGGTGATGAGGGTTGGCGTATTATGCCTGCTGAAGTTGTGCCGCAGCCGGATGAATGGGAGCAGGACTATCGTGCCATGGTCCTGTCCCTGCGCGATTACATGGGCAAGACCGGGTTCAAAAAGGCGTTGTTGGGGCTATCGGGTGGAGTGGACTCGGCGTTGGTCGCGGCAATTGCTGTTGATGCAATCGGTGCGGAAAACGTCCGTTGCGTGATGCTGCCGTCGGAATACACCAGCCAGGCCTCGCTGGATGACGCTGAAGCTGTCGCCAAGGCGCTGGGCGTGCATTACGACTATGTTCCGATCTCGGACAGTCGGGCGGCGGTGACAGACACTCTGGCCTCGTTGTTTGCGGGCCGCGAGGCGGATTTGACCGAGGAAAACGTCCAATCCCGCCTGCGCGGTTTGCTGCTGATGGCGATCTCGAACAAGTTTGGCGAAATGCTGCTGACCACGGGCAACAAGTCCGAGGTGGCTGTTGGTTACGCGACCATCTATGGCGACATGAATGGCGGTTATAACCCGATCAAGGATCTGTATAAAACGCGCGTGTTCGAAACATGCCGCTGGCGCAATGCCAATCACCGTGACTGGATGATGGGCCCCGAAGGTGAGGTGATCCGACCGTCGGTCATTGATAAACCCCCCAGTGCTGAGCTGCGCGAAGACCAGAAAGACAGTGACAGCCTGCCGGACTACCCGGAACTGGACGCGATCCTGGAAATCCTGGTCGACCGCGATGGCTCGATCGCTGATTGCGAAGCAGCAGGATTCGAAGCAGATGTCGCCCGTCGCGTAGAGCATCTGATCTATATCAGCGAATATAAGCGGTTTCAGTCCGCACCAGGTACGCGCTTGACCAAGCGAGCCTTCTGGCTGGACCGCAGATACCCGATTGTGAATCGTTGGCGTGATCGGTCTTGAGCTGAAACCACGCGTTTTTTTGAGTCTCTGATCGTTTCCAAAAGGGGTGCTTGAGGACGCGCTTTTATTCATTGTCCCTATGACGGGGACAGTGCATATCTAGATTCGGCTTAGGCCGTTTAACACGCTTGAAATCAGGACATTTTTCTGACACATTTTAGCTTAATTGCCGCCTCATGTGGGGCAGATGCGGCGCATTCTTAAGTGGCTCGATGTTCATGATCGAGTTTTGTTTGTTACGCATCGTGAATTGCGTGTCTGTGTTAACGATTTGGTGTGAAAATGCGTGAGCAATACGATAGACCACTCCACTCGCCACCTCCGTGGCGTTCGATGGAAACCAAGGGTCATGAACTAGACGAAGATCAGGTTGATTCTGCCATTGCCGACCTTTTGGGGGCTGAGATGTCGTCAGAGCAAAAATCGGAACCAGCGGAATCTGTGGCCTCTTCGGTTCTGCCTGAACTGCCTTCACAAGAAAGCATGGGCGAAGATTTGGCCAGCAACGATGCCGGATTGACAGCCACATTGCGTCAGAAGTGGGCTGAACTCTGCGGCGCGGCTTAACGGCTTGGACCTGTTGAATCCAACAGTGCCAGAGATCATTCTGGCACTATAACCACAGCTTGTAAAAATTGTGATCCATGCATCAGGCGGTATGTTGCCTATTGCCTGATACCGCGCATTCATTGCAGTCCGAGCAATGAAGTAAGAGCGGCGGATGCCCGGTCCAAAACCAACTCCTGTAGAACCTGATCTGCATCTGCCCAAGTCTGTTGACGTTGTGGTCATAGGCGGCGGAATCATCGGCGCATCAACAGCTTTAGAGCTGTCAGAGCGGGGCGCGTCAGTCTTGCTGTGCGAAAAAGGCCATATTGCGGGCGAACAAAGTTCGCGAAACTGGGGATGGGTGCGTTTGGGGCTGCGGGACCCTCGGGAAATCCCGCTCATGCTAGAAGCGCAGCAGATCTGGCAGGATCTGGATCAACGCACAGGGCGCCAAACCGGATTTGCGCGTTCCGGCATCCTTCTTGGCGCCTCGGGGAAGCGGGATCATGCAAATCTTGAACGCTGGATGCGCCATGTTGAAGGTCTGCACACTGGCGCTCAGATGATTTCGGGTGCTGAACTGGATGGCTTGCTGCCCGACAATCAATCGGGGTTGAAAGTTGCCTTGCACATGCCACGAGATGGACGGGCTGAACCGCAATGGGCCGCCCCTGCGATCGCTGAAGCCGCACGAGACAAAGGGGCGTGCCTGATGACCAACTGCGCAGTGCGCAGCGTTGATGTCGAGAACGGTTATGTCTCAGGTGTGTTTACCGAACGTGGTCGGGTGGCTTGTGCACGGGTGGTTCTTGCCGGAGGCGCGTGGTCGCGGCTGTTTGCGGGCAATGCGGGGATTGACCTGCCACAGCTTAAGGTTCTCAACACGGTCCTACGCACTTCACTGGTGAATGGGCCGGAAACAGCAATATGGTCAGATGACTTCGCGATGCGAAAAAGGGCCGATGGCGGTTATACAATTGCATCCGGGCACGAGAATACGGTTGATATTGTCCCGGATAGTTTTCGGCTTGCGCTGCAGTTTGTTCCGGCGTTCCGACAGGAATGGCGATCCTTGCGTTTCAGGCTGTCCAAACGCTGGGCGGCAGAGGCCGGTGAGGACCGAACATGGTTGCACACCGACGTCACGCCATTCGAACATTGCCGTGTGCTGGATCCTGAGCCCTCGGCCAAGGTCTTGAGGCGGACATGGGCGCGCGCGCGCAAAGGGTTCCCGGTGCTGGAGCAGGCAGAGATCGTTCAAAGCTGGGCAGGTTTGATCGACGTCACCCCGGACGCCATTCCGGTAATATCTTCAGTCGATACCATGCCAGGGATGTTCATCGCCGCGGGGTTTTCAGGTCATGGATTTGGGATCGGCCCCGGAGCGGGGCGTTTAATGGCCGATCTGGTTTGTGAAACCACGCCATGCGTTGATCCGGCCGCCTTTCGCCTGTCCCGATTTACGGATGGTTCAAAGGTGCGGCCGGATCCGGGATACTAGGGTACTATCCCATCATCTGGTAGCTGACCGGCACAAAGCGGAACCCGTCGCCACGGGGTTCAACGAAGCCAGCTGCCGGGAATGGCATGTGATAGCCGATCATCGGAACCTTGTCGGCGGCCAGCATGCCCAGCACGTCGCGGCGCGATGCCGTGGCGGCTGCTTTGTCCATGTCAAAACGGACTTCCCATTCCGGATGGGCAAAGGACCAGACATAGTGGTTTGCCAGATCGGCGGTCAGAACCAGACGCTGCCCGTTGCTTTCTAGATGATACACCGTGTGGCCAGGTGTATGGCCATAAGCTGCAACAGCGGTGATACCCGACGAGACTTCGCCGCCATTTTCAACAAAGGTCATCTTCTCGGCCAAAGGTGTGACCTTGGCCGCGACCAGATCTCCGACACGATTGCCCGCGTCCTGCGCCGCCCAGAAGTCATATTCCGGAGAGGAGGTGACATAGCGCGCGTTCGGGAAGGTCGGCGCGTCATTGGTCGTCATGCCGCCGATATGGTCGGGATGCATATGGGTGATGACGACGACATTGATTTGATCCGGTGTCACACCTGCATCGGCCAATGCCGTCTGAATACCACCTTGCCCCAGCCCCGTGTCGAACAGGACCAGCTCAGACCCGGTGTTGACCAGAGTCGGGGTAAAGAAGAACTGCGCGACATCCGGCGAGATGAAATTGTCTGCTGAGACTTTCGCGAAGTCTTCATCTGACGCTCCGCCGCCAAAGATTTCTTGGGCGCCATCGCGCGGCAGGCTGCCGTCCAGCAATGTCGTTACGGTAAAATCGCCCAACGCAAAGGATTTGGCGACGGTTGAATTTGCCTTTGTCTCAGCTCCGGCTGCCAGAACCGGCGCTGCAGCTGCGGCAAAGGGCAAAGCTGCCGCGGTACCCAGTGCCGCGCGGCGTGTCAATTTGATGGTCATTTTGGTTCTCCCTGTCAGAACAGCATTCAGTGAGTTTAGGTCGGCGCGAGTCTCTTGCCAGTGTATACCCTTTTCAAATGGGCTGCGTGGATGAACATTACGTGTTAATTTTTGTTTATGGCGCGATCAAAAAACAAAACCGTTCCCACAGGGCAAAGTGTCGAGGGCTTTTTGGCGGCTGTTCAACCGGTGAAGAAGGCAGATGATGCGCGGGAGTTGGATGCCCTCTTTCGGCACGTGACCGGGTTTGAACCTGTTTTGTGGGGTGCGTCGATTGTGGGCTATGGTCGTTACCATTTTCGCTACAAGTCCGGGCGCGAAGGAGAGTTTCTGGCAACCGGGTTTTCCCCGCGCAAAGCGGCTCTGTCGATCTACATCATGCCCGGCTATGCAGATTTCGGGGATATTCTGTCACGACTGGGTAAACACAAGCTGGGCAAGTCCTGTCTCTATGTGAACAAGCTGGCGGATATTGACACGAATGTTCTGTCTGAACTGATCTGCGCCGGGTTAAAGGACATGGATCGGCACTGGCCGGTCCAGCCGTCCTGAACGCCTTTGCTGGACAATTGGCCAATCCTGTGACAAGAGCCGCGCCAACAGGAGACACCTATGACAACCACCCGTTTTGCCCCGTCGCCCACCGGTTACATCCACGTGGGCAACCTGCGCACCGCCTTGATGAACTATCTGATCGCCCGCAAAGCAGGCGGCACGTTCATCTTGCGGATTGACGACACCGATCCTGAGCGGTCGAAAGAAGAATATGTCGACGCCATCAAACAGGACATGGAGTGGCTGGGCCTGCACTGGGACCGGGTTGAACGTCAGTCGGATCGTCTGGACCGTTATGCCGAAGCCGCAGACAAGCTGCGCGAGATGGGCCGGTTCTATGAGGCGTTTGAGACGCCCACCGAGCTGGACCTCAAGCGTAAGAAACAACTGAACATGGGCAAGCCGCCGGTCTATGACCGCGCGGCGCTGAACCTCAGCGATGCTGAGAAAGAAGCGCTGCGGGCCGAGCGTGGCAACGGCGTCTGGCGCTTCAAGCTGGATCACGAGCGGATTGAGTGGAATGATGGCATTCTGGGCGACATCTCGATCGATGCGGCATCCGTGTCCGATCCGGTTCTGATCCGGGGCGACGGACAGGTTCTCTATACGATAGCGTCGGTGGTGGATGACACCGAAATGGGCGTCACCAATGTGGTGCGCGGCTCGGACCATGTGACCAACACCGCGACCCAGATTCAGATCATCGAGGCGCTGGGCGGCACCTGCCCGCGCTTTGCGCATCACTCGTTGTTGACCGGTCCTCAAGGAGAGGCCCTGTCAAAACGGTTGGGCACGCTTGCCCTGCGTGATCTGCGTGAACAGGGCGTGCAGCCGATGGCGTTGCTGAGCCTGATGGCGCGTCTGGGCTCCTCCGACCCGGTTGAGCTGCGCTCGGAAATGGCGGAACTGATTGAAGGCTTCGATGTGAACCGTTTCGGGGCCGCGCCGACCAAGTTCGATGTGCAGGACCTGTTCCCGCTGACGGCAAAGCATTTGCAGTCCCTGCCTTTGGCCGACGTGGCCGAGGCCGTGGCTGATGCTGGTGTTCCTGCCGATCTGGCCGAACCCTTCTGGGCGATGGCACGCGAGAACATCACAACTTTGGCTGATCTCAAGGGCTGGTGGGAACTGTGTCGCGATGGGGCTGAGCCGCTGATCGCGGATGAGGACCGTGAGTTTATCGCCGAGGCTATGGCGCTGCTGCCTGAAGGTTCGTTCGATGGCGAAACCTGGGGCAAATGGACCAGCACGGTTAAAGAAGCGACCGGCCGCAAGGGCAAAGGGCTATTCATGCCGCTGCGCAAGGCGCTGACCGGCATGGAGCGGGGGCCTGAGATGGCCATTCTGTTGCCACTGCTGCAGGTGATCCGCGCAAAAGCCTGAGTGTACGGCAATAGAATGAGGAAGGGCGGGGTCATTCGATCCCGCCTTTTTTCTATGCGTTCTGCACAATCCGGGTTGAGAGAAGGCTGAGACGATCATCCACGAATTCGGTCTCAACCGATTTCAACTGTTGATGGCGCGGGTATCGGGGCTCGGCCCGGTCGTTCAGGATCGGCGCATCCCATCCATCTGTGGTGGCAAAGAAACGATCTGCGCCGTCTTCACCAAATGCGCGCAGGTATCCCTGCACGACCACATCAATGTAACTCAGTAGCAATGGGTGGTGATTGCTTGGAGCATTGTGCCGGTCAAGAGGCACAGCGTAGACGGCAATCTCGACCTCGTGCTTTACCGGGTGCGTGACGGATTGTGTGGCGGGAATTCGTTTATAGGCCCATTCCCGTTCGTCTAGGGCGATCCAATCATTTTTCGGCACATGCGCAATCATGCCTTCGATCTCGGACGCGGGGTCCGAAACTGCCGTCAGAAAGGCGACCGGTCGCAGGTCAGTGTGTCGCCACGCGCGCCGCCAGCCTTTTAGCCGGGCAGGATGCGGATCGGGAAAGTCGTGCGTCGAAAGGTTCACAAGGCTGCCGTAGCCAAAGAAATAGGGATCTGCCATGGGCCTGTGCGTCCTTTCCTGACGATTGATGTATGTCAAACCGCTTTTTTGCCGGACATGCAATAAGTCTGCATCTTGAAACTTGGGAGGTCACGATGCGGATAACCAAACGGACGAACATTGCGGTACGGCTGCTGATGTATTGTGCAGCTCATCAGGATAGGCTGGTTACCAAGTCCGAGATTGCCGAAGTCTGCAATATTTCCGAGAACCATCTGGCGCAGGTCATCAATCAGCTTAGCCAGTTGGACTATCTTAGCACCCAACGCGGTCGTAACGGTGGTATGGTTCTGGCGCGTTCGGCCGAACAGATCCGGATCGGATCGGTGTTTCGTGATGTCGAAGGCAACCTGCCGCTGGCCGAGTGTTTTGCGGATGCCGACAACACCTGCCCATTGACGGATGCATGTCGATTGCGGATGGCGCTTCAGGACGCGGCTGAGGTCTTCTATGCCTCACTGGACGAGATCACGCTCGACGCCCTGATCTGCGACAACGATCCTTTACTGCAGATACTGCAACCGGTTACCTGCGCGCGCGCCGGTTAATCGCTGGCACGCAGGATGCGGGCTGGGCGGACGGCCAGGGGTCGCAGAGCAAAGATCAGCCCCGCGCCAAGCGTCACGATGATGCCCGCCAGAACAATTCCGATTGCGGACGGCCAGATCACCGAGAATTTCGTGTCGAAAATATAGGTGGCAACGGCCCACCCACCCAGGATGCCGGTCAGCAGCGCAACGCCACCTGCGGCCGTACCCAACAGCGCGGCGCGCAGGGCAAAGCTGAACAGGATGCGCTGCCGGTCCGCGCCTAGTGTTTTGAGGATCGCGGCCTCATATCGGCGCGCGGGTTCCCCGGCCGCGGCAGCACCGATGAGGACCAAGAAGCCGGTCAGCAGAGAAATACCCGCGCCATAAGACGTGGCCGCTGCGATGCCCGCCAGCAGGCCCGAGACGCGGTCAATCGCATCGCGCACCCGGATCGCCGTTATGTTAGGGAACTTCCCGGCCAAATCGCGCAGAATTGCAGTTTCGGCCTGTTCTTCGGCATAGACCGTCGCGATGAAACTGTGCGGGGCACCTGCAAGGGCCGATGGATTCATCGACATGATAAAGCCCATACCGGCGTTCGAGAAATCAACCTCGCGCGTTGATGTGAGTTCTGCGGTAATGTCCCGGCCCAAAATGTTCACGGTCAGTTGGTCGCCGAGCTTCAGGCCCATTTCTTCCGCTTCCTCGGCTGCGAAACTCACCTGTGGGGTACCGGTATAGTCATCGGCCCACCATTCGCCCGAGGTGATGCGTGCGTTTTCGGGCGGACGGACGGAATAGGTGACGCCCCGGTCGCCATCCAGAACCCAATGATCGCCTGCCATTTCGCG
Source organism: Ruegeria sp. YTSC230 (assembly GCF_059609665.1). Classification (NCBI taxonomy): domain Bacteria; kingdom Pseudomonadati; phylum Pseudomonadota; class Alphaproteobacteria; order Rhodobacterales; family Roseobacteraceae; genus Ruegeria; species Ruegeria sp. YTSC230. The sequence goes on along the minus strand of NZ_JBXWMC010000007.1, from coordinate 102,346 downwards.
GGCGGGTTTGCCGTTGATCTGTGTGATGATCCCGCGCAGCATCGGTGCGCTTTCGATCCGGCTGACGCCGGGGTCGGTGGTCAACCTGTCATTAAATCCCGGCATCTGGTCCTTCTGGATGTCGACGAAGAAGTAAGACGGGGCAACGTCCGGCAAGTTGCCGGAAATTGCATTGCGCAAGGTGCCGTCGATCTGTCCAACGGCCGCCAGAACCGAAAGTCCAAGACCAAGAGACAGTACAACGGATGCAGCGCCCTCGCGTGGGTCGGAAATGGCCGACAAGGCCCACCGAAGGGCCGGACGCCCGAGCGCTGATGGGGCGCTAAGCCGAGCCAGCCGGCGCACCGCGTAGGCCGCAGCGGACAGCAGCAGCAACGCGCCCACCAATCCTCCGGCGGTCCAGAACGTCAGACGCGCCGAGCCGCTGAACCAGGCGGCTGATGCTATCAGCAGCGCGAGGCCGGAACCAGTTGCGATGAGGTATACCCCTCGTGGAACTGCACGCGCCGAGGTCAGAGCATCCCGAAACAGCGTCGCTGCGCGGACGTCTTCGGTGCGGGCAAGGGGCCAGAGCGTGAACAGAAAGGCCGTCAGTAAGCCGTACAAAGCTGCTTCGGCAAGCGGCGCCAGATAAAACGAGAAAACCGCGGGTACAGGCAGCCGGGCTTCAATCAAGGGTGCCAGCAGCAGCGGCAGCAACCCGCCCAAGGTAAGGCCCAGCAAGATGCCGATTCCGGACAGGACACCGATTTGGATCATATAAGTTTGGAATATTGTCGCCTTGTCAGCGCCCAGTGTGCGCAATGTCGCGATGGTCTCTGTCTTTTGGGACAGATAGGCGCGCACGGCCGCGGAAACTCCGATGCCGCCGACTGCAAGGCCTGATAACCCGACCAGAACCAGAAATGCGCTGAGCCGCCCGACAAACTCGGCAATGCCGGGCGCACCGTTGCGAGCATCAGTCCATCGCATACCGGTGCCCTCAAAATTCTGACGCGCTTCTACCGCTAGATCTTGCAGATCGGTTCCTGATGGCAGGGCCAGGCGGTATTTGGTGGAAAACAGAGTTCCCGGGGCCAACAGGCCGGACGCTTGCAAGTCTTCGGTCCGCACCAGCGTGCGAGGGCCCAGACCAAAGCCATCTGCCGCCCCGTCCGGTTCATGGATCAATGCAGCGGTCAGGATGAATTCTTGCGTCCCCAGTGCAAAGCGATCTCCGACGGAAAGATCCATCCGGTCAATCAGCGACGGATCCATTACCGCGCCGGGAAGACCTTGATTTGTCCCTAAGGCCGCCGACAGCGGCATTGCAGGCTTCAAAACCGGAGATCCCAACAACGGGTAGGTGTCGTCGACTGATTTAACCTGTGTCAGCGCGCGTTGCGTTTCAGCGTCCTGATCGGCAACGGCCATTGAGCGAAAATCGACCACTTCAGAGACAGCTGTTCCGGTCTGGTCCATCCAGGCACGTTCGTCATTTGTAGCAAACCGGTAGGTGAATTCCAGTTGCGCATCCCCGCCCAACAGGGCCGCGCCTTCCTCGGCCAATCCTGCCTGGATCGCATGGCGTACCGACCCGACTGCTGCGATTGCTGCGACACCCAGCGCAAGACACGCGAGGAAAACGCGAAACCCACGCAGCCCGCCCCGAAGTTCACGGCGTGCCAGCCGCCCGGCCAGCCGAAGGCTCATTCCGCGACCTTTTGCTGGCTGTCTTCCGAAATCCGCCCGTCGCGCAAGCGCACAACCCGATCGCACCTGCGCGCCAGACTATGACTATGGGTTACAAGCACCAGAGTGGCACCGTGTTTGTCGCGCAGGCCGAACAATAGATCGACGATCGCCGCGCCGTTCGTTTCGTCCAGATTTCCTGTTGGCTCATCCGCCAGCAAAATCTGCGGACGCGGTGCGGCGGCGCGGGCCAGTGCGACGCGTTGTTGTTCGCCGCCTGACAATTGCGCCGGATAATGATCGCGGCGATGCGACAGGCCAACCGCGTCAAGTTCTGCCGCGGCGCGTTGAAACGCATCCTTGTGTCCCGCCAATTCCAGTGGCGTGGCCACATTTTCCAGGGCAGTCATGGTTGGGATCAGATGGAAGTTCTGAAAGACGACCCCCATCGCATTGCGTCTGAAACGGGCCAGAGAATCCTCATCCATGCCAGTCAGATCCTGGCCAAGGGCTGTGATCTTGCCTGCGCTTGCCTGTTCCAACCCGCCCATCAGCATCAGCAGCGAGGATTTACCGGACCCGGACGGCCCGACAAGCCCGAGCGTTTCGCCTTTTGCGACGGTCAGGGTAACATCGTGCAGGATATTGACCCGGCCGGCATTGCCATCCAGCGACAAAGCGGCATTTTGAAGCGAAAGAACAGGTGTCGTCATTGGAACTTCCAAAAGGAGGCGGTCATTTTGGGATATGGAGTGGTTCAAAAAATGCGCAAGGCTCTGATGGCGTTACTGTTTGCGTGTTGCGGCTTTGCCGCCACAGCGGAACCGTTGGTCATCGCGGCCCTCGGGGACTCGCTGACACAAGGATACGGGCTGCCGGAACAGGACGGGTTCGTACCACAGTTGGATCAATGGTTGAAGGATCAGGGCGCAGACGTGCAATTGATAAATGCCGGAGTATCCGGGGATACAACTGCGGGCGGCGCGGCCCGCGTGGATTGGACGCTGACACCTGACGTGGACGCGCTAATTGTAGCGCTGGGCGGCAATGACCTGCTGCGTGGGATTGACCCAACTGTATCGCGGGCGAACCTTGAGACAATCGTAACCTCCGCCCGGGCAGCCGAGGTTGAGGTGTTGTTGATTGGAATGCAGGCACCGGCGAACTACGGGGTCGAATACAAGCAGGCCTTTGACGCGATGTACCCTGATCTGGCCAAGGAATATCAGCTTGTGTTTGCAGAAAGTTTTTTTGAAGGGTTGCAGCCAAACAGCGACCCGAACGCAGTCCGGCAGTTCATGCAACCGGATGGAATTCACCCCAACAAAGAAGGCGTGACGCGGATCGTAGCAGCGCTTGGGCCTTATGTGTTGGAGTTGGTCGAAACCTCGGCCAAGCAGGATTGAGAAGATGCCCGGGCGATTTTTTCTGACACGGCCAATGTCTGAGGTCGCGCAGGCACTGAACGTCCGATGTGATGTGGACCTGCAGCCGCCGCGAAAAAACATTCAACCGGGTCAGGAATTGATCGTCCTGACTGCCCACGGCCTGACACCCATGCGATGGGGCATGATCCCGGTTGGGCGCGTCAATGCGCGCGGTCGGCCTGTGATGGAAACTATAATCAACGCCCGGTCCGAAACCGTCTTTGACAAAACCGCCTTCGACGGCGTTGGCCGGGCCGTGGTTCCGGTGGACGGGTGGTACGAGTGGACGGGTGAAAAACGTCGAAAAACCGCATGGCGCATCACCTCAGCGAACGGTTCACCTCTGTTCTTTGCTGCGATCACCGACAGTTGGCAGGCTCCGGGCGGTCTGCGGGTTGACCAGTTTGCAGCTGTGACCTGCCCACCTAATGCTGATCTGGAGCCGATACACCATCGAATGGGCGTCCTGCTGGACCCTGCCGACATTCAGACGTGGGTTACAGGAACCGAGGACGACGCCAAGGCGCTGGCGCAGCCTTGGCCTGACGGGTTGTTGCAGATCGAAGAGGCGACGGACGTCGACTGGTCCGGGCCGTGACTGCCTCAGACCACCGTGACCACAGTTCCGACCGGTACACGCTCATACAAGTCGATGACATGGGCGTTCAGCATCCGAATGCATCCGTTTGAGGCCGCGCGCCCGATGGTTTGCGGCTGCGTCGTGCCGTGGATACGGAAATAGGTGTCGACCCCATTCTGAAACAGGTAGAGCGCGCGTGCCCCCAGAGGGTTACCATCACCGCCCGGTTGAACATAATCATTGTCCTTGAATTTAGCGTAAGTCAGCGGTTCACGTTCGATCATCTCGTTCGTGGGGCGCCAAGTCGGCCACTCTTTCTTGACGTCGATCGTGGCTGTGCCGGTGAATTCCAGACCTGCCTTGCCAACGCCGCACCCATAGCGGATCGCCTTGCGCGGTTCTGTGATGAGATACAGGTAGAAGGACCGTGGCGCGACCAGAAGCTGCCCCGGCAGAAATTGTTTCTTGACCCGAACGAACTGGGGCGTGGGGTCGTATTCAACGGCTTTCTTCTTGGCCGAAGCAATACCGGGTGTCAGGCCAGCGGCAGCAGATGCTGCAAGGAAAGTGCGACGTGTGAACATATCGGTTCTCTTAAGGACAACAGGAAAATCGTAAACCAGTGTCGGAATGATAACCGATCTGGTCAATCATCTGCCAAGAGTAACCGTATTGTGATGTAATCGCAGGGACACACTTGTGTTGCAGTTTTGTCCCGCGTGATGTGAAAAGGGCAGAGGTGACCTCTGCCCTTTCATGGCCTTAGGCCAGTGCGATATCGTCGGCGCTTTCGCGGCCGTCACGACCAGCGCGCAGCTCGTACGTGACTTTCTGGTTGTCGGCCAGACCGGTCAGGCCCGAACGCTCGACAGCCGAGATGTGAACGAAGATATCTTTGCCGCCATCTTCAGGTGCGATAAAGCCAAAACCTTTGGTGGTGTTGAACCATTTTACGGTGCCTGTGGGCATATCCGTTGTCTCCTGTTTAGTGCTGCCCACGGAGTTGCGGCAGCCCGGCGTCGTTGTCTGTATCGATAGACTGAGCGCCGGAAACGGTGACAGTGGGTCGAAATAGAAAAACGTAAGCCCCATTGATATGGCATCGGGGTGGGCGTGTGACAAGGGATTTTGTGCGTTTCGTACAAGGGTTTGAGGGCCAGTTTCCCGATTTGCACAAGAATCCGCCGACGGGTTTGGTTATTGGCTCAGCGGCCTTTCATAAAGAAAAGCTATGCGATCAGGGCGCTGGATGGGCATTTAGAAACCTTTGACCAAGCCTGTGATCAGGTTGCGGCATGACGAGTTACTGCCGCATCCGAATGCCCGGAGCCAGGTACTTTCCCACCGTGTCTCTGGCTGATCGGTCATCGGAGCAGTTAGTGCGCGAGGTGGCACATTTGCGGGCGGCCTTTGAGATGACGCAGAGAGAGCGGCCATTCTGGTGTGATGCGTTTATTGTGTTGCCCGATCATCTGCACGCGGTTTGGACCTTGCCACCGGGGATGCGGATAATTCCACACGGTGGTGGTTAATAAAAAGTCGCTTTGTGTGGGGCGTCGGCGCGTTTGGCCCGCGGAGTGGGTCGAAAGTTGTCAAACAGGAACGTGGGTATTGGCAACGCAGGTTTTGGTAGCACTGGATCCGTGATGGACGAGATTATCGCAATCACATGGCATATTGCTGGGTTAATCCCATCAAACACGGGTTCGTAAACCATCCAACCCATTGGCCATGTTCGCCGATGTACCGCGATATTCGTGCGGGTCGGGTTGATCTGGAATGAAGAGGCTGCGTCACCAAAAGGAAGCTTGGGGGACCGTAGGGTCGGTGAATTCACCCATCCATTTTTAGTTGGGTTCTTCAAAACTGAGGAATGAAGGTTGCGAGCACCCATCCCGCGCTGCCGAAAAACCTCAGTTTAGAATCCAGACAATCCGCAAAAGAAGCACCCAAGACTATCAGCAATAAATAGTGTCGTAACGTCACAATTGGGGCAGTGGCATGAGCTTTAGCTCGCAAAGCCGGATCACAAAATGACTTTTTGACGGGCTATTCAAAAATGACGCGCAGCGCGGTTTTCTTCCCCGTTGGCGCTTGATCTTTCTTTCATATGTACGCTGCACCGCTGCGGGTGGCCACTCACGGAAACACGGTCCTTGAGCCGACGTCCACCGCACGCTCGGATCGGCCCGCAGCGGAACATTGCAACGAATATTCAGTTTCAAACAATTTCCAGAAACCCAACACGCACGGGGAAAGATATGTTTTTCAAGTCGATCCTAGACCATATTTTCAAGTCAGCGGAGCAGGCAAATTCGATGTCCAAAGAGCTTGCCGGGAAAGCGCAAATTGCAAATTCTGGAGCGGTTAACAAAAAAGAACTGACTGTGCTTTTTGGAGATGTTCTGAACAAGAAACAGGTTGGGATTGGTGAAAACCAACAGCCAGTCGGCCAGTCGCAAAAGTAACTGATTTCTGCCGGCTGTTGTAAGGCACAGATCGAGAATGCGCGGACAACCTGATTTATGTTGTGAGAGGCTGAACTCTGACCGGCTGCTTGAGGCTCACAAGTGGTCTGGAGAAGCTGAGAAAGATAGCAGCACGCACCGGTCAAACCGTATTACCGATATCTACGCTGCTACTCACTCCAAACAGGCTATTTGAGGCCCGGAATCACATCCGTTGGTTCCGGGCTTCAAACAAAGTTCTTAACGCGCAAACTTCTTATGCTTCAACCGCTTGGGCTCCAGCGCGTCCGGGCCCAGGCGGCGCTTTTTGTCCTCTTCGTAGTCCTCGAAGTTGCCCTCGAACCATTCCACATGGGCATCGCCCTCAAACGCCAAAATATGCGTGCAAATCCGGTCGAGGAAAAAGCGGTCGTGGGAAATGACCACGGCGCAGCCGGCGAAATCGACCAGGGCGTCTTCCAGCGCGCGCAGGGTTTCGACGTCCAGATCGTTGGTGGGTTCGTCGAGCAGCAGGACGTTGCCGCCCTCTTTCAGCAGGCGGGCCATGTGGACGCGGTTGCGCTCACCACCGGATAGCAGTGAGACCTTTTTCTGCTGATCGCCGCCCTTGAAGTTGAAGGACGAGCAGTAGGCGCGGGAATTGACCTGTGCGTCGCCCAGCTGGATGATCTCGGCGCCGCCGGTGATCGCCTCCCACACAGTGTCGTTGTCCTTGAGGTCGTCGCGGGACTGGTCGACATAGGACAGCTCGACCGTGTCGCCCAGGGTGATGGTGCCGCTGTCGGGCTGTTCCTGCCCGGTGAGCATCTTGAACAGGGTCGATTTACCGGCGCCGTTGGGGCCGATGACACCGACGATGCCGCCGGGGGGCAAGGCGAAGTCCAGACCTTCGATCAGTTGCTTGTCGCCCATGTGTTTTGATAGGCCCTCGACCTCGATCACCTTGCCGCCAAGGCGCTGGCCGTTGGGGATGACGATTTGGGCGCGGGTCAGCTTTTCGCGTTCGGACTGGTCTGCCAGTTCGTTATAGGCGTTGATCCGGGCCTTGGATTTGGCCTGGCGGGCCTTCTGGCCCTGACGCATCCATTCCAGTTCGCGCTGTAGGGTCTTCTGCTTGGACTTGTCCTCGCGCGCCTCCTGCTCCAGCCGTTTGGCCTTTTGTTCAAGCCATGCGGAGTAGTTGCCCTCGTACGGCAGACCCCGACTACGGTCGAGTTCAAGGATCCAGCCGGTGATGCTGTCCAGGAAATAGCGGTCGTGGGTGACGATTAGGATGGTGCCCTTGTAGTCGATCAGGTGTTGTTGCAGCCAGGCGATGGTTTCGGCGTCCAGGTGGTTGGTCGGTTCATCGAGCAGCAGCATGTCGGGGGCCTGCAGCAGCAGTTTGCAGAGCGCGACGCGGCGTTTCTCACCGCCCGAAAGGTTGGCGATGTTGGCGTCGTCGGCCGGGCAGCGCAGCGCCTCCATCGAGACGTCGATCTGGCTGTCGAGGTCCCACAGGTTCCGGCTGTCGATCTCGTCCTGCAGTTTGGCCATCTCATCAGCGGTTTCGTCGCTGTAGTTCATCGCCAGTTCGTTATAGCGATCAAGGATCGCCTTCTTTTCGGCCACGCCCAGCATGACGTTTTCACGAACGCTGAGGGTTTCATCCAGTTTCGGTTCCTGCGGCAGATAGCCGACCTTGGCACCCTCTGCGGCCCAGGCCTCGCCGGTGAAGTCCTTGTCGAGGCCCGCCATGATCTTCATCAGCGTCGATTTACCGGCGCCGTTGACGCCGACAACACCGATTTTCACACCGGGCAGAAAGCTCAGGTGGATGTTTTCAAAGCACTTTTTGCCACCGGGATAGGTCTTGGAGACACCCTGCATGTGGTAGACATATTGATAGGCGGCCATGTCGCGTCCTCTGGGTCGGGGAAATCAAGTTGGGCGGTGTGATAGCGGATGGTTGGGATGGGGGCAATCATGAACAATCAGGCCGGATGAAGCCGTCTGCACAGTTTGCAGGGACGTAGTGCCCAGTGGTTAAAACCAGCGGGTTCCGGGTGCTGGGGATTTCCTCTGTAAGGATTGCTGTATACACACAACCCAAACGGGAGATTGGTAAAAGAAGATGAGCAGTTATGTGATAATTTCGATGGCTTTTTTTGCTTTCGGCGCGATCAGTTCAATGGCGGCTCGTGCTGAAAATTTGCCGGACTGTAAGGCGTACAAAGACGCAACTTATTGCTCAACATACAATGTGGCGCAGATGTCGACGTCTCAAATCGAAGGGGGTGATTTTGCTTCTGCAGGTATTTTGACTATGCTTAGTGTTTCGAATGCGTCAGATCACGATATCAGGTACTATGTTACCTTTAATTTCATTCAATCACTTGCAAATATCGAGGAAAAGTTCGCACTGACCGAAGACTACCGACAGCTCAAAAAGTCACTTTTGCACCAGATGCTTAAATATGTAGCCTTGACTGGTGATGAGATCAGAGCTCAAGTCTATTTGGCATACTTGGAATTTTTCATCGAACCGAAGTTGGAATTGCCAAAGAGCGTTAATTATCCTCAGATTGAATGGAAGCAGCAGTCAGCGGATTCCAAGCTTCATATTAAGTGTATTGTCGAAAGCGATGTTCCATTTTTTGCCGCTGAAAGAGATTGCTGAATCCGCCGAATTCAAAACATGTATGAACGGATAAACCGGAGGTTATTTGTCCCTGAGTGTATTGATATCCAACTGGTGCAAACCTGGCCGTATTGACTGGTTCGGTCTGCGACCTGAGCGTCGTGCGGAGATGGTCGCGGTTAAGGAAGGCATGATCTCCACCAATGGGCTTGAAGGCGACCGGGGCCGCGCAGGCAAGCGGGCGGTGACGCTGATCCAGCAGGAGCATCTGGCGGCGATTGGGTCATATCTTGGGCAGGGGCCGGTTACTCCGGACATCCTGCGTCGCAATCTGTTGGTGTCAGGGATCAATCTGGCGGCGCTCAAGGGGCGTGAGGTGCAGGTAGGCGAGGCCGTTCTGCGTTTTACCGTTATCTGCGCGCCGTGCAGCCGGATGGAGGAGGCGCTGGGCAAAGGCGGCTATTCCGCCGTGCGGGGGCATGGTGGGTGGTGCGCCGAGGTGGTGCGGCCGGGGCGAGTCACGTTGGGCGATGAGGTTCAACCGGTTGATTGACAACGTTGTCCAGTTCTGAACATCAGCAAGGCATGGATCGTTTTAGCATTCCATACGCGCGGCCCGGGCAGGTCATCGGGCTGTTCGGTGGGTCGTTTGACCCGCCGCACCAGGGGCATGTGCATGTCACGCTCGAGGCGATGAAGGCGTTTGGGCTGGATCGGGTGTGGTGGCTGGTGTCTCCGGGCAACCCATTGAAGGAACGAGGTCCTGCGCCTCTTGAGCAGCGAATGGCGGCGGCGCGGACTCTGATGCAGCACCCCGGGGTCGAAGTGACGGACATTGAGGCGTTAACGGGGACAAGGGCAACGGCGGATACGTTGGCCGAACTGCGTCGTCTTTATCCCAAAGTGCGGTTTGTCTGGATCATGGGTGCGGATAATCTGGCGCAGTTCCATAAGTGGAAAGATTGGCGGTTGATCATGGACAGCGTGCCTGTGGGTGTGATTGCGCGCCCCGGCGACCGGATTTCTGCGCGGATGTCCCCGGCTGCGCGGCTTTATGCCAAGTACCGCATAGATGGGCAGGCGCGGCGTCTGTTGGGGCGCGCCGATGCGCCCGCTTGGTGTTTCGTGAACGTACCGATGGTCGATGTAAGTTCCAGCCAAATCCGGGAGCGCGGTGGTTGGGGCGCTGAGGTGTTGCCGGAATAGCCCCATGCGCGCATAATCCATATCTGTGGTTGTGCGTATTTAATCTGTGAGATTTTATTCGACTTATGACTGATCGATTTTCTCGACGTGGATTTTTAGCAGGGCTGGGGGCGACTTTGATCCCCTCTGCTGTGCTGGCCGAGGCGCCTTTGGTCTCGTTGCGCCCTCAATTGCGCGGCGACGTACCGACCGGGGTCGAGCGGCTTGTCCAAGCGGCCGGGTTGCGTGGTGAGGTGGTGTTCGCGGTGGCGGATGCAACAACGGGAACGCAGCTGGAAGAGTACAGTGGCAATCAGGGGCTGCCGCCGGCAAGCGTTGCCAAGGCGTTGACAGCTCTTTATGCGCTGGATGTCTTAGGATCAGACTACCGGTTCGAGACCGCCCTGATGGCGGATGGACCGATCGAAAATGGTATCCTGAAAGGTGACTTGATCCTTATGGGAGGTGGCGACCCGCTGCTGGACACCGATGCGTTGGCCAATATGGCGGCGAATTTGCGTGAGGCTGGGATTTCCGAGGTTCAGGGTGCGTTCAAGGTTTATGAGGGGGCGCTACCTTATGTGTTCAGTATCGATCCGGGGCAGCCGGATCATTTGGGCTATAGCCCTTCCATCAGCGGCATATCGTTGAATTTCAACCGGGTGCACTTTGAGTGGAAACGTGATGGTACCCGTTATGACGTGTCCATGGATGCGCGCAGCGCGCGGTACAAACCGTCGGTCGATGTGGCCTCTATGCAGATTGAGAAACGAAAAGCGCCTATCTACACCTATGAATCCAGCGCGCGGCAGGACCGCTGGACCGTGGCGCAAGGGGCGCTTGGGACTGGTGGGGCGCGGTGGTTGCCGGTGCGCAAGCCTGCGCTTTATGCGGGGGATGTGTTCAGGACGCTGGCGCGCGCGAATGGGATCCAGTTGGGTCGCGTACAGGTCATGCGCGAAGCGCCGAAGGGAACCTTGCTTGTGGTGCATCACAGTGATCCGCTGGACAGTATCTTGCGCGGCATGTTGAAGTACTCGACCAACCTGACGGCTGAGATGGTTGGTATGGCGGCCTCGCAAGCGCGCGGTGCAAATCTGCAAACCTTGGCGGATTCTGCGGCCGAAATGAACCGTTGGGCGACCGAGACATATGGCGTAACGGGGATCGCGATGGTGGACCACTCGGGTCTAAGCGATGCGTCCCGAATGGCACCGGGCGCTTTGGTGACAGCACTGGTCGCGGCGAAACAAGCGGACGCATTGAAACCATTGCTGAAAAAATTCACCCTTGCGGACAGTCAGGGGCGGCCGGTCAAAGATCACCCGATCAAGGTCGATGCCAAGACCGGTACGCTGAATTTTGTTTCTGGTCTTGGCGGCTTCATCACAACGCCGGACGGCTCCGAATTGGCTTTTGCCATTTTCACCGCCGATGTCGACCATCGGGCCACGATCCCGCGCGCGCAGCGCGAACGACCGCAAGGCGCGCGAAGCTGGAACAATCGCTCGCGCAAACTCCAACGCGCTCTGATCGAGCGCTGGGGGTCTATGGCCGGAAGCTAAGATCAGGTGGTGTGACGTGCCCGCGCGCCGCGTTCGATCGCGGCGGCATGCAGGCGATCAATGCTTAGCTCGTAACGAATTTCTTCAAGCAGGCGCAGCTCGGATTCCGCCAGCGATCCGTCGGCGGCGGCCACATCACAGGCCAGTGCATAGGCGGTTTCGTTCAGCCGTTCGGGCAGATTGTCGCGGATCAGGCCGAACAGCGCATCCAGCCCGTCTTCTTGTTCAAACAGGTCAAACACAGTTTGCGAAACGCGGCGGGTTCGGTCGATGTCATACTCGGCAAAAACCGGCAGCATATTGACCGCGCCTTCGATCTTGACCAGCTCAGCGGTGCGGATGGTCTCATCAGACGCAGAGATCGCAACCATGATCGCAACAAGGCAATCCTGTGGGGACATTGGATGGGGTACTTGTTCGGTCATGGTGTGGTCCTGATTAGGCTTTCTGCGTCAGCACGATAGGTGGGCAAGCGGGCAGGTTCAACGGGTTTCGCTTCGGCGAGGCTAGAGAATGGGCAAAGGACCGCGCGTTTTGGTTTGTCGCAGTACAAAATTGCTGCGTGTGTCGCGCACAAGACCGGATTTCAAAAGTCGCTGCATAATGAAGTGCTCAAGCTCTTCCGGCGTCTTGGCATAGACTTTCAGTATAAAATCGTGATCCCCTGTGATTGAGGCACACTCGACGATCTGAGGTTCGGTTTCAATTAGGCGCAGGAACGCGTTGATGCTGTCCTCCTGATGCTCGCGCAAAGCTACGTGAACGTAGGCTATGGCGTTCAACCCAACAGACTTGGCGCGTATCTGCGCGGTATAGCCGGAAATGATACCAGCGGCCTCAAGGTCACGCACACGCCGCCAGCACTGCGAAGCGGATAACCCCGTGCGATCCGCAAGGTCCTGCATGGATTGACGGCCATCCTTCTGAAGCTCTTGCAATATGGCGATATCGGCGGATTGAAGTGTTTGTCTCATAAATCATGACTCAATGATATGTATTTGCCAAATTACTGGAGCTTTACCGTTAATCCAAACCAAATTTTTCAATCAGAGGGCGTATTCTTTTCATAAGGGAGGAAAAGTGATGCCCAAGTCGACCAAATACGCCGCAAAGGTTGCCGATGCGCGCGGCCATATCGCGTATACGCCGGAAGAGGATGCTGTTTGGGCCGACCTCTACGCGGCGCAAGAGGAAAACGTTCAGCGCTATATGGCGCGGGACTACCTGGACGGGCTGCAGCGGCTGGACCTGCCAAAAACCACCGTACCGTCCTGTGCCGATATCTCTGAACGGCTTCTGGATATGACCGGCTGGCGGGTCCAACCGGTGCCTGCGCTGATCGGATTTAAGACTTTTTTTGGCATGTTGGCGGACCGGGTGTTTCCCGCGGCATCCTTTATCCGGTCGCGCGAAGATTTCGACTATATCGAAGAACCGGACATTTTTCATGAGATTTTCGGCCATACACCTCTGCTGAGCGATCCCCGCTTTGCAGCCTTTAGCCACGCGATCGGAAAAGCCGGGGTTCAGGCCGGTGAGAAAGACTACTCATGGCTCATCCGACTATATTGGTTCTCGATCGAGTTCGGGTTGCGCCTTCAGGATGGTAACATCAAGGCGCTTGGATCCGGACTCGCGTCTTCGCCGACCGAGCTTGTCTATGCTGTCGAGAGTGACATCCCCGACCGGGACCGGTTCGATGTCATGACGATTCTGCGTACCCCCTATCGGATCGACATGCACCAGATGGGCTATTTCGTGCTAGACTCGCCCGAGGAGTTGTTCGCAGCCGCCGATCGTGACCTGTTGGCGGATGTACGCAGGGCACAAACCCTTGGGTTGCTGCCGAACAAGTTTCCGGAAAAAGTAACCGCAGCGGAGTGAACGGATCATGTCTTTAACAGGAGAAACCTGCAGCCTATCGAGCCGTACCTGTGTTCCTTGTTCCGGCGGCGTCCCGGCTTTAACACGCGATGAGGCTAACACCCACATGGTCGAGCTTTCCGATGATTGGCATTTGGATGCAGGTGCAAAGATGCTGAGCAGGCATTTCAAGTTCAAGGGTTTTGCCAAAGCAACGTATCTAGCAAATCTTTGTGCGTGGTTGGCTGATCAGCAAGGGCATCATCCTGATGTAAGTTTCGGGTGGGGTTACGTGGAAGTCAAACTAACGACCCACGAAATTGATGGTCTGAGTGAGAACGATTTTATCTGGGCTGCGAAACTGGATCAGTTGACCGCTTAAATCGGCCTTTCCATCAGGAATAACAGCGCGCTTTATTGACTCATGCTGCACCGGCACAATAGGAGGGGTCGGTCGGTTGCATGGGGCGACTGGCACTGTTTTTCCCGATGGAGCAAATCTGATGTCTGAACTGCGTGAAACCGCAATGTCGTCCAAGGCCTGGCCTTTCGAAGAGGCGCGCCGGTTGCTCAAACGCTATCAGAAAGGGGCTCCGGAAAAGGGATACGTTCTGTTTGAAACAGGTTATGGCCCTTCGGGTCTGCCGCATATCGGCACGTTTGGCGAAGTTGCGCGGACCACGATGGTTAAACGTGCATTCGAGGCGCTGTCGGACATCCCGACCAAACTGATCTGTTTCTCGGATGATTTGGACGGCATGCGCAAGGTGCCAACCAATGTGCCAAACCCAGAGATTCTAGAACAGCATTTGCAGCGTCCATTGACCTCGGTGCCGGATCCGTTTGGCACGCATGACAGCTTTGGCGAACATAACAACGCGATGCTGCGAAGGTTCCTTGATACCTTTGGGTTCGAGTATGAGTTCTACTCGGCCAAGGAATTCTACGAATCCGGACGGTTTGACGAGATCCTGAAGCGTGCGGTTGAGCGTTATGACGAGATCATGGCGATCATGCTCAAAAGCCTGCGTGACGAACGTAAGCAGACCTATTCGATCTTCCTGCCACTGCACCCCGAAAGCGGGCGGGTCATGTATGTGCCGATGAAAAAGGTCTGTGCAGAGACCTACACCGTGACCTTTGACGATGAAACGGGCAAGGAATGGACCGTTCCGGTCACAGGCGGCCACGTCAAGCTGCAGTGGAAACCGGATTTCGGCGCGCGCTGGGCTGCTTTGGGTGTCGATTTTGAGATGTACGGCAAGGAACACGCCACGAACGAAAAGATATACGACGCGATCTGTCGTGCGCTGGGTGGCCGCGCGCCCGAGCATTTCTCGTATGAGCTGTTCCTGGACGAAAACGGTCAGAAGATTTCCAAATCTTCGGGCAATGGTGTGTCGATCGACGAATGGCTGACCTATGCGCCGACCGAAAGCCTGACTTACTTCATGTATCAAAAGCCCAAGACGGCCAAGCGTATGCATTTTGATGTGATCCCGAAGGCATATGATGAATATCATCAGCAATTGCGAGCGTATCCTGGGCAGGATCTGAAGGCACAGCTGAACAATCCCGTCTGGCACATTCACGGCGGGAACGTTCCGGAATCCACCCTGATCGTGCCATTCGCGATGCTGCTGAACCTTGCGTCTGTGTCCGGGGCCGAGGACAAAGAGGCGCTGTGGGGCTTTATCCGTCGCTATGCGCCCGAAGCCACGCCCGACACCCATCCTGATCTGGATCAGGCTGCGGGCTTTGCCGTGCGTTACTTCAACGATTTTGTCAAACCCACCCGCCAGCACCGCGCGCCGACCGATCAGGAACGCGAAGCGCTGGAGGCTTTGAAAGCCGCGCTTGAGGCCTATGATGGCCCGGTCGAGGACGAGGCGCTGCAGTCGGTGGTTTATTCCGTCGGGCGGGAACGGTTCGACCCGATGCGCGGTTGGTTCACTGCGCTTTATGAGGTGCTGCTGGGTGCCTCGCAGGGTCCACGCTTTGGCGGGTTTATCGCCCTTTACGGCGTGCCCGAAACCATCGCACTGATCGACAAGGCTTTGGTCGGGGATCTGGCCTGATTTGACCTGAAACCGCATGGGGCTACTCTTTCAACAGGAGGTGGCCCCATGCGTCGTTTACTACTTGCTGTATCACTCAGTGCCGGACTGGCCTCGGGCGCGTTTGCCCAAAATGCCGAGATTGAGGCAAATATTGCGGCGCAAATACAGGCGTTTAAGGCAGATGACTTTGTCACGGCCTTTACCTTTGCAAGTCCCAACATCCAGAACTTTTTTGGGACGCCCGAGAACTTCGGAGCCATGGTCCGCAATGGCTATCCCATGGTTTGGAGACCTGCTGATGTTCGCTTTCTGGAGCTGCGAGAGGTTGCTGGTGCATTGTGGCAGAAGGTCATGATCACGGATAGCAACGGGCAAGTGCACGTTTTGGACTATCAGATGGTCCAGCAAGAAAACGGCTGGAAGATCAATGGTGTGCAGCTTCTGGGAAATTCAGATCCGGCTGCATGACGCAACACCACCGTTACGGTGACATGAGCGGCGGTTAATCCCTATTCGGTACTCAGGCTTTTGCGTTCGGGCAGCCCCGGACACTGGGTTTGTGCGCGTGGTGACCTACTGCGCGCGATTGGGAAAGGGATCTCTATGAACAAGGCAATCACCGACGGCATCGTCTTCATGCCGCCTGCTTTCGCGAATGGTCTGAGCGTCTGGTCCAGAGGCGACGGGACACCAGGTTCGCCAACCTATGACGGCGCACCGAACGGGGCATTTGTTCCGGCGGATCCGGATTTTGGCGGTTGTCTGGAAATCCTGAAGGTGCAGGCCACGCAACAGCTTCGCTATATGGGACAGACGCCCCTGATCCCGGGATGCTATTTGCAAATCAAGGCGCGGGTCAAAGCTATCAGCGGTCCCTTGCCGCAGGTTCGTATTGCGGCTTGGGCGGGCGGGACCGGGGACCAGCAGGTAACCGGTGTGGTCGATCAGGGGCCGGTCACGCAGCTTTCGGGTTACGGCACCGTGCATGAAATCACGGCCATCGTTGGCAATGGCAAACGCTCCGGTGTTGATATGCCTTGGGGCGTCGCGGCACTTTATGGGCATTTTGGTTTGAACATTGACGGAGCAAACGGTTCGGTCATTCGGGTTGATGATATCGAGATCACCGATGTCACCAGCATTTTTCTGCGCGAGATGATCAGCACTGTCGACGTGCGTGACTATGGTGCAATCGGCGATGGCGTCGTCGACGATTCCGTAGCGTTCGAAGCAGCGGACCAGGCCGCTGGCGGTCGCAGGATTTATGTCCCGAAAGGCACTTATTTGCTGGCGCAGAACACGTCGATGTCGTCCGAGATGGATTTCGAGGGCACAATCATCATGCCCGACGACAAGATGTTGTTGCTGACAAAGAATTTCGACCTTCCGGCTTACATCGCAGCATTCGGGGACGAGGAGCTGGCGTTCAAAAAAGCGTTTCAGGCGTTGTTGAACAATTCGGATCATGAATCGCTCGACATGGGCGGGCGCAAAATCTCGGTCACAGCGCCAATTGACATGGCCGCTGCCGTTCCGAACCGGCAGGGCGGTTTTTCGACCCGGCGCATCATCCGTAACGGGCAGTTCGATGTCAAAAGCAGCTCGGCCTGGGATACCGAAACCTTCACCTCGGTCGCAACCTACAACCCGGCGGATTCGACCAAGCTGACTAATGTGGAGAACATCGCCAACATTCCGGTTGGCGCGCTGGTGCAGGGCAATGGTGTTGGGCGCGAAATCTATGTGCGCTCCAAGGATGTCGGTGCCGGAGAGATCAGGCTGAATGACCCGCTCTATGATGCGGCGGGGACGCAAACCTTCACGTTTCAGTCGTTCAAATACCTGTTGGATTTCAGCGGTTTCAGTACGTTGCGCAAATTTGGCATGGAAGAGATCGAATTTCAGTGCAACGGTCGCAGCAGCGCAATCCGGCTTGCGCCGTCCGGCAGTACTTTTGCGGTGACGAATTGCTTTATCAGCCGGCCCAAAGATCGCGGCATCAACTCGCACGGAACCGGATGTCAGGGGATGTTGATCGACAATTGCCAGTTCCTGTCGACCGAAGAATCCTTCAACGTGTCTGACCGCAAATCCATCGCGTTGAATGCCAATGCAAACGATATCAAACTGCGACACAATCGCGCCGTGCGGTTCCTGCATTTTGCTGTGTTGGCCGGATCCAACAACCTGATCTTAGGCAACCACTTTTTCCAGGGTGACAGCATCCCGCAGGGTATCCGCAGCGCCGGGTTGATCATGACCGGGACCTATAACAGCTCGACCATTTCCGAGAATTATGTCGATAACTGCTTTGTCGAATGGACCAATGAACGGGATGCAAACCCGGTCTACACGAGCGGGTATTCCTTCAGTTCGATGACCATTTCGGACAACATCTTTTATGCCAGCGAAGTCGCACCGTGGTTCAGTCAGATTGTCATTCGCCCTCATGGGGCCGGGCACTATTTGAACGGAGTGGTCGTGACCGGGAACAAATTCCGTTCAAGCAGTGGTCGCATCGACCGGGCCGACCGGGTAGATACTAGTTTTGCCGATCTGAACCATTCGGCGCATCTGAACGTGATTTTCGAAGACAACACGTTCAATGGCATCAACGCAAAGGTGGAAAACCCGTTGCGGATCCGACGCTCGCAACAATCGGCATCCTCGGTTTGGACCATTCCTTCTGACGGCCGGTTGCCCTTTGGCGGCAAGGCCCGCGGGTGCGATGCGGTTACGGTGTTGGGGCCGCTCAGAAATGCGGGTGGGCAGATCGTTCACGCCACGCCCTATGTCGAGCTAGAGCAGGGCGCAAATCAAGACACTATCCAACTACGTTGGCCTTTGCCTGCCAGCGGATCGGTGTCGGCCGTCATGCGTATGGAATACTAAGCGGCGCGTGCCGCAGGCGATCTAGAACGTATTCCAGATTGCCAGCCTGATGCCCGTATTTTTGCGGGCATCATTGCGCTCCAAGCCTAGAACCCACGTGGTGGGGCTGTCCTTGGTGCGGATCATGATCGAAGGCTTGATCCTCCAGTGCAGGGGTTGGTCGCTTTGGTACGCGGTTTCGATCTGCAGCAGGGGGTTAATAAGCCGCGGGGATGACAGGCCTGCAGTAAGGTCCAACTTGCGATATACCGCATCATGCGTTCGAAACTCCAGCGCAGCATCAATGGCGATCCAGCCATTGCCCCAGCCGGTTTGAAACCCCTTGCCGTACGAAAGCGTGGCTTTGTACAAGGCCCAGGCTCGCATCTGGCGATGATGGGCTCCGATTGCAATCTCGGCAGCAAAGCGCCCTGCCTTTTCGAATTCGGCGACAGGCAAGCGGGCAAACACCAGAGCATGACCATAAATGTCGCGGTGCTCTTCAACGTCCAGGCCAAGCGTTAGCTTCTCTCGCAACCCGTACTCAGCATAAAATGACCCTTTGTAGTCGTATCCGTAATCCGGTTCTTTAAACGCCGTTACGGCAGTCGATACAAAAGCTGCGCCCTTATCTCGCAACCAAGCACCAGACCAGGCTGGCGAGGCTGCTAAGAGCAAAATCAGAATGATCGAAACCCGGCGCATGCGCGCAGCTTCTGTCAGCATGGTTAACGGATCGTTAGGATTTGGCCCAAATCTGCAGGAACTTCATGCCGCTGAATGGCAAAGGAAACACAAGACCTTTTTAAAACCTATGTTAGGTTTGAAACAGATAGAGGAGAATCCAGATGCCGAAGATTGCCAAAGATACCAGCGTCCAGACAGTTATCACGACCTTTGAAATGACGCCCGGCACCTGCCAGGACCTGCTGGAAGCTCTGACGGATGCTTATGCGGAATTCATCTCGAAACAGCCCGGATTTGTCGCCGCGGGACTGCACGTGAATGACGCGCAGACGCGGATCGCCAACTATTCGCAATGGGAACGCCGCGAGGATTTTCTGGCCATGCTGCGCACCACGGAAATGCGCAACCGCAATCGGCAGATTAACGAGCTGTGCAAAAGTTTTGAGCCGGTGATGTATGAGGTGGCCGGGACCTTTGGTGGAGCCTGATCTGAATCAATGCCTAACAGCCTGAGATGGTGCAGGGTTCAGGCGTGAAAACGGAGGTGCGCGTCATGTATCACAATATTCTTGTCCCCATTTCCTTTGATGCCGAAAGGGATATCTCTGGGCCGTTGAAGCTGGCCGAAATACTGGCGACATCGGATGCGCAGGTCACGTTGCTGCACGTGGTCGAGCATATTCCGAGCTACGCCATTTCCTACATGCCACCCGAGTATCTGGCCGAAGCTCGGAAGGCGCTGCAGATGGAACTGGACGCGCTTGCGGAAAAACTGCCCAACGCCAAAGGTGTTCTGGTCGAGGGTCATTCGGGGCGGACAATTCTTGACTGGGCAGTCGAACATAAGCCTGACCTGATCATCATGGCATCTCACCGTCCAGGGATGCAGGATCTGTTGCTGGGTTCTACGACCAACCACGTCGTGCGCCATGCGGCCTGCGCCGTTCATGTGGTGCGCTGATCGGGCCAAATGTCGGTTGGGGCAAGGCGCCATGCCTTGCCAAAGCCGCCGTTCAAAACTGCATCGGAAATGGTGAACGTGACGAACCCGAAATCGGTGAAGTCCGCATAGAGCTTGGCCTTGGGCCTCAGGCTCAGATACCGAGCGCGCAGCGCGGCATGTTTCTCTGTCCCTCTGGCGGCGAACTGCGCGTTGGCATGCAGCGTCAACCTTGGGTGCGTCAACGGATCGCCTTTATCACCGGGTTCACCAATCAACAGGGCGCAGACCGGATTGGTGGTCAGTGCCCGGGTGTGGTCGGCCAGGGTTGAGATCAACGTGACCGGATGCCCCTGACTATCCGTTGCTAGTGCCACGCGCGACACAGAAGGAAACGCACTATCGGGGCGCAGCACGGCCAGAGCGCCGAACGTCGCGTTTTCGATCAGGTTGCGGGCCATTTGGCAGGCTGGGTCATCAACCGGGCGGTACGGATCGGTGTTGGTCATTGGTGTCTCAGCCCTGGGCGTTCATTCGGGTGCAACATTATCCGCATTGCGACCTGTGCGCGAGGGGTCGTACAGGTCTCGATTTTGCCGCAAAGCCGGTTTAAGTCTCCGATATGGTTCTCAATGATTCCGAGCAGGGCTCGAATAAGAAAAACCAAAGAGCCGCAGCGCGGCATCGGCGCGCGGATGCGCTGCGCAGACGAGCGTTGTCGCCTGTACGCATCATTTTCATGATCCTCATGTTGCCCGCCACCACCGCGGCGATAGCGGTGGGTGTCTTTTTGCGAACATCCGAATTCGAAAGTCCCGATGCCCTTTTGCATTTGGTAGCGTTGGCTGGCTGTCAGGCCGCCGAAGCGCTTGTACCCGGGCCGTACTGGGACGGTGAGCCGGGATATCACGCGCGCAACGATACGGATGGAGATGGTGTTGCCTGCGGGGCGACGGCTCCTCAGTTCGCAACCCCCCAACCGGCTGCGGACCCTCAACCAACTGCGGCGGCGCCTCAGCGGCAGGTGGGTACGGCCAAGTTCGTCCGGCCCTGATCACCTCGACCCGAAACATTCAAATCTATGCTATAGTGCACGTGGCGCGCCAATTCGGCCGTCAGTGGGGGATTTCGCCCTGAAAGGGAGAAAAGTCATGTTTGCACGTATTACGCAGTTTAAAATGAAGCCTGGCATGCGGGATGCTGCCGAGGCCAAAATGAATGAATTGAAAGATCAGATTATGGGCATGGAAGGCATGCACAGCTTTACCAATGTCATGAATGAAGACGGCACCGGATTTGTCGTCGCAGTTGTCCAAAGCGAGGAAACATCAAACGCAAACGCATCCAAAGTGGCCAAGCTTTGGGGCCATTTCGCCGAATTTCTGGAAGGCCCACCATCCCCTGCGGGGTTTGATGTGGTGGTTCACTGGGACAAGGGATAAAACCTCGCCCAGCGCTTGCCAAACCACACCCAATCGCCAAAATTGGGCTGATGACCCGCGATGAATTCAACAGCTTTTGTGCCAACCTCAAAGCCACCAGCCATGTGGTGCAATGGGGCAATGCGGATGTATGGAAAGTAGGCGGCAAGGTTTTTGCGCTCTGTGGCTGGAACGACGGCAAGGATGCTTTCACTTTCAAAGCGACCGATCTGGCTTTTGAGGTGCTGGGCAGCGAACCCGGCATCCGCCCAGCGCCCTATCTGGCGTCACGGGGCATGAAATGGCTGCAGGTCTATGACGAACGCGGCATGAGCGATGCGTCGCTGCGCGAGCATATCGTGACGTCCTACGAGTTGGTCGTGGCCAAGCTGACCAAGAAATTGCGGGCGGAATTGGGTGTTTAGCCCTTCATCGCCTGCAGCAATTCCAGCAGTTGTTTTCGGTCGCCGTCATCCGTGTAGTCACCGGTGGCCAGACGCTCGGCAATGCGCAGGCGCAGGCGTTCCTGCTGGGTGCGCACCTCTTCGCCAGCGGTCTCAGCCAGAGTTTTCATGATCATCGCCACCGCCTGTTGCCGCTTGGTAGTGGGGTTGGCGATATAGTCGACAAGGCTCTGTTGCCCGGAATCGAGGATGTTTTCGGCCAGATCACGCAACTGATCGCCATTGGGCAGCAGCGGGGCAGGGACGTCTTCGGGCGGCAGGATTTCCGGTACGCTGCGCGGGGTCTCGGCCAGCGCATTTGCGCCGTCGACAAAGGCCTCGGTGATCATCCGGGTGATCTTGATGGCGCGCGGGTCCTTGAACAGGGCCGAGGCGATGGCCACACCGTAATCCGTATAGACCCACGGGTTGACCCGCCGCCCACCACGTCCTTTGGGTTTTGAGATCACATTCTGTGATTGCAAATCGGCGACCTCGGCATCGGTCAGCTGAAAGCGGTAACCTTCGAACAGGTCCTTGTTGCGCGATACGGCCTGATTGAACGCGCTGACGGATTTTCCGTAGAACTGTGCCAGATCCTCGGCCAGCACCACACGGGTGCCGCGCACTCGGTGAATGGCGCTTTGGACCTCATGCGTGCTGGGTAGGTTTTTAGGGTTCGTCATGGCAACCGTTCGGAATCACAATCTGTGATTTTAAACGTGGAGGAGAGAAAGCTACGCTGCAACCTTGAAGTGTATGGCTATCGTCAATCGAGACAGGACTTGAGCTAGTGTCAGCCGCTTGCCTTGCCCAAATAGGCAAGCCGATAGGCGAGCGCGACACCGCCCGCGCCTCCGACTACATTACCGACCGTGACCCAGAAAAGGTTGCTAATGGCGGCGCCCCAACCGAGTTTGGCACCTGCTAGTGCACCCTGAGGCAGTAGGTACATATTAGCGATCGAGTGTTCGAGACCCAACAGAACAAACGCCGCAATTGGCCAGAGTATTGCCATGACCTTTCCCACGACCGATCTGGCGGCGAAGCTCAGCCAGACAGCAAGACAGACTAAGGCGTTGCACAGAATGCCACGCATAAAGGCTTGCGTTGGAGAGAGATCAATCTTGCCATTTGCGATCGCTGCAGCAGTAGCCCCCATTGGTCCTTCCAGCAAACCGCTTGCAGCGCAAGCCAGGACTAGTGCGACGGCTCCGACTAAATTCCCGAGATACACGAATCCCCAGTTCCTCAACAGGTCACGCATCGAGATTTTTCGATCCACTGCCGCGATGGTCATCAGCGCGTTTCCAGTGAACAGTTCCGCCCCACCGACGACCACAAGGATCAGGCCCAGAGAAAACACCACCCCACCAAGAAACCGGGCTGGCCCAAATCCGGGATCTACGCCGGTCATAACCATAGTGTAGGCGGCCCCACCGAAGCCAATGAAGACACCTGCGAGTATTGCAAGTGTCAGCGTTTGAACGATAGAAAGATGTGCCTTTGCGACACCAGATGTTTCAACCAGTTCTGCAATCTGTGCAGGTTTGTAAGCGTCTACGCCGGTTGGATTGTGAGCCTTCATCGTCGCACCCTGCCAACATATTCATGTTTCGACATTGATCCGGATCAAGGTCACGCGGCGAAGTACATAGGTTCAGTCCAGGGCTTGTGCCAACTAAACTGCTAACTTGACCACTAAAGTCAATTTTATCCTACCGCTTCCTTCTCTTCACATTACCACCCCGCTGCCCTGGCCTGCCAGCCGTTGACCGTCCGCGCGATTTCACCGCGTCTTCCGAGGCTTTCTCGACCGCCCATTGACGCGCCATGGGGTCGTCGGCGATGGCCAGATCGACCGCTTCCAGGCGCTTGATCTCATCCCGGATATTGGCGGCCTCTTCGAATTCCAGGTTCTCGGCGGCCTTGCGCATCTTGTCGCGCAGGCCGTCCAGATGGGCCTCAAGATTCGTGCCGTGCATTGGTTTGTCGATGGTGGCGGTGACGCGGTTCATATCGACGTCGCCCTGGTAGAGACCGGCCAGAACGTCCTCGACATTCTTTTTCACCGTCGCAGGCGTGATGCCGTGTTCGTCGTTGTAGGCGATCTGCTTGGCGCGGCGGCGATTGGTTTCATCCAGCGCGCGCTCCATGCTGCCGGTGATTTTGTCGGCATACATGATCACCCGGCCATCGGCGTTCCGCGCGGCGCGGCCGATGGTCTGAACCAGTGAGGTCTCGGATCGCAGGAAGCCTTCCTTATCCGCGTCCAGAATGGCGACCAGCCCGCATTCGGGGATGTCGAGGCCTTCGCGCAGCAGGTTGATCCCGATCAGCACGTCAAACGCCCCCAGACGCAGGTCGCGCAGAATCTCGATGCGTTCCAGCGTGTCGATATCCGAGTGCATGTAGCGGACCCTGATGCCCTGTTCGTGCATGTATTCGGTCAGGTCCTCGGCCATGCGTTTGGTCAACGTGGTGACCAGCGTGCGATAGCCATCGGCGGCGACCTTGCGCACTTCGTCCAGCAAATCGTCGACCTGCATGCCGACAGGGCGGATTTCGACTTCGGGATCCAACAGGCCTGTGGGGCGGATCACCTGTTCGGTGAAGACACCGCCGGTCTGTTCGATCTCCCACTTGGCGGGGGTGGCCGAGACGAAGACGGATTGCGGGCGCATGGCGTCCCATTCCTCGAACTTGAGGGGGCGGTTGTCCATGCAGGACGGCAGGCGGAACCCGTGTTCGGCCAGCGTGAATTTGCGTCGATAGTCGCCCCGGTACATGCCGCCGATCTGCGGCACGCTGACATGGGATTCATCGGCAAAAACGATAGCGTTGTCGGGGATGAACTCGAAGAGCGTAGGGGGCGGCTCACCCGGTGCGCGACCGGTCAGATAGCGCGAGTAGTTTTCGATCCCGTTGCAGACGCCGGTGGCCTCTAACATCTCAAGGTCGAAGTTGGTGCGCTGCTCCAGCCGTTGGGCCTCCAGCAGCTTGCCCTCACCGACGAGCTGGTCCAGCCGAATGCGCAGTTCTTTTTTGATGCCGATGATCGCTTGGTTCATCGTTGGTTTCGGTGTCACGTAGTGGGAGTTGGCGTAAACCCGCACTTGTTCCATCGTCGCGGCGCGTTCGCCGGTCAGGGGGTCGAATTCGGTGATGGTTTCCAGTTCCTCGCCGAAGAACGAGAACTTCCAGGCGCGATCCTCAAGGTGGGCAGGCCAGATTTCCAATGAATCACCGCGCACGCGGAACGAGCCGCGCTGAAACGCCTGATCGTTACGGCGGTATTGCTGAGCCACCAAATCGGCCATGATCTGGCGCTGGTCGTATTCGTTGCCGACCTTCAGGTCCTGCGTCATCGCCCCGTAAGTTTCGACCGATCCGATACCGTAGATACACGAGACCGAGGCCACGATGATCACATCATCGCGTTCCAGCAACGCTCGGGTGGCCGAGTGGCGCATCCGGTCGATCTGTTCGTTGATCTGGGATTCTTTCTCGATATAGGTGTCCGACCGCGCGACATAGGCCTCGGGCTGGTAATAGTCGTAGTAGGAGACGAAGTATTCGACCGAGTTTTCCGGGAAGAAGCCTTTGAATTCGCCATAAAGCTGGGCCGCCAGCGTCTTGTTGGGCGCAAGGATGATCGCAGGGCGTTGGGTTTCTTCGATCACTTTGGCCATAGTGAACGTCTTGCCGGTTCCCGTCGCGCCCAGCAGAACCTGTTCTCTTTCGCCGTCAAAGATACCGTTGGTCAGTTCCTTGATCGCAGTTGGCTGATCACCAGCAGGCGCGAATTCGGTATGCATGACGAACTGCTTGCCGCCTTCGAGTTTCAGGCGCGCGCGAACGTCATCAGCGGTCAGCTGTGTCTTGTCGGAATGGGCATAGGGCATAGGCAGGCTCCGGGTCAGGCCCTT
Organism: Ruegeria sp. YTSC230; assembly: GCF_059609665.1. Classification (NCBI taxonomy): domain Bacteria; kingdom Pseudomonadati; phylum Pseudomonadota; class Alphaproteobacteria; order Rhodobacterales; family Roseobacteraceae; genus Ruegeria; species Ruegeria sp. YTSC230. Next base: position 76,616 of record NZ_JBXWMC010000007.1, on the reverse strand, counting down.
ACATTTGTTCTTATTTTGTCCAACTGCAAGGCCTGATCCGGTTCAGAAACTCAGTTTCAGTAATAGGCATACTGTGCGTCGGGGATTTGAACCGATTGCACCTTGTTGGCCAGCGCTTTCAGATTGCTCTCCAGAACCCGGCCCATCATCGCCTTCATCAGTGTTTGACCCATCAGCCAGCCCAGCGGGCCATATTTCATCTGGTAATCCATGCTCCAGACGACCCGTGAATGGCCATTTGCAAGGGGTTCGATGGCGATGGCCGCATGTGCTTGGGTCAAAGGCATCGCTGGCATCTCGGACAGGCGTACGCGATAGCCTTTGTTGACTTGCCAATCCGTCACTTCCTCGACCAGCGAGGTGCCGTTTTCAAAGTGGCAACGCCGTTTCGACCCGACGCCGTCTTGCCCAGTCGTCAGCGCATCCACCGAGGCGACTTGTGGCGCGAATTCGTCGATATGCATGAAACGGCTTAGAATGGCCCAAAGGGATTCGGGCCGGGCGTCGATTTCCAGGCTTTTTCTGTGGTGGATCATGTTGGTGTCCTCTTGATGGCGTTGCACGAAATATAAAAGGCCTTGATGACAGTTTCTGACATCAGGGCGTGGCCAGCCGCGACAATTCCCATCTTGTCCCAGCCTGTACTCTGACGCATAAACAATCTCAGCCAAGTGAGGACGGAGGGGCGACATGCGCGCACGGATTTACAAGCCTGCCAGGAACGCAATGACTTCGGGGATGGCCAAGACCCGCAAATGGGTTCTGGAATACGCGCCCGCGTCGTCGCGTGAGGTTGATCCGCTGATGGGCTGGACGTCTTCCGACGATACGCAAACTCAAGTGCGCCTGAAGTTCGACACTAAGGAAGAGGCGCTGGACTATGCCAAAGACAATGGCATCGAAGTCCAGGTTAGCGAACCGCACAAACGCAAACCCAACCTGCGTTCGCGCGGCTATGGTGAGAATTTCGCCACCGATCGGCGCGCGCCCTGGACCCACTAAATGATCGAAATCCATGAGGCGGATCCGACCTCGGACGCGCTGCGCCCATTGATCGAGGCGCATTTCGCCCATGGCGAAGCTGCAGGACCTGCGGAAAGCAACCATACCATGGATGCCCAGGCTCTGGCTGCCGAGGGCATCAGGTTCTGGGCCATGTTTGAGGACGGACAGCCCGTCGGATGTGGAGCGTTAAAGGCGTTGCCGGACGGAACGGCCGAGGTGAAGTCTGTTCACATCATCTCGAAGGTGCGTGGACGCGGTCTGGCGCGTCAGATGATGAACCACCTGACAGATGAGGCTGGCATCCAAGGGGTGGCGGCTTTGGTTCTGGAAACAGGTGCGGAACATCTGCCGGAATATGCGGCCGCCCGTAAGCTATATGAACGGCTTGGGTATTCCTATTGCGGTCCGATTTTTGGATATGAAGACGACCCGAACAGCGCCTTTATGCGCTTGGCTCTTGAACCCCGGAAGTAAAAACAGCAAGAAGGGCCCAGCGGTCCCGTAGCTCAACTGGATAGAGCAGCTGACTTCTAATCAGCAGGTTGAGGGTTCGAGTCCTTCCGGGATCGCCAACTACTCCAAACCACAATGCGTAGATTACCTATTTTAGCCGCCTATGGTGGGCCGCGGTTTATGCAAATTTGGGTAGATGTTGCTTCTAGGGATGAGTCGTACGCAAAATATTGCCGCCCCTACTACTTTGTCGAGCGAATCTCTGCCGTTTAAAGCCTTCACGCGATTTTGGACTGCAGTTTGCACTGATCTGAACAAGTTTGACTGCAACACATGCGAACAATCGGAGGATGGACGATGTCGCAGGCCAGCACGCTTGAGCGTGAAATGCTTAATTTGATCAATGCAGAACGTACGTCGCGTGGCCTTGATCCTGTTCAACTTGAACTCCGCCTGAACGCTTCGGCTGAAGAGCATAGCCAGTGGATGCTGGGATCCGGTAATTTCTCTCATACTGGTGAGGGTGGAAGCTCGGCTACCCAGCGCATGCGCGACGCGGGTTTTGTATTGTCCGGATCATGGGCGACGGCCGAGAACATAGCCTGGCAAAGCCAGGGCGGTGAGCCGGGATATTCGGACGATGTCGTCGATTTGCACAATGCACTTATGAACAGCCCTGACCACCGCGCCAACATTCTAAATCCAAACTTGGCTTACATCGGTATCGGAATTGAGATTGGTACATTTGGTGGCATTCCTGCCGTCATTGTGACCCAGAATTTTGCCCGCACCACGGCGAGTGTACAGTTGGACACTGGCGCCGGTTCGGATGCCGGTGGTTCTGATACGCCAGCCGATCCGGTACCGGTCGTTCCCGATCCGGGCGAACCGGCAGATCCGGTTTCGACATCCTCGCAAGAGAATCTGTCTTTTGGCGACGCGGACACCCTCAGAGTGACGCCGGAAGAATTGGATCAAAGTGTTATCAGCGGGTTTGGAGTGGGCAAGTCCCTCGTCATCGAAGGTGTCGAGCTTAGTCGGTCCAACATTCGCTTGACTGAAAATTCGAACGTTGAATTCGATGTTGATGGTGACGGTAGGACGGATCTGACGATTTCGCTGGACGGCGGGCAGTCGGGCGGCGACTTTTTTGCCGTCACCAAGGATGGAAATACCGTGGTCAGCTATGCTAAATTTCTGCCTGACCTTGCGCCCGGGGTCCGCGTTGATAGCAGCGTGATCAACGGCATTGTGAACAAATCCTTTCTCGAAGGCGATGGCACGACGGATTTTCGGATACAGATGGTCAACCTCGGAACCGCTGACTTTAACAATGTCCTTGGCGTTTATGATATTCTAAGTAACGGCGAAATTGCGAATGTGCGCCTGCTTTTTGAAAACACCAATGAAGCGAATGGCGCGGTGGAGCTAAGTAATTTGGCGGACGGAAACCGCCTTGGGTTCTTTATTGTTCAGGATGGTGCTGATTGGGCCCAGACCCTTTCAGACAGCGACGACCTAGGTTTTGTTGCCAGCAATGGTGGCATGGCAGACGTGGACGACGAATTTGATTTTGTTTTAACGGTGAATGGAAACTCTGCTGGCGTCACCACGTTTCACGCTGAAAAGGCGGCCTTGAACAGTGACGATCAGCAACACGCGCTGTCCGGTATCGTGTCGGGCGGCCAGGCCATGACCATCGGTTTCGAGGATTTGACGGGTGGGGGCGATTCCGACTTTGAGGATGTCGTGTTCAACGTAACCAGGCTTGAGGACGACGCGTTTTTGATGGTCTAAGCCTGTTTGCCGTGTGCTGCTGACAAACGTATTGAAAGTCTGTGCGCCCTACTTTCGATAACAAAGGCAAGTGTCAGACGTCGATGATATTGCCCTTTCTGCGTTCTCCTTGAATGCGCCGTAGGATTGATGCCTGCGCGCTACGAGCGCAACAACTGCCGTTGGACATTCACGGTTTGCAAGCAAGAGCTTTCCATGACCCGCGGAAAAGAATGACCGGTAACCCTAGTTAACGTTCTGCTTGGCATCATGGCCACGGAAAACGACTGCATATAGGTCAGCCTACTACCTTCACTGCGGTGTAGAGTCGGCGAAATAGCCTCAGTCTGTCGTGCAGCGCACCGGGATTAGCGGGTTCAAACCTGTCTTTTGTCTGGGGCTGAACCGCCAGATCGGCAATACTAATGGTACCAACTCCACAGGCGGCCAAAAGGGCTGCGCCATAGGCTGGGCCAGAATCCGATCCTTCTGAGCGTATCACCGGCTTTTCTGTCACCGATGCAATCAGGCCCAACAAGAGGTCCGATTGACTACCGCCGCCGATGGCCGCTAATTCTGGTAGATTTTCTACAGTGTCTCCGAAGCTTTGCGCGGCATCAGCAAAACAAAAAGCAATTGCCTCGACCACGGAACGACAGAGATCCGCGCGCGTTGTCGAATCCTCAAGACCAAAGAAACAGGCACGAATATGCGGATCCCCGAGGGGGCTGCGTTCACCCGTCAAATACGGCAGGAAAATCGGCCCGCGATCACCGCTGACCGTTTCAGCAAGCGCAACAACTTCGGCAGCGGACAGCCCCAGTTGGCCGCCAATCCACGAAATTGGCCTTGCGCCGTTCAGCATAGCGGCCATTTGATACCAACGGTCGGGCAATGTGTGCGCAAACGCATGCACATAGCGTTCAGGATTAGGCTTGTACCGACGGTCCGCCACGAACAACTGGCCGGACGTCCCCAGTGAAATGAACCCACGTCCCGGTTCGGTGGCGCCCAGAGATACCGCCCCGGTTGCTGCGTCTCCGCCTCCGGCAACGACGGGCACGCCGGGTTTCAGCCCGGTTTCAGCTGCGGCTTGCGCCGTCACGGTTCCGACGACGACGTGACCGTCGAAAACCTGCGGCAGCCAATCGGGCGCTACATCTGTGGCTTCGGCAACTCCGACATGCCATTTTCGCGATGCCTGATCGAGCCACATTGTACCGGCTGCATCGGACGTGTCGGTTGCCAACTCTCCATGCAGGCACAACCCGATGTAATCCTTGGGCAGCAGGATGTGAGCAAGTCGGGCATAGTGTGCCGGCTCATGTTGTTTCAACCAGGCGATTTTGGGTGCCGTGAAACCCGGCAAAGGGAGGACGCCAGCGATATGACCAATCTGCGGCTGGGCTGCGCGCAGTTCATCGCATTCACGTACCGCTCTGCTGTCATTCCACAGGATCGCCGGGCGGATCGGGTGCAGATCGCGATCCAGCAAAACTGCCCCATGCATCTGACCGGACAAGCCGATGGCCTGCACCTCAGACAGCGTGACTTGTTTTGCAAGTTGGCTCAATGCATCGCGTGTCGCCTGCCACCAAATATCCGGGTGCTGCTCTGACCAACCAGGCTGCGGCGAGGAAGTCTTTATGTCTATTGAAGACGTTGCAAGAATTCGATCGGTATCCGCACAGACAAGTTTGACCGCTGACGTTCCGATATCAATCCCGAGAAACATTCAATCCCCTTGCCCGCAGAAACGCCCGGACCTTGCATGGCTATTGATTTTTTAGCGCGCGCAAAGAATATGTAAAAATAGGATAAGATCAAGGCGGCTCAGATCCGCAGGCAGACTAACATGACCAAAATAAAGAATATGGAAGAGTTCGCAGCCCTCAGTGGTATCTCGCGGCCTACGGTATCCAAGTACTTTCACGATCCCGACAGCGTTCGCCCGACAACACGGGCCCGTATCGAAGAGGCGCTGGAGCGGTTCGACTATCGCCCCAATATTTATGCGGTGAACCAGAACCGGAAACTGACCAAGAATATCGGCATCGTCGTGCCCTATCTGGCTGATCCGTTCTTTGCCGAAATCGCGCGTTATTTGGAGCAAAGCTGTATCGCAGCTGGGTATCGTCCATCCCTCTTTAGCTCTCATGGTGAACAAAAACTGGAAAACGACATTCTGGACGGGCTGCAATCCATGAAGCCTGCCGGGGTTTTGTTAGCGCCATTGGGACGGACCTCAGACCAATCAGTGATCGAAAGGTTCTGCGCGAATGTGCCGACTGTATTGTTCGACAGTAACCTAGATGGTCTGGGTGCCGCGTTTATCGGGTCGGACAATTTCAGCTTTGTGTCGCAAACCGTGGAATACATGATCCGGACGGGCGAGCCCCCGTCATTCTTCGAAATGCGAACGCCTGCAAACCCGAACGCCAATAAACGCCGAAAAGCCTATGTTGAAGTCATGGAGCGTCTCGGGTTCGAGCCGCATATCATCAGAGTTGACGGTAAGGGCTGGGCGTTTGAAGAGATCGGTCACAAGGGTGCGCTGAAAGTTCTGGCGGAAAATGAGCTGCGAACTAATTCGGTCCTGTGCAGCAATGACCGGCTGGCAATCGGCTTTCTGGCGGCCTGCTACGAACAAGGGATTCGGGTCGGGCGACGGGACGATTGCGCGCTGCGTCTGGCTTCAAATGACGATCATCCCTTCGCAAAATTTACGTGCCCCTCTCTGACCACGGCTGCGCATGACTATGACAATGTGGCCGGGCGCAGCGTCGAAACTCTGTTCGAACTCATTGAAAGTGGAGGGAAATTTGAAACACGGTCGGAAACGTTGTTCCCTGCAAGGCTGGTTTTGAGGGATTCCGCGTAATCCTAAAATTTAACGCGCGTAAAGTTTTCATTGACGCCGCGACAATTTTTGCATTACGTTCTCTGTACGACATCCAAGCTCAGGGAGGACAGGGATGTATTTGAGAAACGCACTTCGTGCGGCGACTGCAATGACACTCGTCGCGACGGCAGCAGCTCATGCGGATACCTTAACAATAGCGACCGTGAACAACGGCGATATGATCCGGATGCAAGGCTATACCGATAAATTCACCGAGGCGACCGGCATTGACGTCGAATGGGTGACGTTGGAAGAAAACGTGCTGCGTCAGCGCGTAACGACCGACATCACGACCAAGGGCGGTACGTTCGACATCATGACAATCGGCATGTATGAAACGCCGATCTGGGGCGCAAATGGCTGGCTGGTGCCGCTGGATGGCCTGTCCGAAGAATACGACGTTGGTGACATTCTGCCCGCGATGGCAGGTGGGTTGAGCCATGACGGAACGCTTTTCGCGGCACCGTTCTATGGTGAAAGCTCGATGATCATGTACCGCACTGACCTTATGGAAAAGGCGGGCATGGAAATGCCTGAGGCGCCGTCCTGGCAGTTCATCAAAGAGGCCGCCGCCGCGATGACCGACCGCGACGCCGAGATCAACGGCATCTGCCTTCGTGGCAAAGCCGGTTGGGGTGAAGGCGGAGCCTTTATCACTGCGATGTCCAATTCATTCGGCGCCCGCTGGTTCGACGAAGAATGGAAGCCCCAGTTCGATCAGCCCGAGTGGGCAGATACGCTGAATTTCTACGTTGAAATGATGAACGAATCCGGTCCTGCCGGCTATGCCACCAATGGGTTTAACGAAAACCTGTCGCTGTTCCAGCAGGGCAAATGCGGCATGTGGATCGACGCGACAGTTGCGGCTTCGTTCGTAACCAACCCGGACGACTCCACGGTCGCGGATCAAGTAGGGTTTGCGCTGGCACCTGACACCGGATTGGGCAAACGGTCCAACTGGCTTTGGGCGTGGGCACTGGCTATTCCTGCCGGTACACAGCAAGAAGACGCTGCCAAGCAATTCATCGAATGGGCGACCTCAAAGGACTACATTGAGCTAGTGGCCGAAAGCGAAGGATGGGCAAACGTTCCCCCGGGTGCACGTACGTCTCTGTACGAGAATCCGGAATACCAAAAGGTTCCGTTCGCCAAGATGACGCTGGATTCGATCCTGTCAGCTGATCCGAACAGCCCGACGGTAAAACCCGTCCCGTATGTTGGCATCCAGTTTGCCGCGATCCCGGAATTCGCAGGCATCGCCACACAGGTGAGCCAGGAGTTCTCGGCAGTATATGCCGGACAGCAAACGGTTGAGGAAGCACTTGCCAAAGCGCAGGCTTTCACAGCTGAAGAAATGGAAGCCGCCGGTTACTGAGGCATCCTCCCGACGGGTGGGCAGAGGCCTGCCCCCCGTTCAACCCTTCCACAATTCGCGTTTTTCTCGCAGGCTGAGTTACGCCTGAACAGAGAGGGTTTGCCTAATGGCTACTCAACATTCCCGATCAGTTGCCCGCCTGATGATGGCACCAGCAGTGGTCCTGCTGCTTGGCTGGATGCTCGTGCCTCTGACGATGACGCTGTATTTTTCTTTCAAGAAATACCTGCCGCTGCGTGGAGGTGATCTGGGTTGGGTCGGGTTCGACAACTACGTTCGTTTCGTATCCTCCAGTTCCTTCTGGCCCGCGGTCCAAGCAACATTAGTGATCGTTGGCGGCGTGCTGGTGATTACGGTCATTTTGGGCATTCTGCTGGCTATGCTGCTGGATCAGCCCATGTGGGGGCAGGGCGTTGTCCGCATCCTTGTGATCGCGCCATTCTTTGTCATGCCAACCGTATCAGCGCTGGTTTGGAAGAACATGTTCATGGACCCGGTGAACGGTTTGCTTGCCCATCTGTGGCGCTTTTTCGGGGCCGAGCCGATTTCGTGGCTGTCCGAAGCTTCGATGACTTCGATTGTTATGATCGTATCCTGGCAGTGGCTTCCCTTTGCGACGCTGATCCTGCTGACCGCTATCCAGTCCTTGGACAGTGAACAGCTGGAAGCGGCCGAGATGGACGGTGCGCCGGTGCTTAAACGCTTTTATCACATCATCCTGCCGCATCTTGGTCGCGCCATCACGATTGTGATCCTGATTCAGACGATCTTTTTACTGTCGATCTTCGCCGAGATTTTCGTGACCACCGGCGGCGCCTTCGGCACCCGTACACTGACCTACATGATCTTCCAGCGCGTGTTGGAAAGCCAGAACGTTGGCCTCGGATCAGCCGGTGGTGTCTATGCAATCATCCTTGCCAATATCGTTGCCATCTTCCTGATGCGCATCGTCGGCAAAAACCTGGACGCGTGAGGAGACAAAACCATGGCCCGCACCGTCACGACACAACGCAAAACACTAAACACTGCCCTTGCCTGGGCCGTAGGTCTGCTGATCTTTTTCCCAATCCTCTGGACGATCCTGACCAGCTTCAAGACCGAGGCACAGGCGATTGCAAGCCCACCGATCTTCCTCAACTTCGACTGGACGCTCGAAAATTACGCCATCGTGCAGGAACGCTCTGACTATATGCGGTTCCTGTGGAATTCGGTCATCATCGCAGGCGGATCGACCGTTCTAGGTGTGATTGTCGCGATACCCGCAGCCTGGGCGATGGCGTTTGTTCCGTCCAAACGCACCAAGGACATTCTGTTGTGGATGCTGTCCACAAAGATGTTGCCCGCAGTTGGTGTTCTGTACCCAATTTACTTGCTGTTCATTCAGTTGGGTTTGCTGGACAGTCGCGGTGGGCTGGTCGTGGTGCTGATGCTGATCAACCTGCCGATCATCGTCTGGATGCTCTACACCTATTTCCGCGAAATTCCGGGGGAAATCCTTGAAGCGGCACGGATGGATGGTGCGACGCTGAAAGAGGAAATCCTTTATATCCTGACGCCTATGGCCATCCCCGGCATCGCCTCGACCGTTCTGTTGAACTTCATCCTGGCCTGGAACGAGGCGTTCTGGACCCTAAACCTGACGGCCGTCGATGCGGCCCCGCTCACCGCATTTATCGCCAGCTATTCCAGCCCCGAAGGCTTGTTCTTTGCCAAGCTCAGTGCGGCTTCGACCATGGCGATTGCACCCATCCTGATCCTTGGCTGGTTCAGCCAGAAACAACTTGTCCGCGGCCTGACTTTCGGCGCTGTGAAATAAGGAAGACTTCGTATGGGACGTATACAACTCAAGTCCGTGACCAAAAGCTTCGGCGACGTAGAGGTCATTCCCCCGCTGGATCTGACCATCGAAGATGGCGAATTCACCGTATTTGTTGGCCCCTCGGGTTGCGGCAAGTCCACTTTGTTGCGCCTGATTGCGGGACTGGAAGACATGACCTCTGGTTCCATCGACATTGACGGCGCCGACGCAACAGACGTGCCGCCCGCCAAACGCGGGCTGGCGATGGTGTTCCAATCCTACGCTTTGTACCCGCACATGACCGTTCGCAAAAACATCGCATTTCCGCTGCGCATGGCGAAACTGGACCAGGCCGAGATCGACAAACGGGTCGAAGGTGCGGCGAGCGTTCTGAACCTGACCGACTACCTGGATCGTCGTCCCGGCCAACTGTCTGGCGGGCAACGTCAAAGGGTGGCCATCGGTCGGGCCATTGTGCGGGAACCGGCTGCATTCTTGTTTGATGAACCGCTGTCGAACCTGGACGCCGCCTTGCGCGTTGGTATGCGGCTGGAAATCAGCGAACTGCACGAACGTCTGGCGACCACGATGATCTACGTCACCCACGATCAGGTCGAGGCCATGACAATGGCCGACAAGATCGTTGTGCTTCAGGCAGGTGTGATCGAACAGGTTGGCAGCCCGTTGGAGCTGTACCGTACGCCGCGCAACCTGTTTGTTGCAGGCTTCATCGGTTCACCCAAGATGAACTTCATCGAAGGCCCCGAGGCAGAAAAGCTCGGTGCCCAGACCATCGGAATTCGCCCTGAACACATTGCGGTGTCTGAATCTGAGGGAGACTGGTCCGGCGTCGTAAGCGTTTCTGAGCACCTCGGCTCGGACACTTTCTTCCACGTCCACGAAACAGGGTTGGCCGAGACCATCACCGTCCGTGCAGATGGCGAGGTCAGCTTTCGCCACGGCGACCGTATCCATCTGACACCACGCTCGGATGTCATTCACCGGTTTGACGCGAAAGGTCTACGGTTCGAATGACGCGTCTGACCGGCAAAACTGCCCTGATCACCGGGGCTGCGCGTGGCATCGGACTGGCGTTTGCCAAGGCTTATGTGGCTGAGGGCGCGCGCGTCGCCATCGCGGACATAGACGGGCAGCGTGCGCAGGACGCAGCAACTGAGATCGGCGCGGCCGCGTTGGCCGTCGAGATGGATGTGACCAGCCAACAAAGCATAGAAGACGCCGTTGCGCAAACGGCTGAACATTTTGGCCCAATCGACATTCTGATCAACAACGCGGCCATCTTCTCCGCCGCTCCAATCGTTGAAATTGAGCGTGCTGACTACAATCGCGTTTTTGATATCAACGTTTCTGGCGCGCTGTTTTCGATGCAGGCCGTTGCGCGCCACATGATTGATCAAGGGACCAAAGGTCGGATCATCAACATGGCATCGCAGGCAGGGCGTAGGGGCGAGCCGTTGGTCGCCGTGTACTGTGCCAGCAAAGCCGCGATCATATCCTTGACCCAATCGGCCGGGCTGAACCTGATCTCTCATGGGATCAACGTAAACGCCATTGCACCTGGTGTCGTCGATGGCGAGCACTGGGATGGTGTTGATGCGTTTTTTGCAAAGCACGAAGGCAAACCACTGGGCCAGAAGAAACGCGAAGTGGCTGCAGCCGTTCCTTATGGCCGAATGGGTCGGGCCGAAGATCTGACCGGGATGGCAGTATTTCTGGCTTCTGAAGACGCAAAGTACATCGTCGGACAAACCTACAATGTCGATGGCGGAAATTGGATGAGCTGATGGACCCTGTGGCGAATGCAAAACCTTCGGTACGGCTACGGCGTGAAAGTCTTTCAGACCTGCCAGAGATTGTCAGGACTCCGACCTATGCCCGCTCTGACCTGACACCGGGCATTGTCCATATCGGACTTGGCAACTTTCATCGCGCGCATCAGGCCTGGTATATTCACCAGTTAATGCAGCTGGGCCAGGCCCATGACTGGGCAATCATCGGGGCAGGTGTCCGAAGCTATGACGCAAACATGCGAGAGCGACTGTTGGCGCAGGACTGCCTGACAACGCTGATCGAACTGGACCCAAAAGGAATATCCGCCGAAGTGATTGGTCCGATGATCGATTACCTGCCGATCGAAGACAACAATGCCGTGCTTGTCCGGACGATGGCGGACCCTGCCATACGAATTGTGTCGCTGACTGTAACTGAAGGTGGGTATTTCCCGGACGCCAACACTGATGCGTTCGATACGGATCACGCAGACATTCGGCACGATGCCGAGAACCCGGACCAGCCGCGTACGGCTTTCGGCGCTATTGTCGCGGCGCTCAGACAACGGCGTGCAAATGGCTTGAAACCCTTTACTGCGCTCAGCTGCGATAATCTTCAGGGCAACGGTGGAATTCTGCGAACCTGCGTTGTTGGTTTGGCGCGTCTTTCCGACCCGGATCTGGCCGATTGGATCGATCAGAATGGAGCGTTTCCGAACTCGATGGTGGACTGCATTGTTCCCGCAACGACCGAGGAGGTCGTAGCGCAATGCCGGGCACTGGGCGTCGACGACCGCGCACCGGTCACGCATGAGAACTTTCGCCAATGGGTGATTGAGGACAATTTCTGCGCTGAACGACCGCCCCTTGAGCAAGTTGGAGTAACACTGACGCAGGACGTCCACAGCTATGAAGCGATGAAACTGCGCATATTGAACGGCGGCCACCAACTGCTCGCAAATGTCGGGGAGATTCTGAATGTGCCCACGATTTCAGACTGCATGCAGGACCCGGACATCGTGGCGTTTTTCAGGAAAGTTCAGACGGAAGAAATTCTGCCTCAGGTCGAAGCCGTTCCCGGAACCACTGCCGCCGAATATCTTGGGTTGGTTGAGAGGCGATTTTCCAACACCACCATCCACGACACAACACGACGCGTGGCGTTCGATGGATCTTCACGACACCCGGGTTTCTTACTGCCGTCGCTGCGCGATGCACTTGCGTCCGGGTCGTCCGTAAATGGGCTTGCGCTGGCCGAAGCATTCTGGTGCCGGATGTGTGCAGGCATTCGCGAAGATGGTTCAGAAATTTCCCCAAACGATCCCCATTGGGAGCATTTGCAAAAAACCGCACTGGCTTCCAAGGTCAATCCGATTTTGTGGATCGAACAAAGCCAGTATTTTGGTGACTTAGGCCGCGACGCGCAGTTCACAGACGCTTTTTCCACCTGGCTGGCTGCGATTTGGCAACGTGGTTGCCGCGAGGCGATAGCTGACTTTACCGCTCTTGAGCCAAAGCCCCACTGATTCTGCGGCAGGCATGCTTCAAGCCAATCTCTGTGGTAGAGGCCAGTTTGCACGAGGTTTAATGATGGCTGAAAAATAGGCACTCTTTGAGCGTTCTATTCTGGCTGTCCAAAGTGCGTAAGCGCCGTAGGCTATTGCCTTCGACATGCCCGTGAAACTTATGGAATCTGACCATCTTGTACAGGTCAGATCCAGGCACGGGTAAGGAAGGTCACAAAAAGTCCAAAATCACTTGTTTGCGCATAGCAACTCACTGGCTTTTTCACCGATCATGATTGCTGGAGCATTAGTGTTGCCGCTGACGATTTCCGGCATGATTGAACAGTCGGCAACGCGCAGATTTTCGATTCCTTTGACCTTCAGGTTTGGATCCACAACAGAGCTTTCCGAGGTACCCATCGCGCAGGTTCCTGTCGGGTGATAGATCGAGACGGAATTCGAGCGCGCCCAATCCAAAGTGCCTTTGTAGTCATCGCGGGACAGATCAGAGGTTGGCCGGAACTCTTCTGAAATCTTAGAAGCCAGTGGATTATGCCGGGCGATGTCCCGCGCGATGTTCACGCCGTCGACGATCGTTCTGCAATCAGTTTCCGTCGACAAATAGTTTGGAATGATCTTGACGTAACTGGCCGGATCGGGGCCATCCAGACGCAGTTCTCCGCGGCTTTCCGGCCTCAGCTGACAGACGGACATTGTGAAGGCAGAAAACGGGTGCACGCCCTCTCCGGGGCTGTCGGCAGACCAGGGTTGAACGTGGAATTGAATGTCAGGAGTCTGAACTTCAGGGCGGGTTTTCAGAAATCCGGTGGCCAGGCTGGCCGCCATTGTCATAGGTCCGGCCCGGAATAGCGCGTATTTCAGCGCGATCCGTGCCTGATTGAACAGGCTGCGCACTTCATCATTCAGCGTTGGCTCGTTGCATTTGAAGACCAGGCGTGCCTGCAAGTGATCCTGCAGCCCTTTGCCGACGCCGGGCAGCGAATGAACGGGTTCAATGCCGTTGGCCTTCAAGTGATCCGGGTCTCCGATGCCTGACAACATCAAAATCTGAGGTGAGTTGATGGCACCACCGGACAAGATGATTTCGCGGCGCACTTTGATCGACTTCACTTCACCCGATCGGTCGCGATAAAGAAGTCCAGTTGCTTTTTTTTTGCCGTCCAGTTCGACCTTGGTTACCAATGCACGGGTGATGATGTTCAGGTTCGGCCTGTTCCTGATCGGTTTGAGGTATGCAACGGCCGCACTGCAGCGACGCCCGTTCCGAGTGGTCAATTGGAAATAGCCAACGCCTTCCTGATCGGCCCCATTGTAGTCAGGATTAAACGGGTAACCCGCCTCTTGGGCGGCGGCGACCCAGGCGTCACAGATCGGTCTTTGAATGCGCATGTTGGATACCGACAGCGGGCCGCCTGTACCGTGAAATGCGTCTTCGCCGCGCTCTTGATCCTCGCTGCGTTTGAACAGAGGCAAGACGTCATCCCAACCCCAGCCGACGTTACCCATCTGACGCCAGCGGTCGTAGTCCTCTTTCTGACCGCGAACATACAAAAGCCCGTTCAACGAGGAAGATCCGCCAAGGACCTTTCCGCGCGGCCAATCAATCGAGCGTCCATTCAAACCTGGATCTGGTTCAGTGCGGTAACACCAATCCAATGAGGGGTTATGCATGGTTTTGAAGTATCCAACCGGTATGTGAATCCACGGGTTGGTGTCAGGTCCACCAGCTTCCAACAATGCCACTGTTGTGCTGGGGTCAGCGCTTAGCCGATTGGCAATGACGCAGCCCGAAGAGCCTGCTCCGACGACTGCATAATCCACCTCCATGACGGTCTCCTCCCAAGGTAACTGAAAAAAACACTATGCAAATTGCCGGAACTATACTAGCATTTTTTGATACAAAACGTCTCAATAATTGCGATCAGGGAGGTAAGCAATGGAGATCGGTAAGAAACTAAGCGGTGTCTCACGGCGGGATTTTTTTCGTGTGGCCGGGCGTTATGGCATGAGCTCAACGCTGCTGGCAGCGGGTGGCTTTGGTGGCGCGATGAGTTTGGCCAATTTGGCGCAAGCCGCAGAATCAACTTATGAAAAACGGTTTTCGAAAGAACCTAAACACACGCTGAAATTCGGTGCTTCGGGCTTCAACACGCGCAACCTGCTGATCGAACGGGCAGGGGCCATCGAATTCGCCCGAGATCTGGAAGAACGCACTGACGGTGAGATTCGGATCGAGTTCATTGGCGACAACCAGATCTGCGGACAACTGAGCTGTGTTGAGAAGACTCAGCAGGGAATCGTCGACATCTATGCGGCGTCGACCCAGAACTCTGCGGGCGGTGCGCCATATCTGAACGTGCTGGACTATGCCTATATGTTCCCCAGCAGGGCGGCGCAGTATCATTTCTTCTACAGCCCCGACAGCCAGCGCATTCTGCGAGACCCCCTCGAAAAGCGCCACGGGCTGAAATTCCTGTTCACACACTGCGAACTACGCGGCCTGCAGATGGGCTCGACCTTCTCTGACAAGCCGACAGTCACCAAGCTGGAAGAGCTGTTTGGGACGAAGAACCGTGTAACGGGGACGCAGCTTGGCCGGATCGCCATGCAGCTGCTGAACCTGAATCCCGTGCCGGTGGCATGGGAAGAAACATTGGACGCACTGAAGACGGGCCTGATCGACGGAGCGGAAACTTGGGCATCAGCCGTTGCCTACGCAAACATGGCTCCGGTCGTCTCGCAATCCGTCAATCTAAAATTCTTCTGCGGCACTGAACATACGTCAATGTCGGCCAAAGTGTTTGACGGTCTTGGCGGTGAACTTCAGGACGCGGTTATGGAATCGTCCTATTTCACGCAGGCCCTTATTCAGGGTGCAAACGAAGCTGCACTGCTGAACACGGTTGGTTTCTCGGAACCACAGCTGCCTAACACCATCTTTGCGGAAAACGGTGTACGTGCAGCATTCCTGCCGGACGATCAGATCAAACTGGCCGAGGAAATGTGTGCGCCGAACTTTAATCCTGAACCCTGGGCGCAGTGGCGCGAGCGGCTGAACAAATGGGCCGGTGGCATCGACACCTATCAGGAAATCTACGACATCGCGCGGCAGATCCCAGCAGACACACTGCCCGAAAACGTTGAGCCCCGCCGTTGGTGGAAAGGCGCGGCCTGATCTAACATTTCGAACCGGCCCCTCGCGGGCCGGTTTCTCTAAACACCGACTGGGAGGACGGGGTTCATGTCACTATGGGCAGATATCGGGGCCATTTTCAGCGCCTTGCTCACTCGCGATTCATTCGAAATCCAATCCGCATTGGAATCCGACGCCGCCTGGGTTGTCGGCACTGTTGCCGCCGCGCTCGGCGGTTTTCTTGTAATGCTGATCTATCGCAAAGTGCCCTTTGTTGAACGCCACTTCGAACGGTCGATCATGGTCTATTCCTACCTTGCGATTGCGCTGATCATCTTCTGGGGTGTGATTGACCGCTTTGTCTTTAACGATCAGGAACCCTGGTCTACCACCATTCCTCCGCTTCTGTTCATGATAATGGCCTGGTTTGGTGCGTCCTATAATGTCCGCCTGCGCACGCATCTTAGCTTCAGCGAGTTTCGCACCGCGATGCCACGCGGCGGTCAACTGGCGTGTTTGTTTTTGGATGCCATTCTGTGGTTCATCTTTGCAGTAATCGTCATCGTGACCACAACACGCCTCGTTGCGCTGTCAGCCTCGAACTTTCAGATCGTACTTGGGACAGACAACATCATGCAGTGGTGGTTTCTGTTGGCGGCGCCCGTGTCCTTCTTTTTGATGGTTGGCCGCGTGTTTCAAAACCTTGCTGACGACTTGCACAACTGGAAAACCGGAGAGCCGCTGATCAAGCAGGCCGTGATAGGGGCAGACTGATGACAGACGGAACTTTAGTTACACTTATTTCGCTGGGCGTGACGTTTCTGTTCATGTTGGGCGTGCCGGTGCTGCTGGTCATCGGATACTGGGTGATCGGATGCTCATTCGTTCTGGGGCTGACACTCGACAATATGGGTGCAGAGCTACTGAACGTGTTCAACAAAGGCTTCGCCCTGTTGGCGATGCCGCTGTTCATCCTGACCGGGGACCTAATCAACAAGTCGGGGATCGCGCGGCGTCTGAGTGATTTTGCCTATTCCTGTTTAGGCTGGATACGCGGCGGGTTGGCAATGGCATCGCTTGGGGCGTGTGGATTGTTTGCCGCGATTTCTGGGTCGAACTCCGCAACGACCGCAACTATCGGCTCAATGCTGCACCCTGAGATGGTCAAAGGCGGCTATGACGAACGCTTTAGCGCGGCCACGGCGGCGGCGGGCGGTACGGTTGGGATCATCATTCCTCCATCCATCATCTTCATCGTCTACGGGTTCTTGATGAACCTGCCCATTTCTGAGCTGTTCGTCGCCGGTATCATACCTGGTGCGCTTATGGTTTTTGGTATGCAATTCGCGTGCTGGATCATCTGTCGGATCAATGGATGGGGGCACCTGATTCCGCTGCAACTGAACCGGATTCTCAAAACGGCATTTGGTGCATGGCTCGGCTTTTTCGCCATCGGCCTTGTGCTATGGGGCATCTATACAGGCAAGTTCTCACCGACCGAGGCGGCGGGTGTAACCGTTGGTTTCTGTGTCATCGCGGGCTTGGTCAGCTATCCGATCAACCGGATCATGGGCGCGCGGGATAATATCTCGCCCACAGACAAAAGCTTTGCCGAAATGCTAGTTGTCGAAGGATTCACGATCCCTGAGATCCCCTCGATCGTGATCCGATCGGCTCAGATCACGGGTATCCTTGCGCCGCTGATTGCTATCTCGGTGGTCATGCAGCAAATTCTGTCGCTGCTTGGAGCACAACAAACGATCGGAGATTTCGTGACCTCAATGGGTGGGTATTACGCGGTTCTGTTCACATCAATGGTCATCGTCTTCTTTTCGGGCATGGTGCTGGAAAGTTTGCCGGTGACGATTATCCTTGCGCCGATCCTCGCGCCAATTGCTGCGTCGGTAGGGGTCGATCCGATCCATTTCTCGGTGATCTTTCTGGTGGGTGCATCGATCGGGTTCATAACGCCGCCTTATGGCCTGAACCTCTATGTTGCGTCCGGTGTGACAGGCGTGCCTTACTTCCGGCTGCTGCGCTATACGGTGCCTTACCTTGTGGCGTTGCTGTCTGTGTGGATTTTGGTCTCTCTGGTGCCTGATCTGGCCTTGATCTTGTTGCCAAACAACTAGAGTTTAGCGGGATGGCAAACGCAGACACGCGAGAGAAAGAATCCCAAATCCCGACGAACCTGCGTTTGCTGTTGATCCTTGAAGAGGTTGCAAAGCGTGGGGTCGCAGTCAAACCGTCAGACCTGATTGAATCATTGGGTTTGGCGAAACCGACAGTCCATCGCCTGCTTCTAACGGCTGAGGCCGAAGGGTTCCTTCAACGTGATCTGGATGGCCGATCCTATGGTCCCGGGCCACGTTTGCGGCAACTGTCGGTGAACACGGTCTCGTCGGAGCACCTTCGAACGGCCCGCCTTGCGATCCTTCGGGGTGTCGCCGATGAAATTGGCGAGACCTGCAACCTCGCCATCCCGGATCGGGAAGGAATGATATATCTGGACCGGGTGGAAACGGAATGGCCCCTGAGGATTCAATTGCCGATTGGCACTCAGGTTCCGTTTCATTGCACGGCCAGCGGCAAGATGTACTTGTCGACGCTTCGTGAGAACACGTTGGACGGGTTTCTTTCCGCTCGTAAGCTGAACGCGAACACTAAGAAAACAATAACTGATCCAGAAGCTCTGCGCGCCGAAATCATGAACATCGCGCAAAGAGGGTATTCAACGGACGACGAAGAATTCATGCCCGGGATGACCGCCGTAGCTGTCCCTGTTCTGGATGGGCACGAAAGGCTTGTGGCTACGTTGTCTGTTCACGCGCCAACCCAGCGTCACGAATTGGACAGTTTGATGCAGTTCCTTTCGCTTTTGCAGTTTGGAGCGACCAAAATATCGGGATTGCTGACGTCATAGATAAGCGTCGGGACTTAGTCTTTCTGTGGGTCCCAATCTATACTGATTGTTGTTCTGTTCATCCCACCTTTGGCTCGACCAATCAGACGTCCACGCCCTCCCCTTTGGTCACTATTCCCCGGTTGGGTCAGAGTAGTTTCTTGGAAGCTGCTTTAGCGCATGACCCTTGGGGCAGATGCATTGAACGTTCTCAGCATCTCATTCGACGTCGGCTCGGGTTCATGTTCCGTCGTTGTACCCGGAATTGTAGAAGACTGGTATGTGCGGAGTGATCTGGCGCTTATTCCCAATATTCGCCGCGCTGAGGTCCGAATGCCGTCTAACGCGGAGGCTTTGCCGTTGAAGCTTCCACCTGTATTCCAAAAATATCAGAGCTGAACACGCACGAACACAACCCGTTTGGACGAAGAAGTTTTGGTTCACTTAAAGATGCCTTCCAGCCAAGCTTCAAAACGCTGTTTGGCCACTGCATCCGCTTTTGAGTTTTGCCCCGCAATCAAATAGTGGCTCTGTTCTATTGGAACGGCTTCACCAACTATGGCGACCTTTCTTCCGGTCTCAATGGCGGTTTTGGCAAACCTCTCGATAACGATCGCATTGCCGCCACCTGCAGCCACGATGTCCACCGCCGCAATGGTCGTGTCGACCACAAAGGTCGATGCGTACTGGATTTGTTGAACCCCGGTTGCGAAAAAATACCGTTCCCACATCTGTTGGAATCCCAGAATGTGAATGAGCGGCTGTTGTTGCAGATCTTCGGTGGAAGGGGCTTTCCCCCCAGAAATCGTGGGGGCAATTCGTACGATACGCTCAGTGGATATTTTCCGAGCGGGGATATCAGTCCACTCGCCGCTTCCAACACGCAACTCGACATCGACATTTTCACGGCCTGCGGATTCAGCCCAAATGTTCGAGACCAGCTTTATGGAAATATCGGGGTGGATCCGCAAAAACTCGGGCAACCTGTGAGCGAGAAACAAGGTCGCCGTGGATATTGGTGCACGCACGACTAGCTCGTGCTTCTGGTTTGATCCGAACAGACTGATCGTTGACAGATCGATGTCTCTTAGGGCTTGCCGCACAGAAAACGCGTATGCCTGGCCAACTTCGGTCAGGCTTAGGTTGCGTGCGGCGCGATAGAACAAGGGGCAGCCAAGTTGCGCTTCCAGCGAGCGGACATGCAGGCTAAGTGCCGATTGCGTGATACCCAGCTCTGCCGCGGCGGCAGTAAAGCTCAGATGCCGCGCGGCGCATTCAAAAGACCGA
Source organism: Ruegeria sp. YTSC230 (assembly GCF_059609665.1). Classification (NCBI taxonomy): domain Bacteria; kingdom Pseudomonadati; phylum Pseudomonadota; class Alphaproteobacteria; order Rhodobacterales; family Roseobacteraceae; genus Ruegeria; species Ruegeria sp. YTSC230. The sequence continues at coordinate 56,669 of NZ_JBXWMC010000007.1, read as the reverse complement.
AGCCAGATAGGGTTAGGAGATTGCGGCATTCGTAGCACCAAAAATTTTCGCTGATACCTGCCGGTTTTATTCGTTTTACACAATGCCATCAACGTTTGTACTTTTTGCGAAGTAAAATCTTTGCCGATCATCCGGCGGGAAATGAAACAGGGAACCACTCGCATGAAAGTTGGATTTATTGGTCTTGGAAATGTCGGCGGGAAACTCAGTGGCAGTTTGCTGCGGAACGGCATTGATCTAACGGTGCATGACCTCAACACCGAACTTGTGGATGATTTCGTTTCGCGCGGGGCAACCAGGGGGGAGAGCCCGGCCCAACTGATGCGCGATTGCGATACGGTAATCACCTGTTTGCCATCGCCCGCTGCTTCTGATGCCGTCATGCAACAGATGCTGTCCGAGGTGAAGCCGGGCAAAATCTGGATGGAGATGTCCACCACTGACGAAGCCGAGGTCAAACGCTTGGGCGCAATGGTGATGGAGGCAGGAGGCGCAGCCGTGGATTGCCCGGTTTCGGGCGGATGCCACCGTGCGGCGACGGGCAATATCTCGATCTTTGCGGGCTGCGACCGTGCCACGTTTGACCGCATCGCGCCTTTCCTGAAAACCATGGGTCGACGCATTTTGCACACTGGCGATTTGGGCTCGGCTTCGGTTTTGAAAGTGGTGACGAACTATCTGGCCACGGCCAATCTTGTCACTTGCTGCGAAGCGCTTGTCACCGCCAAGGCGGCCGGTATGGACCTCAACACGACCTATGAGGCGATGAAGATTAGCTCCGGCACGTCATTCGTACATGAAACCGAAAGTCAGGTGATCCTGAACGGTAGCCGGGACATTTCTTTCACCATGGATCTGGTCAAAAAGGATGCCGGTCTGTTCCAGCAGGTGGCTGACCGTCACAATGTGCCGCTGGAAATCTCGCCTATGCTGGTTCAGATCTTTGAGGATGGCATCGAACGCTATGGCGAGCGTTGTTTTTCGCCCAACATCATCAAACGTCTGGAAGAGGCCACCGGTCTGGACATTCTCGCCCCCGGTTTCCCGCCGGAAATGACGGATGATGAGCCGGAAGAACCCGGTTACGAGGTGATCCCGCAAGGCTCTGAACGCAAAGCCGCTGAATAAAAAAGGACAGCGGTTTTGAAACGGATCTATACTTTTGGTGGGCATCCGGCGACGCGTAACTTGACGGTGGCGGATATCAAGGCAGGCAAGGGCAGGCGTAAATTCGTGCAGACGACCGCCGTGAGCCGCACCGAGGCTGCTGCGGCTCAGGCCGCGGGCATTGATCATCTATCAATCGTCGATCACGATCTGGCCGAAGTACGCGCCGGTGCGCCTGACACGTTCACCACTGCCGCGTTGATGGCCGGCGATTATGAGACCCACCAGGACATCCTGCGTGCCGGTATACGTGCGGCAACCGCCGGGGCAGACGCGGTTTACACATTGCGCAGTCTCAAAGCCGTGGAACTGCTGGCCGACGAAGGGTTGGCCGTTCAGGGTCATCTGGGCCTGGTGCCCCGCCTGTCCACCCAGATCGGCGGATTGCGTGCCTATGGGCGCACCGCTGATGAAGCAATACAACTGGCCGAGGATCTGCGACGGTTGGAAGACGCTGGTGCTTATGCAGTCGAGTTGGAATGTGTCGCCAACGAGGCGATTGCAGAGATCAGCCCGCGTACCGGACTGATCACCCACTCAATCGGTTCTGGCGGGGCTGCCGATGTGATCTTCCTTTTCCAGGAAGACGCTTGCGGCGACACCCCAAACCCTCCGCGACATGCCAAAGCCTTTGCCGATATGGCAGGTGCCCGTACAAAACTGGAGGCCGAAAGGATGAAGGGTTTGACCGCCTATCGTACCGCGGTTCTGGACGGTAGTTATCCCGACATTGCGACGAGCATCGGCATGAAGCCCGGTGAGCATGAAAAACTACGTGAAGCGCTGGACAAGCGCCGCCCGTTTCACGAGTAGGCCCCACGATGACTTGCCGTCCGTCACGGAAATACCCGTATGAGCCGCCTCCGGCCTCATCCTGATCAAAAAAGGTACATTTGCTCAGGAAAGGACACCCCGTGACGACTGCAGATACGAACGCTCGGAAAACAGCTCATACCTCCGAAGATCCCGCCCCCATGAGCCGCGAATGGCACTGGCACCCGGAACTTCCGGTAAAGCACGCCCCCTATTGGCACTGGCCACCCAAATTCGGCGTCATGGGGAAATGGGCCTGGCAGAACTGGCTGCAATTTTCGGATCGTTCGATCTATCTTGCGCTGGCATTTCTGGTGGCGTTCTGGTTGCAGCCCGTCGGATCCGATCAGGCCATTTTTGCCATTGGCTGGATGTCATGGGTGTTCATTCGCAACTGGGTGTTGCTGTTGGTCGTCGCCGGTGGGCTGCATATGTGGTTTTACGGTGTCGACGGGCAAGGCAAGTTGCTGAAATACGACCCCCGACCGTACATGAAGCGCAAGAATGCGCTGTATAAATTCGGCTGTCAGACCTGGGACAACATCTACTACTCGATGGTCTTTGGTGCGACCATCTTGTCGATGTTTGAATGCTTCCTGCGCTGGATGTACGCTAACACTTATATCGGCACGCTTAGCTTTGTTGCGCATCCTGTGTGGTTCATTCTGCTGTTCCCGATATTGGCGCTTTGGCAAAGCTTTCACTTTTATGCCGTTCATCTATTTCTGCATCAGCCGTTCATATACAGGCACGTACACGCCGTGCACCACCGCAACGTCAACACCGGCCCCTGGTCCGGCATGTCGATGCATCCGGTCGAATCCTTCGGGTATCTCAGTGCTATTCTGATCGTGCTGATCTTACCCAGCCATCCCGTTCACATGATTTTCCTCGGCTACTGGCTGATGCTGGGCGCAGCGTCGTCTCACTCTGGATACGAAGCGATTTGGGCGCGCGATCGTCAGGCTTTGCTGATAGGTGCATTTTTCCACCAGCTTCATCATCGCTATTACGAGTGCAATTATGGCAATGCCGAAATGCCCTGGGATAAGTGGTTCGGAACATATCATGATGGTTCCGAGGACGCCACAAAGCGTACTCGGAACCGTAAGCGTGAAATGAACGCTAGCGGCAGATAACCAAAGCTCCAAATACAGAAGTTTGTTTGCAATGCGTTGGTCGGATTGGGCTCACTTTCGGGAACCTCCGTCGGGAAGACTTCGCTAAAATAGGACTGAAAAAATTGTTCCTATTTAAAGAGATAGAAGCGTTTTGCCGTGCCGTGGAACACATCGTCCTGGTTTGATGCCGGGACGAGTTCCTGGTGCCTGGAAACAACTTCTTTGTAAGTTGAACTGAGGCTGTCGACCGGAAAATTCGACCCGAACATGCAACGGTCGGCACCAAACTTTGACAGGCAGGTGGCAACGATTGGTGAGACGCTTTCAGCGCTCCAGTTATGATCAAACATTCCGAGGCCGGAGAGCTTGCAACAGACTTGAGGGAGGTTTGATAACGTTTTTAACCCGTCCGCCCATCTCTGCAAGCCTTGTGCGGTTCGGTCGTGGGGGGACCCTGCATGGCAAAGAGCAACCTGGGTTTCTGAGGCATGCGACAACACATCTGCGGTCATTTCCATTAACTCAGGCAGCAGTTGAAGATCGAAGGATAGCCCGCGTGAGCCCAGTTGTTTCAGACCAGCCAAGAACTTTGGATCTTCAAGCAGCGTGTTTGTGCCGGTGATTGCATCCTCGCCCGGAGCGCGGCCGATGATCTGACGAACGCCGCGTACAGACGGCAGGGTTTGAAGGCGGTCGAGTTGTTTGTCCAGATCATCAGCGGTCAGATCGCAGAACGCCACTTGCACCAAGGGCCAGTCCGGGAACTGGTCGGCCACTGATTGCACCCATTGCGCTTCGGCCCAGGGGTCAGCCGCGCCCACCTGAATATGTACCGAAGCGCCGAAACCCTCGGCTTCGGCGTCTGCGCGAAATTCCGGCAGCAAATAGTTTCGTTGGATGGGGGAAGGGTCGCCAAAGAACCGAGCGACGCCCTTTTCCATGAGCCAGGGGTAGGTCACGGCAGACAGGTCCCACAGGTGGTGATGCGCATCTATCCTCATGGCGTTTCGACCGCTGTGGTTCGGGCCAGAATGTCGACGCCTTGCCCATTCCAGAAGTGCAGCAAGTCGATGAAGACCCAGTTTTCCGCCAGTTTGTCACCCGCGCGGCGATAGATATCGATCACCCTGAATTCGCCGGGTTTACCAGTTGCGGGCATACCCATGAACCCGCCGGACGGAGTGGCCGTGAAATTGGGCCAGCCAAAGAACCCGCCATAATGCCCCTCGGCCATGCGGCAGACATGATTGGTTTTAGATCGGTCTGAGAAGGCGGCCCGGAACGGTCCAGAGTGTTGTTTTGCATAACGTTCTATCGTGTAGGTCGCGCCGATCCCTTCGGGTCCCCACCAGATCATGTCTTGATGCCAGGTTTGGGCCAATTCATCCTCAAGCGACAACCCACTGTCCCATTGCCCGAGATCCGAGATCATCGCATTGATGATCGCCAGGGTCTTTTCGCCTTCTTCAGCAGGTTGTGCGTTCAGCAGCAGGCCGTCATGGGGTCTTGGTCCGGGTTGCACCAAATGCGCCGCTGTTTGTGGGGGGAACGGATTCTGCCCGGCTTGCACCATCAGGTGCGGTATGTCGAAATACATCGCTGTTTCTACAATCCTGTCACCGGCGACCTTGTAGAACGCGCAATAGCGCAGGAATGCCAGCTTGCCAGTTGGGCGAATGCCCAGCCACGGACGGTCGAACAGCCCCATCAAATGCCCCATAGATACGACCCAGACGTCGGGCTCGTCCCGCAGCGAGTTTTGCCCCGCAAACAGGATATCTACACGGTTCTGCTGGCGGGTCAGGCTGCTCTTTAGTGGTTGCCAGAACTGCCGGGCAACCTGTTCGGCGCCATTAATTTCGTTGAATGGGTGAAAGCCGCGCCACTTCAGTTCCGGGGCGCAGTATTGGCTCATTACCTTCGGGATTTCTTGTTCTGTCGCGGAATCCAGCGCGGTGTGAAACGCAGAGACGAGTTTTTTTTCTGTCTGAAAGGTCACGGTATTTGCCATTGTGATCAAATTTTTACGAGAGGCACGAAGCCGGGTTGAGTCGGGTATTTGTGTCAGTTTTGCATACGTATGCAAAAAAGTCTTGCCTGAATTGACGTATGCGAATTACAGTTTTGCAAACGTATGCAAAATGATTCCTTGCAGGGGGCACCATGGCGGAAATTCAATTGCGGAACGTCGGCAAGCGATGGGGCTCATTCGTTGGGGTTCACAATTTCGACCTGACCATTGCTGATCGCGAGTTTCTGGTCCTGCTCGGCCCCTCGGGTTGCGGCAAGACAACGACGATGCGGATGATCGCAGGGCTTGAGGACGTGACCGAGGGCGAAATCCTGGTCGATGGCAATGTGATCAACGATCTGGAGCCGAAGGACCGCGACGTTGCGATGGTGTTCCAGAGCTACGCGCTTTATCCCAACATGAACGTCTATGAAAACATCCGCTTTCCGCTGAAGGTGCGCGGCATCGACCCGTCGACCCACGACGAGAAGGTACGCCGCGCCAGCGCGATGGTAGAGCTGGACGATTTTCTGCATCGCAAACCCGCCGAGCTCTCAGGTGGTCAGCGACAGCGTGTAGCACTCGCCCGTGCCATTGTGCGCGAACCAAACGTGTTTCTGATGGACGAGCCGCTGTCGAATCTTGACGCCAAACTGCGGGTCTCGACCCGGGCGCAGATCAAGAACCTCAGCCATGAGCTGGCGGTGACGACGATCTATGTGACCCATGACCAGATCGAAGCGATGACACTGGCCGACCGCGTTGTGGTGATGAAACAGGGCGTGGTGCAGCAGGTTGGCAGCCCCACGGAAATCTATGACATGCCGGCAAACACGTTTGTGGCCAGCTTCATTGGTTCACCCGCGATGAATTTAATGGATGGCGACGTTTCAGGTGGAATGTTCCGTGCCGAACACGTCGAAATCCCAGTGGATGCCCCAGACGGTCCTATGACGCTGGGCTTCCGCGCCGAGGATGCCAGCCTTGCCGAAGGGCAGGGCCAGATCACAGCGCCGATCTACACGCTGGAATTGCTGGGCGACGCGACCATGATCTCGGTCCGGGTCGGCGGTGCTCTGGTATCGGTCAAAGCCGATAAAGCCTACCGCGCCGAGATTGGCGAGACAGTCTCGTTCTCGGTGCCGAAAGAAATCTGTCACCTCTTTGAAGCTGAAAGCGGTGCGCGGATTGGGGAACACCCCCACAAACAGCCCAAACGGGCTTAACACCGGTCCGGACGTCGACGACGGACCGATCCTGACAGGGAGAAACGCATGAAACTCAAGACGATCCTAATGGCAGGTGCCATGTCCATCGCCGCCACCGGCGCATGGGCGGAATGCGCCTTTGAAAATGATGTGCCACTGAAATCGCTGTCCGCCGGGTTTGAAGCCTGGAAAGCGGTCACCGATGCAATGGCGGAATGCGGAAACTTCAGTGCTTCGCTGGACCAGGAATTCCGTGAAAAGCAACCCGAAGCCTTTGCGGCCGATCCAGCGCTTTATCAGATCGGCGGTGTTTCGAATGCAACTCTGGTGCCTTTGCTCAACGCCGGTACGATCCGTCCGCTGGACGATCTGGTCGAGAAGTACGGTCAGGATTTGCTGCCCAATCAGTTGATCAAAGTGGACGGCAAGACCATGGCCATCGCGATGATGGTGAATGCGCAGCACCTGATGTACCGCGACGATGTTCTGGCCGAACTGGGCATCGAAGAGCCCAAGACTTATGGCGATGTTCTTTCCGCAGCTGCCAAGATCAAGGAAGCCGGCGTCATGGACTATCCCATTGGTGGGACGTTCAAGACCGGTTGGAATCTCGGCCAGGAATTCGTCAACATGTATTTGGGCGAGGGCGGTTCGTTTTTTGGTGACGGCAACATGCCTGCCATCAATAACGAGCAAGGCGTAGCAGCGCTTGAGACATTGAAGGCCATGACCGAGTATATGGACCCGGAATATCTGGTCTCTGACTCGACCTATGTGCAACAGCAGTTCCAGCAGGGCAAGATTGCAATGGCGAACCTGTGGGCCAGCCGTGCCGCTGCGATGAACGATGAGGCCGAAAGCCAGGTCGTTGGCAAGGTGACCATGGCCGCGGCTCCAATGGGATCGGCGGTTCCGGCGACCACAATCTGGTGGGACGGTATTGTTCTGGCTTCGAACATGAGCGACGAAGAAGCGGATGCTGCCTTCCGCGTCGCACTTGAGGGCATGGACACCGATACGGTCAGTGCGAACAACGATGTCGCAGTATGGCTCAGCACGGCCTATTCGGCAGGTCCTTTGGCTGCAGGTGCTGCAGCGTCCGCTGAAGGCGGTGCCAAGGCTTACCCGGCTTCCGGTCCTATGGGCATCATGCACACCTCGTTGGGTAACGGATTGGCCGACTACCTGACCGGTGCCAAAGACGCGCAGACGACTCTGGCCGATATCGAGGCAGACTACGTCACTGCCGCGAAAGAAGCGGGTCTGATCAGCAACTGATCCTCCCTTGGGAGGGCTATGGCCCTCCCATCCCTTTCCCCCGAGAACCATTAGAAAGGCAGAGCCATGAATTTCCGGACATTTGCTGCTTTTGTCGGTCCCTCTGTCTTTATGATGCTTCTCTTCATCGCGTTCCCGCTGGTCAGCGTGTTCAAGCAGAGTTTCTATATCACCCAGCCGATCTATGAGACGGTTGAAAAAGAAACCTGTACCCCTGGTTTCCTGACCCAGACCTGTGTGACCGAAAAGGTGTCGCAGCCAAAGCTGGACGAGCATGGAGAGATCATCACGCAAACCCAGTATGTGGGGTTGCAAAGCTATCGCAATGTTCTGGAACCTGACCGCGCATGGCGCGCCATAAGTGACGGCAGCTGGCATGTGCTGTCGACGATCAATTTCTGGAAGGCCCTGCGATTCACGCTGACGTTTACTTTGATCACTCTGCCGCTGGTGGTCGGTTGCGGGTTAGGGATCGCGATCCTGATAAACAATGCTGCGCGTTCTATCCGCGGTCCGGTGATATTCGTCTCTCTACTGCCTTTCATCATCACGCCGGTGATCGGAGTTCTGTCAATCAATTGGCTGTTTCGCGGCGACGGTATCCTGACTGCGATGATGGAATGGTGGCTGAACCGTGACATAGCCCTGTTCGCGCAGGCTTGGACGATTGAAGTCCTGATGATGATCTACCGAGTCTGGCACGTGGCGCCCTTTGCGGCCATCATCTTTTACGCCGGTCTGCAAACGGTCAATCAGGACAGTCTGGAAAGCGCGGTTATTGACGGGGCGACCCGCTGGCAGCGGCTGAAATACATCGTCATTCCGCATCTGATGCCGCTTATCATCTTCGTCTCGATGATTCACCTAATGGACAGCTACCGCGTGTTCGAAGAGATCGTTGGCTTCTCAAGCCAAGGCTATGTGATCTCGCTACAGTGGTTGACGTTTGACTACCTGACGCCGGATCAGGCGGGCAACCGGTCGATCAGCCGGGCCTCAGCCAACTCAATGCTGACCATGATTGGTGTTGTCATCCTGCTTATCCTTCCGCTGCGCCGCACATGGCGCGATCATAAAGGAGGCCACTGACATGTCCTCGCGCGCGCTTCGCCAACCGCTCAGCCTGCGGCTAACCTCGAACATCTTTCTGGCGCTTTGGTGCCTGATCGCGGCCTTCCCGATCTTCTGGATCGTGGTGATGAGCTTCAAATCGCCGGTCGATGCGTTCGACAGTAACGCGCTGAACGTGATTTTTGGCCCGGCCACGCTGGGCGTCGGCAAGGGGCTGTCGCTGCTGGATATCATTCTGGGCGTCGCGGTGATCTGGGCGACGATAGTCATCGCCACCAAAACACTGCCGTCGATGGTAAAATCCTACTCGAAACCCGGACAGGAATGGTTCGGCTGGATCATTGGTGTGCTGGTCGTTTTAGTGGGCTTTCTTTTGGTGTTCTTTGTTGTCCTGCCTGCCGTTCTAAACGTACTGAACCCGTGGTTCGGGCCCTTGGGTCGGAACGTGCTTGGCCTCACCACCGAACACTACAAGACCGTCTGGATTGACCGGGGCTTTTCCAACAACTTCAAGAACTCACTGATCGTGACAACAGGTGTGGTGACCGTGTCGCTGACCGTCGGGACGTTGGCGGGCTATGGTCTGGCACGGTCTGGATCGACTTTGGCTTTCTGGATCCTGATTGTCGCCTTGGTGTTCCGGGCCCTGCCGCATTCGGTACTGGTTGCCGGTTATCTGCCGGTGTTCATCAATTCGGCTGAATGGCTTGCCCCGATCCTGGGTGAAAATGCACCGACACTTTACGGCAAGCCCTTTGCGGTGATTGCTGTTCTGGTTGCGATCAATCAGCCATTCACCATCTGGATGCTGCGTTCGTTCTTCCAGAATATCCCGGCTGAACTGGATGAGGCCGCCCGTGTCGATGGGTGCAGCCATTTCCAAGCCTTCCGTCGTGTCATCATGCCAGTCATGTGGCCGGGGGTGATCACCACAGGCCTGTTCAGCTTCCTGCTGGCTTATAACGACTTTCTTGTCACTGCACTGCTGCTGGATGCGCAGAACCAGACCATGGTTCCCGCCATTGTCGGCATGTTCAACCGTGAGACGACTACAACAGACCAAGTGGTTGCCGTGGCTGCCGCCGTTTCGATCACCGCGCCGCTGATCTTCCTTGTTCTGATCTTCCAACGGCAGATCGTCAGTGGTCTGACAGCCGGGGCGGTCAAAGGCTGATGAGCAACCACGCCCACCATAACGCCATGTCGCGCCACCCGGCGCTGAACAGGATGCCGAGGGACTTTCTGAGTATTGGGGCTGCGATCCCCAAACTCTCTCTCTGGCAACCTGAAAGGACATAGACATGAAAGGTTCCCGTCCCGAACAAGCGGTCCTGACCCGCGATACGGACATGAGCAAAACCGAAGACACGCGCCGCGTGATTGAAACCATGGTGGATGGTCTGAACGATCACCGCATTGATGACATCGGCGAATTCTTCACCCAAGGCTTCCGCTGGATGGGCAATCAAGGCTGCGGCACCAAAACCGGGCTGAAAGAGTTTCAGGAAAACTGGCAGCGCCCGTTTCAAGCGGCGTTTTCGGACAAAACCTGCATCGATGAGGCCCGTCTTTACATGGGCGAATGGGCAGCAGCCTTCGGCCGTCAGGAAGCAACCCATACGGGTGAGTTTCTGGGCATCGCCCCCACCGGCAAGCGGGTCGAGATCCGCTATATGGATTTTTGGAAAGTCGTTGACGGCAAGATCGTCGACAACTGGGTGAATGTCGATTTCGCACATGTCGCGGCGCAACTGGGCGTCGACCTGTTCAACGGCGAAGGCTGGGAAGCATTTGACCGGGGTGAGAAATGTCCACCCCGGCCCGAAAACTGAGGATTGGAAACATGGCAATCGAGTATCTTAAACGCGGCAAATCCGATGCGGACCGGGCGGAAGATGATGCCAAAACCCGCGCCGTGGTTGAGGCGACCCTGAAAGACATCGAAACCCGCGGTGACGCTGCGGTACGTGAGTTGAGCGAGAAGTTCGACAACTACTCGCCAGCCTCGTTCCGCCTGAGCCAGCAGGAAATCGATGACTTGATCGGTCAATTGACCGATAGGGAACTGGCCGACATAAAATTCGCACAGGAACAGGTGCGCAACTTTGCGCAGGCTCAGCGGGATTCAATGCTGGACATCGAGGTCGAAACGCTGCCGGGCGTGATCCTTGGCCATAAGAATATCCCTGTGCAATCGGTCGGATGCTACGTCCCCGGTGGCAAGTTCCCAATGGTGGCCTCGGCCCACATGTCCGTGGCCACGGCTTCGGTCGCGGGTGTCCCTCGTATCATCGCCTGCACGCCTCCGTTCAAAGGCAAGCCAAACCCAGCAGTGATTGCGGCCATGCATTTGGGTGGCGCGCATGAGATCTACGTTATGGGTGGCATACAGGCCATTGGTGCGATGGCTTTGGGCACCGAGACGATTGATCCGGTCCACATGCTGGTTGGCCCCGGCAACGCCTTTGTTGCCGAAGCCAAGCGCCAGTTGTTCGGGCGCGTCGGCATTGATCTGTTTGCAGGTCCCACCGAAACCATGGTGATCGCGGACGAGACCGCGGCAGATGCTGAGCTATGCGCAACCGATCTGCTGGGACAGGCCGAACACGGATACAACAGCCCCTGCGTGTTGCTGACAAACTCTGAAAAGCTTGCCAATGAGACGCTGTCTGAGGTGGACCGCCTGTTGGGCATCCTGCCGACTGCAGACACCGCGAAAGTGTCCTGGGATGAATATGGCGAGGTGATCGTCTGCGACACGTATGACGAGATGCTGCAGGTTGCCGATGATATCGCCTCGGAACATGTGCAGGTGATGACGGATCGTGACGACTGGTTCCTTGAGAATATGACCTGCTACGGCGCGTTGTTCCTTGGTCCACGCACCAACGTGTCAAACGGGGACAAGGTGATTGGTACGAACCACACCCTGCCAACGAAGAAGGCCGGGCGCTATACTGGTGGGCTTTGGGTCGGGAAGTACCTGAAAACGCACAGTTATCAGAAAGTTCTGACCAACGAGGCGGCGACACTAATCGGCGAATACGGCTCGCGTCTGTGCATGTTGGAAGGTTTTGTAGGCCACGCAGAACAGTGCAACGTCCGCGTGCGTCGCTATGGTGGCATCAATGTGCCCTATGGCGAACCCGCGCCGTATCGGGATGCCGCTGAATGAGTGACAGGCATACACAGCATAAGGCCCTGATCGCTCCGCTCAGGGCCGCGATGTATGATTTTTCCGAGGCCGGTGTTCGCGCGGCACTGGCCGAGGTAACGGCCTCGGACGCCGTTTTCCACCTATGCCATCCTTTTGGCGACAGCATTGGCAGCGACGCTTTCTATGACCGCGCCTATAAAGACCTGTTGACGGCCTGGCCCGATCTGGAACGCCGCGACTACATTGTCATGGCCGGCCCGGATGAACATGGTTCGGACTGGGTAGGGTGCGGCGGCTACTACACGGGCACATTCACCGGCCCATGGCTGGACATCCCACCGACTGGTCATCAGGTTACAATGCGGTTTCACGAATTTTACCGTTTCGAAAACGGCAAAGTTGCTGAAATGCAAGCCCTTTGGGATATCCCCGAGGTGATGATGCAGGCAAGTGCCTGGCCCATGGCCCCCAGTCTTGGCCGCGAATGGCACGTGCCCGGGCCGGCCACGCAGGACGGGTTGGTGCCTGGGCCCCATGATGAGGTCAAAGGTAAAGAGACCTGCAAACACATCATCGACATGCTGGAGCACCTCAAGAAACACCCGTCGCAAGGCGGCCCCGAGGTGATGGAGATGGAGCGGTTCTGGCATCCCCGTATGAATTGGTACGGCCCCTCAGGCATCGGCACCGGGCGTGGCTATGCAGGATTCCGCAACTGGCACCAGATTCCGTTCCTGAACGGGATGCCGGATCGCGGGAAATACGTCGAGGACATCACTTACCATTTCTTCGGCGATGGCGAATACGCAGCCGTGACCGGATGGCCTAACATGATACAGACCGTCACCCATGACGGATGGATGGGGATCGCGCCTGCGGGCAAGAAGATCACTATGCGCAGCCTCGATTTCTGGCGGCTGGAAAACGGGCGCATTCGTGAAAACTGGGTGCTGGTCGATCTTCTGGATGCGTATCGCCAGCTAGGCGTTGACGTCTTTGCCCGTCTGCGGGAATTCAACAAGGCCCGAAACATTGGGCGCATTGATATACCGGATGGAATGAGCTGATGACTGAACTGCCGCGCACCCCTTCGTTTTCCCTCACAGGAAAGACCGCCCTGGTGACAGGGGCCTCTTCGGGCATTGGGCAGGGCTGTGCCGTGGCGCTGGCCGAGGCGGGCGCGCATGTCGTCTGTGCGGCCAGAGGCGAATATCGGTTGAATGCAACTGTCGCTGCTCTGCAGGCAGAGGGGTGGTCGGCCGAGGCGCTGGTTCTGGATCAGGGCGATCTGGATGCGCTAAAGCAGCTTTTTGAAACGCGCAGCTTTGATGTCGTGGTGAATTCGGCCGGGGTTGCACGGCACAGTGCTGCTATTGAGACAACGCCTGAGGATTTCGATGTTGTCACGGGCGTCAATCTGCGTTCGGCTTACTTCCTGTCGGCCTATGCCGCTCGTGCCTTGATCGAGGCTGAAAGGCCAGGTTCGATCATCCACATCTCCAGCCAAATGGGGCATGTTGGAGGGGTCGAACGGGCGCTCTATTGTGCGACCAAGCATGGGCTTGAGGGGATGGTAAAATCGATGGCCATCGAATGGGGCAAACAGGGCATTCGGATCAACACGGTCTGCCCGACGTTCATTCGAACGCCTCTGACCCAATCCACCTTTGACAACCCAGAACGCGCCGCATGGATCATGGACAAGATCAAACTGGGTCGCGTGGGCGAGGTCGAGGATATCATGGGTGCGGTACGCTACCTTGCCTCGGATGCCTCAGCGCTGGTTACAGGCACTTCGATGTTGATTGACGGAGGTTGGACGGCAGACTGATGGCTGAGAAAGTAACATCACTTCAGGTCGCCCAGCTTGCAGGTGTAAGTCAGTCAGCGGTTAGCCGCGTCTTCACGCCCGGTGCCTCGGTCAGCAAGAAGACGGAAGAGAAAGTGCGCAAAGCCGCGACCGAACTTGGCTATCGCCCCAATGTGTTGGCGCGCGCGATGGTGTCGGGCAAAAGCCGCATCATTGGTTTGGTCGTCGCCTATCTGGACAACTATTTCTATCCCGAAGCGCTTGAGAAGTTGTCGAACGAGTTGCAGGAGCAGGGGTATCACGTCCTGATCTTCATGGCCTCCAGAACCGCCGGAAACATTGACGACGTTATGGAGGAAATTCTTGATTATCAGGTTGATGGCGTGATCCTGGCCTCGGTCGCGATGTCGTCCGATATCGCAACGCGGTGCCAACAAGCTGGTGTGCCGGTCGTACTGTTCAACCGTAGTCAGGATATCGACGGGATCACCTCGGTGACCTCTGACAATTACTCCGGCGGTCGCAAGGTCGCTGAATTTTTTGTTGCCGCAGGCCACAGTCGCATCGCTTACATTGCCGGTTGGCAGGGTGCCTCAACCCAGCGAGACCGCGAGGCCGGTTTTCGGGCCGCACTCGGCGATGCGGGCCAGGATCTGTACGCCTACGAAATCGGAGAGTTCCTGACCGAAAATGCGCGATTGGCCGCGCGCCGCATGTTTGATGTTGAACCGCAAAAACGACCCGACGCGGTATTCGTCGCCAATGACCATATGGCGCTTGCCGTGATGGACGTCATTCGGTTTGAACTCGGAATGCATATACCAGAAGACGTTTCTATCGTTGGATACGATGACGTACCGCAGGCCGGATGGCTTGCCTATAACCTCACCACCATTCGTCAACGCGCCAACCTGATGGTTGCGGAAACCGTTGATGCCTTGTTGGACCATATTGAAAACCCGGCAGTTGCCGCAGCCCGCAAGGTCGCGATTGATGGACCGTTGATCGTGCGCACTTCGGCACGGCTGCCCAAAGGCTGGACCCCGCAAAGGATGAAAACATGAAAGGCTTTGATCCCAAGTTCCGGGATTTTCCCGACTATATCATCGGAATTACCAAAGAGATCTGGGAAGACCGGGGCATCGCAACCCTGCACGAGTATTACAGCGAAGATATCGTCGTTCGCTCACCCGGTTCGATGGTTTTGGGAAATCAGAATGTGATCGGCGCCACGATGGCGACCCTGGCCGAGTTTCCGGATCGGCAGTTGATGGGTGAAGATGTGATCTGGTCGGGCACGCCGGAAGAGGGCATGCTGAGCTCTCACCGCATCCTATCTACGGCCACGCATCTGGCCGAAGGGGTTTACGGCAAACCTACGGGTACAAAACTTTGCTATCGGATTCTGGCCGACTGCCACGCCATCGACAACCAGATTAACGACGAATGGTTGATCCGCGATCAGGGCGCGATTGTGCGGCAGATGGGCTGGGACCCAAAGGAATACGCCGCTGATCTGATTGCGCGCGAGGGCGGTAAGGACAGCTGCACCAAGCCTCTGACCCCCGAAATCGACCAGCCCGGCCCCTACAAGGGTCGCGGCAATGATAATGAGTGGGGGCAGCGATATGCTGATATCCTGACCCGGATCATGAGTGCCGATATGGGCACTATCGCGGCTGAATATGACCGTGCGGTGCAGTCTGAGTATGTGGGCGGCGTCACGGGGCACGGCCGGGATGCCGTCGACCGGTTCTGGATGGGGCTGCGGGCGAGTTTCCCGAATGCTGAATTCAAGATTGAACACCAGATCGGGCGCGACGATCCGGATATGCCGCCGCGATCAGCAATTCGCTGGAGCCTTTGGGGCAAGCATGACGGCTGGGGCATGTTCGGGGCGCCGACAGGGGCACAGGTTTATGTCCTCGGGATCAGTCACGCCGAGTTTGGCGCGTTGATTGCGGGGCAGCCGCAGCTGCGCCGTGAATATACTCTGTTCGATGAAACCTCGGTCTGGAAACAGATCCTGTTGCAGAGCGGAGAGGTCTGAGTGGCCCGGCCGGTCGCATATCGCATCCTTGCAGGTGGTCTGCGTGAAACCGGAGCATGTCGACGTTTCCATATGTTTCGTCAGAGCCTGCGGGCGCGGCGACTGAATCTGCGCCCGCCAGGGGAGTGAACGCCTGTGCCGCCAGAGCACACGAGCTTGCATTCCTGAAAACAAAATATCGGATCATACGTCATGACCAAATCAGCCATCACTTCCCGCATTGTCCGCTACGGCGAGCTCCAACCCTGTAAAACCGCATTTATCGATGCACATACGCCGGGCAGCGATCAGAAAGAGAATTTCACGATCATCGGCGGCGGCGTCTCGGAATCTCCGGATCAGCACGTGCACATCACCGACAAGATCGGCTTCAACATCGGTGCCGCCGGTCAACCGCCGAAATGCCGGAACTCACTGCACAGCCACACAACGGCCGAGGTTTTCTTTGTTGCCAAAGGACGCTGGCGCTTTTTCTGGGGCCGTTATGGCACCGCCGGAGAGTTCATCGCCGAAGAGGGTGATATTTTCAACATCCCGACCGGCATCTTCCGTGGTTTTGAAAACGTTGGCCAGGACTACGGTATGATCATGGCAATCCTGGGCGGAGACGACGCGGGCGGAGGCGTCACTTGGGCCCCTCAGGTCATTGAAGATGCGCAGGCGCATGGTCTGATGCTGGGCGACAATGGCGTTCTGTACGACACCAAGAAAGGTCAGGAGCTGCCTCATAATGTGCACCCAATGCCCTTGCTGACCGAAGAGCAGTTGAAGGGCTACCCTGAGGTTCCGGTTGAGGATGTCGTCGGCAAATATGTTGCACGGTATTGGGATCTGATGGCGTTGTCGGCCAATAAGCCTGCGCAGGTGATTGGTGAGAGCGGGTTGATCAAGGATAAGCCGGGGTTTGCGGTAGACTTCCTTGGCCGGGGGTCCTCTGTGACCGAACCGATTGCGGCGGATAAACCTGTGGTTCTGATGCCAGCCAGCGGTCACTGGTATATCTCGATCGACGAGCACGAAACCACAATTTCGACAGGTGACACGGCTCTGGTTTTACCCGGTGAATCCTATAGCGTTCAGCCATCAATGACCGGGCAGGCGGGCCTGTACCGGATCACTGCAACCGATGAACCGGCAGGAGCGACCTGGACAGGATGAGCGCAGACCCGAACGACACCCAAGCCATATATGAGCGGCAAGCCACAGAGTATGACATGCGCCGCTCAAAAGCCCTTTTCGAGGCGCGCTGGCTGGCGCGCTTCACGGCCAGCCTCAAACCGGGTGACCACGTACTGGATCTGGGCTGTGGCACAGGCGATCCCATTGCGCGCTGGTTTATGGCCGAAGGGTTTGATGTCACGGGTGTCGATTTTTCCGCAGCCATGCTGAACATCGCCAAAGAACGCTGGCCGGACGGGGATTGGCGGAAAGCTGACATGCGGGATTTTGAGCTGGATCAGCAATTCGATGGGATCATCGCCTGGAACAGCTTTTTTCACCTGACGGCAGATGAGCAGAAGGGCTGCATCACCCGCATGGCACGCCATTTACATAACGGTGGAATGCTGATGCTGACCGTAGGTCCACGCGCCGGGGAAGTCAGCGGCACGGTCGGATCAGAGCTTGTCTACCACGCCTCGTTGTCCCCGGCCGGTTATGCAGCGTGCCTTGAAGAGAACGGGCTGCAATTGACCGGCTTTTTGGCCGAAGACCCCGAAACTCAAAGCCATACTGTGCTGATGGCACGAAAACTGTAAGGAGGTCTTTATGGCCGTAAAAACCACACATGTTGGGTCTTTGCCCCGAACACAGGACGTCGTGGATCTTATCTTTGCCAGGGAAAACGGCGAACCTTATGAAGCAGCCGCGTTTGACACGTGTATGACCGCCGCAGTCTCTGAAACGGTGCGCAAACAGGTCGAAGCCGGCGTTGATATAGTCAGCGACGGTGAGACTTCGAAGATTTCTTATGCGACCTATGTCAAGGACCGCTACACCGGGTTTTCCGGTGACAGCCCTCGCAATGCGCCGGCAGATTTGAAGATGTTCCCTGGCTTTCTGCAGCGGCTGGCCAATGACGGAGGCACGCCGCAATACGCCCGACCAATGTGCACCGGAGAAGTGCGATCAAAAGGGCAGGGTGAGTTAGAGAAGGACATCGCCAACCTTAAAGCGGCTATGGCGCAGCATGGGGTCGAGCGCGGTTTCATGAATGCCGCGTCCCCGGGCGTGATCTCTCTGTTTTTGCAGAACGATTTCTACCCCACACGTGAGGCATATCTGGCGGCGCTGGCCGATGCCATGAAAGAGGAATACGAAACTATCGTGGCCGCTGGTCTGGATCTGCAACTGGATTGTCCCGATCTGGCCTTGTCGCGCCATATGCTGTTCACAGACCTTTCAGACGACGCGTTCGTCGAAATCGCCGATATGCATGTCGAGGCGCTGAACCACGCGCTTCAGAACGTCCCGCAGGATCGCGTGCGGGTGCATATCTGCTGGGGCAACTACGAGGGTCCGCATTGCTGCGACATTGCGATGGACAAGGTGTTCAACACCCTGATGGCAACCAAATCGCGCTATGTCCTGTTTGAGACCTCGAACCCGCGTCACGCCCACGAGTGGACCGTGTTCCGTGACCGCAAATCTGAGATGCCAGATGACAAGGTTCTGGTCCCCGGTGTGGTCGACACCACCACCAATTTCGTCGAGCATCCCGAGCTTGTGGCCCAACGGATCGAACGTTTTACGGGAATCGTCGGCGCGGACCGGGTGATAGCAGGCAGCGATTGCGGCTTTGGCACCTTTGCGGGCTTCGGCGCGGTTGACCCTCAGATCGCCTACGCCAAGTTGGCCGCGCTGTCTGAGGGGGCCAAGCTGGCCTCGGCATGATACCCGTGATTTTCTTGCCGGGCATGATGTGTGACGCCCGCCTTTTTGGCCCGCAAATCGACGCACTGTCTGGCAGGATGCCTGTGATGACATTCCCGTTGTCGCGACACGACAGCGTGCAAGCCATTGCAGATGACATTCTGCAAAACACGCCGTCTGAATTCGCGCTGGCAGGATTGTCGATGGGCGGTATCGTGGCAATGGAAGTATTGCGTCAGGCCCCGGAACGTGTTTCGCGCCTGGCTTTGCTCGACACAAATCCACTGGCTGAAAAGCCAGAGGTCAAAGCCCGCCGCGCGCCCCAGATTGCAGCCGTTCGCGACGGCAAGCTGAGGTCGGTGATGCGGGACGAGATGAAGCCCAGTTACCTGTCGGACGGGCCCAACCGGGGGGCTATCCTGGATCTATGCATGGCAATGGCCACCGACTTGGGCCCTGCCGTATTCTTGCGCCAATCACAGGCTCTGATGAATCGCCCGGACCAAAGCGTGACGCTGACAGCTTTCACGGGAAAGGCTTTGGTTCTGTGTGGGCAAGAAGATCGGCTGTGCCCCGTGGAGCGCCACCAGATGATGCACGATCTATTGCCAGACAGCACGCTGGAGATCATCGAAGGTGCAGGGCATCTGCCGACATTGGAACAACCCCAAAAAACCACAGCGGCTTTGGTCCGTTGGTTGGAGGACACATGACGCCATCCCTTTTGTCCCTGCTTCGCAAGGTCGATACCCCCACCGTCTGCAATGCCATTGAGGTGGCGCAAGGCAAGCGCGGGTTCGATGATTTCACGCGCGGAACCATGCTGTGTTCAGCGCCTGAGGAACCTCCGATCGTCGGCTATGCCCGTACGGCAAAAATCGCGGCAGTCAATCCACCGACCGAACCGCCTGACGTCATCAAGACCCGGCGCATGGCCTACTACAAATACATGGCCGAAGCGGTCAATCCGTGCGTCGCGGTGATCGAGGATATGGATTATCCGGATTGCATCGGAGCCTATTGGGGTGAAATCAATACATCCGTCCACAAGGGTTTTGGTATGTCCGGTGTCGTAACCAATGGCGTCATGCGTGATCTGGGAGACTTACCCAAGGGGTTCCCGGTTGTTGCCGGTTCCGTCGGGCCAAGCCACGGTTTCGTCCACGTCCGCGAGATTGATACACCGGTTTCCGTTTTTGGCCTGACAGTTAATCCTGGCGAATTGGTGCACGCCGACCGTCATGGCGCGTTGGTTGTACCCGATGATGTCGTCGACCAGTTAGAAGCAGCAATCCAAAAGCTATTGGTGACAGAACGCATCGTCTTGGATGCAGCCAGTCAGCCAGGGTTTGATTTTGACGCTTTTGAGACCGCTTGGGCGGCCTTCGAAAAAGCCAGGGTCTGACTATAGGGGCCGTCATTCCGCATGCCGCCGCGCCTCAGAGCTTCTGCTCGACGAGGGCGAACAGCTCAATTGGATGCGCAACGCCACGAATGTCGTGAAACCCGCAAGAAGCAAACAGATCATCCGAAGCGCCAGCAACGACTGACGTTGCCAAAACTCTTCGGCCAATAGATTTTGTCAAACCCTCAATTCGGCTGGCGACGTTCACCGCGCCACCAAGTACAGTAAAATCCAGTCTTCCGGGGCTGCCGATGTTGCCATAACTGACTTGCCCTGCGTTGATCCCGATACCAACGTCTAGAGCCGGTTTTCCGGCTTCCGCGCGACTGCAGTTGACGGCGGTCAGACCAGCCAAAACACTTTGCGCTGCATACGCAGCTTTGCGACATCGGTCAGCGCGATCAGCTTGCGTGGCGATGGTGAAAATCGACAGAATACCGTCACCCATAAATTTAAGAACATCGCCTCCATTCTCTTCCACTGACTGAACAACTAGATCGAAGTATCCGCTCAGCGCGTCAAAAACTTCCTCTTCAGGTGCGCTGTCCGATAGCGCCGTAAAGCCGCGCAAATCTGAGAACATGACCACGGCCTCAAGCGTTGTACGTTCCCCTCGTTTGATGCGCCCGTTCCAAACGCTGTCCGAGGGCCCATCGCCAAGGTAGGTTCGCAGAAGGCCTTTGGACGATTTGCGCATTGTGACAGGTTCCAAAGCCGAAGACAGCGCGGGCAGCGCGTCCTCGATCAATTTCAGATGCAGTGGCGAGAACCCTTCTGGTGCTTGGGTAACAAATGTGCAGCCGTGTAGTGATCTGTCGCCGTAATAAAGCAGGGTGGCATAATAGTCGGTGCCGCCCTGCTCGGCGAAGTCCAGGTAGGATGAATGCTCTGTCTTTGAATCCAGCTGGCGTAGACATTTGTGAAGTGGCTTTCGGTGTTCCAGAATATACTCAAATGAGCTTCCTACGTACCCGTCGGTCAACATCGTCTCATGTGTGACGTCATAGCTTTCGGTTCCATCAGGTGTCCAAACCACACCCCAAGCAATGAGTAAGGGATTGGCGAAGCGCTGGCCAATATTGACCCGCCAGAGCGGGACACCCGCCTTTATTAAGGAGGAGCAGAAATGCGACACCACTTTCACGGGATCGCCTGATTGGCGCCCTTCAGTGATCATCCAGTTTGTCAGTTGGGCTACGGAGTCCATTATTTCAAACTAGTCGCTAGGGCTGGATGCACAAAGGAAATTGGGCCTGTGATGGGCCGATTTGAACCAAATGAAGCCCGCGCATGATGCCAGGCGCGTTTAGGCTTGGCGCAAATTCAGGAGGCGATCCATCGAAGATCTCAAACCACAAACAGCTTGTTTTGCACGACCTGGCCCCAGATTGGGCTACCCGCTTCAAGCGCCTTGCCAAGGACGGCTTGGCAAGGCCGTGGTCATGTCCCGCTTGATCCCCAGGATGCATTCGCGTTTTAAGGGCGGTCGTCAAAAACGGGTTTGTAGCCACTCGCAAAAAGCGGTCGAAACGTGTGATCCCGCCGTACCTGTTTTGTGTTGCAAGACGTAGTGAGCCTGGCCTGTATCAACGGGGGCACCGACAATTCTGATCTGGCGGCCGCTTGCGATGGCCTGCTGCGCGAACCGGTTGATCATAATGGTGCAGCCGCTTTCCGCAGCCACCAATTCGCAGGCGGCAACCGAGGTATCGACGATAAGGCGCGGGGATACATCTGCGTTGGGCAGACCACGGGCCGACAGATACCGCGCCCAATGATCGTCAAACCCCAGAACGTGGATGGAAGCGTGGGCCAGCAGATCCTCGGGTGTTTTGATCATTGGCGCGGTGCGCACACCGCAAACCGGAACGATGAACTCATCGGAAAGCTTGACCATGCGCGTGTCGGAATGGGTTTGCGGAGCCAACTGGATGTCAACGTCCACGGGATGCCCTTCCTGGCCGCTCTGCCACAGAGAGGTGACAAGTTTGATCCCGATACCGGGATGGGCTGTCTGAAAGCTCGCAAGTTGCGGCGCCAGCCAAATGATCATAGCCGCCGACGCCCGCACAACGATCGTCGTCTCCAAGGCAGGCCCAAACAGCCCGTTTGTGGAAAATGCGATGTGCTCCAGTGAATCCCGGACCGATATCAAATAGGCCCGGCCGATTTCCGTCAGTTGCAGGCTTTTGGCCTTGCGAATGAACAGTTTCTGCCCCAGCTGACCTTCCAGCGCCTTCATGTGCTGACTGACAGCCGTTTGTGTCAGCCCCAGCTCTCGGCTGGCGGCGGTAAAGCTTAAATGACGTGCGGCGGCCTCGAAAGTGCGAAGCCAGTTCAGGTTGAGATTGCTTTTCATTGCCCATTCATAAGTTTTTTATGTGCATGGACGCAAATTGTTTCATTTTCCTTCATTTCGGTCGGCAGATAGACAAAAGCAACTGACGACGAAGTCGACCAGACAAAAGGGAGCGATCTATGCCGGAGGTCAATCAAGATACAGACACCGACATGGTTTTGAGCCTTGTGGATCTGGAGCGCTATCCCATTGCGGATCTGGAAAGTGCCGAAGGCGCTGCGTTTCTCCAGACCTGTCAGGACCAGATGGAGGAACATGGCTGGTGCAATCTGGATGGGTTCATCCGTCCCGAGGCACTGGCAGCACTGGCCGATGAATCCAACGCCTTGCTGCCCACCGCTGACGTGCTGACTATCAAGCGCAACATCTACCAGGGCGCAATTGATCCGTCGCTGCCCAAGGATGATCCGCGCCGTAAGGAATATACGCATGTGGCAACGCAATTGGCGGACGATCAGCTGCCAAAGGAAACGCTCATCCAACAGCTTTATCAGTCGCCGCGTTTGACGGACTTTGTGCGCCGCGTCCAAAAGAAAGAGGTGCTGCATCGCTGCGCTGATGAGTTTCAAGCGCTGAATGTCGTCGCCCTGCATCCAGGAAGCTGGCACGCCTGGCATTATGATACGACGGAATGCACCGTGACGCTGTTGTTGCAGGCCGCTGAAACCGGGGGTGATTTTGCCTTCTTGCCGAACTCGCGCACCGACGAAACCGAGGACCGCGAGGCGGTGGATCGTTTGCTTGCTGGCGATATGTCCCATGCACAGAAGTTTGACCGGGGCGCCGGTACATTTACCCTGTTTCGCGGTGGCTATTCATTGCACGGGGTGACAGAGGTCGAAGGGTCGACCCCTCGTGTCACCGCGATCATGACCTATGACGAACAGGAAGGCCGCGTGATCAGCGACGACATCAACATCCGGATCTATGGTGATCGTGTCAAAAATATCCTCGCGGAACGCGCAGCCGCCACTATCAACGCATAAAGGACCACGCCATGAAAACTGCTCTACTCGTCATTGATGTGCAAATGGCGCTGGCCCATGAGGATGCCGCCGGTGCCGTGCGATCTTGCCCCGAGGCAGGCGACAATATTGGCCGACTTCTCAGCCGGTTTCGCGCGCAAGGTGACAAGATCGTCCATGTGCACCACCACGGGCTTGACCCGGATGATCCATTTCATGCGGACGCGCCTGGCGCGGCTGTTCAACCCTTTGCAGCACCGCAGGGGGACGAGCCGGTGATCATCAAATACGTCTCCAGCGCCTTTGCCGGAACTTCGCTCGAGGCCGATCTGCGCGCCGACAATATTGAGCGTGTGGTCATCTGCGGGGCCACGGCCAATCACTGCGCCGAGTCCGCCGCGCGCTCTGCAAGCAGTCTGGGCTTTGAGATGGTCTATGCCTCAGATGCCGTCTGGGCTTATGACGCGACCGGGCCGGACGGGGTGACCCACAGCGCCGAACAGATCCATTCCGTCACGCTTGCCAATCTGCAGGGTGAGTTTGGTGAGGTATGTTCGACCGACACCATCCTGAACGCCTAAGCAATATAACTAACCCCGAGGACGGCGAAGATGCGCATTGGATTTATTGGGCTTGGCACCATGGGCGGCCCGGCGGCCCTGAACCTGATCAAGGGCGGGCATGACCTGACGGTCTGCGACCTTGATCGGAACCGGGCAGAAGAGCACCTGGCGCTTGGGGCGACGTGGGCAGAGACCCCTGCGGCTGCGGCGCAAGCGGCGGACATCGTGTTCACCATGGTCTTTGGACCAAAGCAAATCGAACAAGTGGCAGGCGGCGACGATGGGCTGCGATCCGCCATGTCCGCGGGGCAGGTTTGGGTGGATATGACAACAAACAAACCCGCCTTTGTGCGCGAGCTTGCAGCCACCTTTGCTGAAAACGGTGTACAGTTGATTGATGCGCCGGTCACAGGCGCCGTCGATGGTGCACGCACCGGCAATATGCCTCAATTCGCAGGTGGGGATGAGGCGACTGTCGCGCGTATTCGCCCCGTGATGGAACTGATGGGTCCGCTTCATTACATGGGCCCCAGCGGTAGCGGGTCCGTGACGAAACTGGCCAGCAATCAGCTTTGGGCCATCCACGCGACAGCCATGGGTGAGGCACTTGTCATGGCGGTGAAATCAGGTGTCGATCTGTCACGAGCCTGGGACGCGCTTAAGATCGGGGCCAGCGAAAGCTGGTGCATGCATCACGACGCCCCGTCCGTTTTTGCCGGACATTATGATCCGTCTTTCACACTGGATCTGTGCCAAAAGGATCTGGGCCTGATCGTTGAGGCCTGCGACGACGCCGGCACCGCCGCCCCGGCCACACGGCTGGTGTGCACGCAATTCGAAGCAGCCCGCGAAAAATATGGGGGTGACAAGGGCGAATTGCATGTGGTGAAGCTTGAAGAAGACAATGCTGGCGTGTCACTTCGCCTTGACGGGGATTGGGTCCCGCACTGGGAAAAATAACGAGGGGCCCAATCTGGGCCCTAACCCGGAGGACGCGTGGCGCTGGTTCATGAACACATCTGCTGCCCACCATTCGAAGGGCCGCTTTGAAGCGGTAGCTGACGCAAATGTTGATTCTTATTATTCTAACCCAACATCCTGAACAGGAATGCCCAAACCGACTTTCTTTCTCCCCATGACAACAGATGTGCGAAAGCGACGGACGTTTGAGTTGTCGAAGAACAGTCGCTTCGTGAGTTCCTGAAAATCATCCATATCCTTTGCTGTGCAGACCAGACAGAAGTCGGCGTCTCCGGTGATGTAATAGCACTGCTGTACCATAGGCTCTGATTGCGCCTGACGTGAGAATGCGTCGATCTGATCCTGACGTTCGCGTTCCAATTCGACCATGACAATGAAGCTCATCGCGACACCCAGCTTTTTAGGATCAACGATCGCGACTTCCGAAAGTATTGCGCCCGAGGTTCTGAGCGCCTTTAACCGCCGCTGAATAGAGGCCACAGACAAGCCTGTCTCGGACGCGAGCGTTTCTAGACCCATCTTGGCATCGGTTTGCATCAACTGAAGCAGGTTTCGGTCATACTGATCGAGTTTCATGAGAATTTCCCTATCTGGTAAGAAAATTTCCCGAAAATTCGGAAAAATTGACCATAATAGGTCACACTTTGCGAGTACAACTTTCTGCATGAAAAATCCAACGATACTCGATGTCGCAAAACCGCTGGCTCTGCTGGCTGCATGCCCCGCCTATAAACCAAGTCCGTTGGAGACACGCAGTCTCCAAGACAGACCTATTCTGATAAAGGATGAAACCAACAGGATGGGATTGGGCGCTTTCAAAGCGCTCGGAGGCGTTTACGCTGTTGCCAAGCTGATAGAAGCGCGCGTCGGTCATCCTTTGGAACCAAACGCCTATTTGGACGATTCCGTAAAAACCATCGCACGCACGATGACTTTTGTCTGTGCCAGTGCAGGCAATCATGGCATGGCCGTGGCGGCCGGAGCGCGGCTGTTTGGCGCAAAGGCCCGCATTCACCTTTCTGAGACAGTGCCAGAGGATTTTGCAATTCGCCTGCGGGAAAAAGGCGCGGAAGTTGTCCGATCGGGTGACGATTATGAGGCGAGCGTTGCGGCAGCCATAGCCGACGCCGAGGCGTCCGGCGCAATCCACCTCGCCGATGGATCTTGGCCTGGATATACCGAACCTCCGCGGTTGGTGATGGAGGGCTATACCGTCATCGCCGAAGAAATGCGGACAGAGTTGGAAAGCTCTGGGAATTGGCCCAGCCACGTTTACTTGCAGGCAGGCGTTGGTGGGCTGGCTGCGGGGATCGCTTACATGATCCGGTCCACCTGGGCGGTTCAGCCAAAGATCATAGTGGTCGAACCTGATGCGGCCCCTTGCCTTGCCGAAAGCGCCCGGGCCGGACAGATCGTAACGGTTGAGGGCCCGGTGTCCAATATGGGGCGCTTGGACTGCAAAACGCCTTCTATGTTGGCTTTGGAAATTCTTGAACGGTGCGCCGACGACTGGGTTACGGTCACTGACCTGCAGGCCGTGGACGCTGTAAAACATGCGCGCGATCTGGGCTTTTCCACCACGCCGTCTGGCGCAGCGGGGCTTGCAGCCTTGTTGACGGACGAGGCTAAATTGCCGTTGATCGTGCTGTCCGAAGGAGACGTTCCCGATGCTTGATCTCGTTGCGTTTCGCCGTGATCTGCATGCCCACCCGGAAACAGGCTTCGCTCTTGACCGGACGTCGGATCTGATCGCGGCGGAGTTGGAACGCGCGGGACTTGAGGTCACCCGGGGTGTGGGCCGCGCGGGAATTGTGGCCACCTTGCGCCGTGGTCCGGACGAAACCGCAATCGGTTTTCGAGCCGACATGGACGCGCTGCCGATACACGAGGCCACCAACTTGCCGTACCGCTCGGGAACGGAAGGCAAGTTTCATGGATGTGGCCATGATGGCCACAGCACCATGCTGTTGGGTGCCGCGCTGGAGCTTGCGGCAGACCCGTCTTTTGACCGCACCATTCACTTCATCTTTCAGCCGGACGAAGAGAACGGAAACGGGGCAGCCGCGATGATCTCGGACGGTTTGTTTGAACGTTTCCCGATGGCCGCAATCTTTGGCCTTCACAACATGCCCGGAATGGAGCTTGGTCACTTTGCCACTCAAGCGGGCTCATTCTGCGCGTTCGAGGATAATTTTGAGATACGCGTTCAGGGTCAGGGCGGGCACGCGTCGATGCCGGAAAAAGGCGTTGATCCGATTGTGACAGGTGCCGCAATTGTGCAGCAGTTGCAATCGATCGTCTCTCGCTCGGTTCCGGCGAGCGAGCATGCGGTGGTTTCCGTAACGGAGTTCCTGACAGACGGCGCGCGCAACATTCTGCCTAGCAACGTAACTCTAAGGGGGGATTGCCGGGGCTTTTCCAGAGATGTGTCCGAGAATATCAAGCGAAGAATGCGCGCCATAGTCGCCGGTGTATGTGCAGCACAAGGCGCTGAGGCGGAGGTTGATTACTCAACTTCCTTCCGGCCATTGGTGAACGATGCCAGAGCCACAGACATGATCGCGGATGCTGCTCGTGATGTTGGTAGCGTTGATGCGGATTACGGTCGGGTAGGATTCTCTGAGGATTTTGCAGAGTTTCTTGCGCACCGCCCCGGGGCCTTCATCCTGATGGGCAACGGATTGGAGGGGAACAATTCGATGCCGCTTCATAACCCGTCGTATGATTTTAACGACAAGGCGATCAGACATGGGATCGCGTTTTGGACCAGCACGGCGCGGCGGGAATTTTGATGGCAAGCGATGCCTGAATAAGCCCAAATAGCGAGCAGTTTATCCACCCCGCAGTTCCCAGTCGAACCTTCGGTCGATCCCATGCCGCGAGTGTTTTCTTTGCTGGGGCATTTTATCTGGTGACCACCGCCAGGGCCGCATCGAGACCCAGAAACATTGCGTGACGCAGTTGTCGAAAAGCCTCATTGTCACGAACTTCGCCCCGGCGGATCGCGGCAAATCTGTTTCGTATCGCCCTTCGCGTAACGTGAACCAAAACCCGTGGGGCGGGTGCTTTTTTCTTATGCAGACGGCAGATCCCCAAGGTTAATAGATGGTTAACATATCTCGGTACTTGATTGCGCGGCGATCTTCTTGTTTTACTGAAAATCAAATCAACCCATGCTCAAACGCGGTGTGAATATACAGTGAAAATCGGTAGCAAAACACTGAATCTACAAAACTTTATGACGATGGGGGCAATGGAGTAGCAAGATGGATCAAGACGACGGATCATCACGCAATGAGTTTGGGAACCCTGGCTCGATTGACGATATGGTGGCGATGTATCTGGAAGCGCTTGAGGGTGTTCTGGGGTCGCTGCGGGACTACAGCGAAAAGGGTGCACGGGTCGAGCCCGATGTGATGTTTCTGCTTGCGCAGGCGCAAGCCCGGTGGCTCAGTTCAGCTTTGCGGTATTGGCAGCAGATTGCGACCATTGTCTCGACCCAAGGGACAGACGCGATCGAAGCAACCATACCCAGTGCGGATGGCCCGTCAGTGGAAGCCAGACAACTGATCGTGTTGGACAAGGCCCGTGCGGTGTTGCGCGAAATATCGGATCTGTCGCTGAGCGAGGCAAAACTGTTGCAACGTGATCTTATGGAAATCGAGGCTGAGCTTCGTAAGTCAGTCGGTCCCGAGGGTGACGACCGGGAAGGCCCCCATCGCTATGCAAAATCCAAACCATGAATAACGAAGGTGCCCGTGCCGATTGGGTGATACCGGAACTGGGATTTGAGGCTGAGACCGAACGGTTGCGCACTGCCATCGGCGCGTGGGTTGAATCCACACCCGACGAGATGCGGCCGCAGTTGGAAGAACAGTTTCTGGCCGGCTCAAAGTATTTTCGCCCATTGACCATCTTTGCCTGTCAGACGGCTGTCGGCAGCGAGGAGATCACGGATGAAACCATACAGGCAGCCGTAACGCTTGAGCTGTTTCATAACATGACGCTGGTTGTGGACGACATACTGGACCAGTCGGACGAACGGCGCGGCAAACCGACCATGCACACGGCCTTTGGGCAACTTGCGGCGCTGATGACGTCCGGGTTCATGGTTGCGGAAGGCTATCGGATGATGGCGACCGAGCCGCAGGTGGTCGCGTTGTTGTCCGAGCTGATGTCCCGGCTTGGCGCGGCCGAGATCGCGCAGTGGAACAGCCGCACGATGCCGCGCGGCGTCGAGGATTGGCGCAAGCTGGCGCAGGAAGACACCGGTTCGATGTTCGAGGTCGCTGCTTGTCTCGGCGACCGTAGCGAGGGGTTGCGCCATTTCGGTGGTCTGCTGGGCACCCTGTATCACGCCTGCGATGACGTGTCCGACGTGCGTGGAACCGAAGCCCTGGGCGGCGGCGGTGAAGAGGACATTCGCGACGGGATTCTAACCCTACCGGCCGCGATAGCTGTACGCGAACCTGCAATTGCCGAGATGTTCCGCGATCCGAACCCCGGCAATTACGACGCGCTCGCCGAGGCCTTTCGCGCCGCTCTGCCCGAAGCCGAGGCCGAGTTGGACCGGATCGCCGCCAGCGCAATAGCCGAGGCCAAACGATTTGCCCGGAACCCGAAGAAGTTGATCACGCTTGTGGATCGCACACGGGCTTTGGGCGAAGCGCGCTGATCACAAATAGGTGCGCGCTGCCTTCAGATACTGGCTGTCGAACCCTTCCTCGAACTGCGCCATTAGCGGTTCGATAAGCGCGCGTTGTGCGTCTTTGGCGGGCAGCAAAGACGCCAACCCAAGCGCGGCGCGCAGTTGCCATGCCAAAGCTGACCGGTTTTGGGCTGCGTCGAAAGCAGCGCGATAGTGCTGCTCGGCGCTGCTGGTGTCGCCACGCTTCTGTGCCAATTCCCCTTTGACTAGGCTCAGGTCCAGTACGTGGTTCAATTCGCCCCCAACCTGCAGTGGTTGGTCAAGATCGTCCAGAACCCGGGTGGCATCCTCGATCCGGTCCTGTGCCAACAGCAGGCGTGCGTGATTGGCTTCAAAACAGACGCGGTGGTAATGAACGCCGGCATTCTTGCAGGCGGCAACGGCCGTGGCCGTGATCTTTTCGGCCTCATCCAGTTGACCGAGTTGCGCCATTGCCCGGGCGCGCCAGAAGGAAGCCCAGACACCCAAGAACCTGTACCCGTACTCTCCGGCAACTGCGCTGCATTCTTCGGTCAGGTCCATGACCTGTTCCCAGTCACCGTTCCAGTCATGGATACGGATCACCCCGTTCGACAGCGCATAGACAAGCGAATAGGGGTCAGGCAGCGACCGGGTGTAATTTAGGATGTCGTTCCCGACCTTCACCGCCTGATCCGGTCGCCCCAGGGACCAGAGCGCTGCCGCCCGAAAGCATTCTGAAATTACCTTGGGTTCTGCGGCCGACAGGCGTGGTCCCGGCTGGTCCCAGATGCCGTCATCGTAGAGCTGTAGAACCCGTTCGCCAAAGCGCACCGACTCGGCGTAATCGCCGCGGTTGAAGTGCGACCACGTCTGCATTGAGGCGGAATAGACTTCATAGCGGGTATTGCCGCTGCGCGTTGCCTCGTCAGCAAGCGCCGCAAAGGTATCATGCCCTGAGCTCACGTCGCCACGCATGGTTTCGAAGGCCCCGATCCCGTATAGAACCGCGACGCGTAGGTCTGGATCTTCAACATCCACAAACAGCTCGCGGGCGCGTTCAAAAGCGGTCTGCGCCTGTGGCGAGGCGTAGCTGGTCGCCGCAAAATGCACCACGCCAATGGTCGACTGCAGTTGCAGCTCCAGCTTTGCGCGATCCGTCAGGTCATCGACCTCTCCAACATATTCCAAACCATTACTCAGCTGAGCGAGCGCTTCCTTCATCGAGGCCCGGCTCCAGGCAGATTTACCAGCTGTCAGCCAGTAGGGAACTGACCGGTCGCCCAGACCAGCGGCCACAAAATGGTTTGCCACTTGTTCCGGTCCGGACTTGCAGCGTTCGGGGAATTTCTCTTCCAGTGTTTCGGCAATCTTGCCATGCAATTGTTGCCGCCGCCGCCGCAATATAGATCGATACGCGGCCTCCTGGATCAACGCGTGGCGGAACATCAGACTTTGACCGGTTTGGTCCGGGTATGCGAGGTCTGCGTCACCCAGTTGCGAAAGCGAGTCCGAGAGATCGGTCAACGGAGTTCCGGTCACCTGAGACAGCAGGTCGACATCGAATTCCCGACCGATCACAGCCCCGATCTGGGCGTATTCGCGGGCGGCCCCCAGCTTGTCGAGACGCGCCATCAAACTGTCTTGCAGGGTTTCAGGCACCAGATCCGCACTGTTTCTGAATTCCATCGCAGAGCGGGTCAGCTCTTCGGCAAATAGTGGCACGCCGTCCGACCGTTCCAGCAGTTGCTGGCGTTGTTCAGGAGAAAACGTATCCGACCCTGTCATGCTGTCCAAAAGCTCTTCGACTTCTGCGGGTTTGAGGCGCGCCAGTTCGCAGGTGACCAGGTGATCTGCCTGCCAGTCATGGGTAAATTCCGGTCTGCAAGTAACAAGCAACAAGATCTGATGATCGGCGAGTTTGGCGGCGAATTTGGTCAGCAAATCCAGCGATGTGGGGTCGATCCAGTGCAGGTCTTCGAAATGCACCAGAAGAGGTGCCCGCTTAGACTGCACGATGACCTGTTCGATTAGCATGTCGATCGTGCGGGTCTTTTGCAACTCGGGCGAAAGGTTCAGCGGCGGATACCTGTCACAGGGCAGCGAAAACAAAGACGCCATCAGCGCGCGGGCTTCGTTCAGATCGTCTTCGGCAACGACCAGTTTTTCCAGCTTGTCCAGCCTGGCTTCGCTGTCATCGTCTTCCTTGAACCCGAGCACGGTTTCGATCTGACGGCGGATAGGGTACAGGGCCGTGTTCTCAAAGTAGGGTGCGGATTGCAGGTGAAGAACGGTGGCACCTTCGCCCTTGGCCTGATCCACCACCTCATATGTGAGGCGGCTTTTGCCGATGCCAGCCTCACCTGAGACAAGGCAAACACTTCCCTTCTTAGATTTGGCATCCTCCCAGGCCGACATCAGGCGCGTTCGTTCCGGCGTGCGCCCGACCAGAGGCGTAAGCTGCCGCCGTGCTGAGGTAACGGCGAACCGGTCCTGGCGCTGTGCTGTGGATATGACACGCCAAGCCACCTGGCCGGGCTCAAACCCCTTCAGATGGATGTTTTCCAGCGCCTCATAGACGAACATATCCCCCAACAGAGACTGAGTTCTCTTCCCAATGACAATTTGCCCTGGCTTTGCCAGACCCTGCAATCTGGCTGCAAGGTTGGGCGTATCGCCGGCCACTGCTGAGGTTGAATTTACCCCGTTCTGGTCAAGATCACCGGCCACAACCAACCCGGTTGCAATGCCGATGCGCACCTGTAGGCGTTCACCGGCTGCAGTATCCAACGCGGCGACGGCCTCGACAATTTCCAAAGCCGCGCGGCACGCGCGTTCTGCCGCGTCCTCCTGCGCAACCGGGTAGCCAAAATAGACTACAACGCCATCGCCAAGGTATTGGGCCACGTGCCCTCTGGCCTCTTTAACCAATTGCGAGACCGTATCCTGATACAGCGCCATGAGGTCGCGATAGTCTTCGGGATCAAGCCGCGCCGACAGGGCGGTCGAGCCGACCAGATCGCAAAACATAATGGTGAGGTGTCGCCGTTCGGCGCTTTCCTCGCCCGTCATGGCACCGCTGGGTCTGGGCTGCGCCGCATCCGGTTTCAGCGCGGTGATTGCCTTGCTGATCTTGAGTCGATGACCCAGCACCGTGACACCCATTTCTCTGAGATGGTCGCCGGTCACATCTTCAAGAATGTCCAGGTCGATACCGTTCTCATCAAACAGTTCGGTGTATTGTGGCAGGCCAATTTCGTTCAGCCATGCCGCAATCGATTTAGTAGTCATCAGTCGTCTCTTACTCGTGCGAGGTATTCTTGGTTACTTTTTACGGGGCTTGCCGTCTTCTGTATAGTTCCAGAACATTGGACCCAGGCCCAAAGTCTTTTCGTTCCACTTACTTGCAGGCAGCCAATCCGTAAACAGTGAACCAAGGTCCTCGGGATTCGGTGTGAATTTCGACTTCGGAAACTTGAAGTCCTTCGGCGGCCAAAGCTTATTAATCCCCAGCGCCTTGTCCGCAAGCGTCCAGGCTTTTGCACTGGCGGCATAGGGTGCCCAGGCGATCTTGAGCGTCTGAAACATCTGGCTGGGATAAAAATCGGGTGTGATCACTTCTACCGGTTTACCCGCATCGCCTTTGTCCGGTTCTCTTTGCGCGGCCTGACGTACGCCTTCAGCCGCGATCAATCCTGTTGCACAGGCGCCTTCGACGGTCGAAACATCCGCGAAATTTCTGACGTAAGTCCCGGCAAGAAACAGGTTCTCGAACTTGGTGTTGACCTCGGGGCGATGTTCCCAGCTGCCGGTGAGATTGGCGAAAAGCTCTTCGCCAGTATTTGTATCGACCGAAGTCTGGAACAGATCGATATCCGCCTCGGTTATCTCTAACTTGGCAGTGATTTCTCGCAGAATATAGTCGATCGCGGTTTTGGGATTTTTGAGATCCAGAATGAGGTTCTGGTTTTCGTCCCGGCGTTCGGGTTTTACAGACAGAAGCGATTTGAAATCCGAAACTGTCACATAAAGGAAGGTGTTTTTGAGGCCCCACGTCGCCGAGTAGTTGAGGAACGTCATCTCATAGGGTGTATCCATGAACACCACCACATCCGAAGGGATGCCGGGTAGTTTCCGCTTGAGATAAAGCTCGACCGACGCCATCGGTTCGGCCTCCAGGTATCTCAGCTGCCCAAGATCCGGGTCGGCGTTGTAGAGATCATCAGTTACCATTGAGGCCATCGCACCGGGGGTGATGCTGATGATCACATTCTCATCGCTGACATCCACTTCGATGTCTTTCTTTGCGATCCCCCATTTGGGGTTAACTGATGGCGATTTGGTTACCTTGTCAAACACCAGCCGTTCGATCCGAGTGCCGTCTGCGTTGGGATGCACTTCGCGAATTCGGTGGCGGTACTTGAGCTCAAACCGGTCTCCGAACTGATCGAGCTTTTTGTGGAAGGGATCAATCAGAGTTTCTTTCTTGGACCCATCAAACAGCCAAAGCTGCGGAACCGGAACGCGGTTGCCGTACTTCAGGAAGGTTTTGTAGCTGCGCGCCGAAGCTTGCCAGCTGTCAATCGCCCACACGGTTTGCCAGATCTTCTCATGAAGCTTCGCCACAACATCAGTGCAATAGGGCCGCCCGCGCAGCCAGCCGTTGAACGACATCCGGTCAAGCTTGTCATCTTCACTGTCCGGGATCGAAAGCAGATCGACCATCGAATACATGAACAGGAAGAGTTCAGCAGGCGGCGCTGCGCCACCGGTGAGGTTGCGGTAAAAATCCTGAATGCCGCCGGGGTTCACCATTTCGGGCATGTTGTCGAGATCACCGTCATAGAGGAACTTGAAGGCTTCGCGTGGTGTGAAGTTGTCTTCAATTCCCAGGTCTTCTGCGACCGACCAGAAGTTGTAATACCAATTGCACAGCATGTGATAGCTATGTTCGCGCGGATAATCGCCGTGGTCGTGCTCCTTATGGGACCGCAACATTCCACCAATGAAATTGTCCTGCTCATACAGCGTGACGTGGTATCCCCGCTCCAACAAACGAAGAGCTGCGGTGAGCCCGGCGATCCCGGCCCCGACGATAGTTACCTTATGCATGCTCACTCCCTCGGTTTTCTGCGTCACAAGCCTGCAAACCCAGACCGGCGCCGTCAAAACTTATCTAAGGTTACGCTGCTTGGGGCATCAAAGGAAACTATTTCAGAGTGTTGCAGGAAAATGATCCGCAGGACGAAGGAGAGCGGTTTTACAATTTCGCAAGACCACACGGCGCGCGCAACGGGCAAACCTCTCACGAAGCCCTTTGATACATGTTGCAGCAATCCGAAAAGTGTCCCGCGGGTCCTGACCCTGGTCTGCGTAGGCCGGGCGTTTTGGGATTGTTGCCATGGCCAATATCTCCTGTGTCGGAGACATCTTTTTCGTTTCAGGGCAGCCGAGGCGTAGCGGACGCAGTTTCACGCGCAGCACAACACTAGGTGCCAGTCGCGTAGGTCCTTGGTACATTGTAGGGAGAGAATGGTGGGTGATGAGAGACTCGAACTCCCGACATATTCGGTGTAAGCGAAGCGCTGCATGCACCGCCGCAGGGGCAATGGGGGCAATTGTCCCTCTGTGATCCTTAGATAGGGGCTCCAAAAAGTGTGTTGCAAATCCTTGTCGGCCCGCACTTGGTGTGTAGTGGAGAAGCAGTCCAAGTATTCGCAACGTAACTATACGCCGAGGCGGAAATTGGTCGGTGTCATTCCGGTTTGACCTCGAAAAAAGCGAGTGAAATGGGACTTGTCGGAATAGCCGAGCATCAGACCAATCTCTGCAATTGTCATCTGGTCTTCTTTGAGGTGCTCCTTGGCGACATCGACACGCAGCCGTTTGATTTCACGGGGTAGAGTTGTGCCTTGTTGCTGAAGCGCTTTCAGAAACCGTTCCGGGCGTATTCCCAGCATTCTAGCCACCATCTCTGGCCCCAAATTGGTTTCATCTAGCTTGTCCCATAAGACAGAGCGCAAAGCTGCCACCACGGTTACTTCTTCCTCTTGTTGAGGTGAAGCTATGGGCTTGGCAGAGCCCTCAGAGACATGGTGCAAAAACAACCATTCCACAGGAAAACTAATTTGCATTCCGGGATCAGTCCCAAGGCCAACCTCGATCCCTTTGTAGTCGATGGGCAGACCATTGATGTATCTGCTTTCCCATCGCACAAGCGAAGAGTCCCAAGAATCTCCGACGACGGTCTGCAATAGGCGTACATAGATTGCGGCACCAAAACCGGTCACCTGAAGGGGGGGGACAGTTGGTTCCTGTTGTCTCTCGATACGATAAGTCGCTTTGTCTGCTTCAATGACGAGGCTGTGCCGCACAGAATTGGATTCCTGCGGTACGAGCCCAACAAAGCGAGTAAAAAACTCGAATAGCGTTTCTGTTGATTGCAAGGCTTGAGCGAACGGCGGCCATCCTTGTAGGTCGAACGTCTCCCCTACATTCAGTCCTAGGTATCGATTCCCTGATACTTCTGAGAAGGCATTCACCAAACCGTAGACCAGCTCTGAGTGAACGAACACGGATGGGTCAGACAACAGTTCGGCCTTCAATCCGACCTGGTCCAATGCTGGTTGCGGATTGATCTTACGTTCGGTGAGATATTGCAAAAACGGAGCGGCTAAGGAGAGGCGAATAAAGCCCTCGCTATGCTCTTGAGAGGTGGAGTTGAAAGGCAAGCTCGTCACCCTTGTGATGATTAGTAGCTTTGATTGGTGGCCATTTTTACGATCACATTCGAACATGCCAATTCAAAAGTGGCAACCGAGGCAAAGTTTTCCGGACTACAGTTGGCAAAACATGAATATGAAGGGAGTACTTATGTCCGGTCTACGAATGTCGCTTTGCTCGACGGTAATTGTCGCTGCAGGTCTTTCTTTTCCAGCGTCCGCGCAGGCTCAGGATCAAGAAGAACCCCAAACGTTGTTTACCAACGTGCACATCTTCGATGGCGTGAATGAACAGCGCATCGAGAATGCCAGCGTATTGGTCGAGGGCAACCTGATTAAGTCCGTATCAACCGATGCGATCGATGCCCCCGACGCTACGGTCATTGACGGAGAAGGGAGGACACTGACCCCCGGCTTCATCGAAAATCACGCACACCTGATGCTGCCAGGACCCACGTTGCCCGCAATGGAAGCCAACAGCACTTGGGAAGACCTCGCGATTCACGGCACTCAAATGGCTGAGATGTACTTAATGCAAGGCTTTACCACCGTAAGAGATGCAGGTGGCGCTAATGGAGGTCTTCGCCGCGCAATCGACACCGGGACCATTGCCGGGCCGCGTTTCTACCCTGCGGCTGCTTTTCTAAGTACGCGTGGTGGCCATGCTGATTTCGCCAACTTTACGGCGCCTGTTGGCCAGTCTTCGAACTTCAGCCGTCTGAATATGGCCCAAGAAGTCGACAGCGTCTCTGACATGTACAAGTTTGCTCGTAACAACTTCCGGATGGGAGCAACACAACTGAAGTACATGCAATCAGGCGGTGTAGTTTCAGTGTTTGACCCGTGGCAGTTATTGGCAGGATCGACGGCAGAGTTAGAAGCGGCCGTGCAGGTTGCCAACGAATACGAAAGCTACGTCATGGCCCATTCCTACCGCAAGGAAACGATCATGGCGGCACTGAATGCTGGTGTGCGATCAATTGAACACGGGTTCATGTTTGATTGTGAAATATCAGCGCTGATGAAAGAGAAAGGAGCCTACATCACGACCAATCTCACCGCATTTGATCCAAATCTCTTCGATATTCCTGCCATTCGAGATGTCCCAGCCAGCTTACGAAAGGCACAGTCAGCTACGCAGGCTTTTGGCGACTACATAAAAAACATGAATGAGTGCCCAGCTAAAAGAGGGTTTCACACGGATTGCGTAGGTTCTGTAGCCGCCTGCAATATTCAAATTGCCTATGAAAAACATCTCAATAATGAGTTCTTTGGCTCTCACGCCTCGTTGGTCGCAATGACATCTACTGGCGGTGAAATCGCCGCTTTGTCCGGACCATTCATGAACCCCTATCCCGAGGGCAATCTGGGTGTGATTGAGGAAGGAGCCTATGCGGACATCCTGCTGATCGACGGTAACCCACTAGAAGACTTCTCAGTTGTGGGAACTGGTGATCAGTGGTTTGGCGCCGATCCGAGACCGGAAAGCCCTGAAACGATCCGGCTGATAATGAAGGACGGTGTGATATACAAAAATACACTGAATTGACTCCAAAACTCGACCGGAGAGTATTCATGTTCTTTTGGTTTCGCTCCATCTTGCTCGCGGGTTTGGTCTGTTACGGTCATTCCGCCATGGCAACGCCAGGAACAGCGCTGGACTGGGTCGATCTTCCAGACCCATCTGTGCAGGTATATGAAGATCCCTATCGGGACCTCAGCCCCGAACAGTTCGACGACGTCCTTTTCGTTGTGCGGATGCGTGGCAGACTGCAGCAAGACGCTGGCAGCGCGGAAGAAAGACTGAAATGGCAGGAGCTTCTGACCGAAACCGAGGATGCCTTGGCGGGAGTTGACGTTGATGTCGATTGGTTGCTCGATCAAAGAGAGATTGTGAAAGAACGGCGAAGAAAGGCAGGAACAAACGGAAATCCAAAATTCGACGGTCAAACAATCACACTCGCGGGCTTTGCCATTCCTGCTCCGGGTGATCCGGACGGTCAGTCTGTGGCATATTTGGTGCCAGAACGAGGGATGTGCAGTCACATGCCGCCACCTCCGCCCAACCAGATGATACGTGTGCGGCTGAATGGCGACTGGGCGCCCAGCTATTACCACGAACCCGTTCGGCTGACGGGCACGCTGACTATCGATCCTTCTGTTCAGAATATGATGGTTGTGGACGGCCTCATGCCTATGAATGCGACATTCCAGCTGGATACGGAACGTGTCGAAACTCTGGAAACCGAAGCAGACGGGCTGGAATGGAAGCAACGTGCTGCTGATCGCATCCGAGCGGCGGGCCATCGCAAGACCGGCGGGGCAAAGGCGTTTGAATGATAAGATTTCTCGTTGTCGCACTGAGTATTGTCTTTGCTGGCGCAGCGTCGGCTCAGGGACTATCCGGGCCATCTTCGGTTGAAGCTGATCTAAAGCCCGGAGATGGGCTAACCGATCCGCAATACCGTTCCGATTTTCCACGCAATTTCGCTCCGGGTTGGTTTCAGTGGAAAGACCGACTGGCTGAGGGTGGGTTTCGGTTCAACGTGGACTATTTGGCGTTGGGCCAAACCACGAACGCGAATCTGGGGGAGGGCGAAGCTTCCAGTGGAATAGCGCGGTTCTATGGCAGTTGGCAGGCGACTGAACGGGGGTCTCTGACATTCAAGATCGAAGACCGGCACAGTTATACCAATGTTGCCCCGCAATTCCTTGGGCTAGATGGTGGAGCCCTTTCGATCACAGGGACAGCCTTCAACGATAATGGTTTACTGCTGACCAACCTGTTCTGGACCCAAAGGGCCGAGAACGGCGCGTGGACGCTGCAAGTCGGGCAGATTGATGTAACAGACTTTGTGGATATCTATGGGTTGGTCAGCCCCTACAGCGGTTTCCAAAACCTGTCTTTTAATACCAATCCGACAATTAACACGCCCAACCAAGGTCTTGGCATTGCCGGTGGGGTAAAGCTGAGCGAAAACTTCTACGCTGTTGCGAGCGTCTCAGACGCAAACGCCGACCCGTCTGATCCAAACTTTGATGTGTTTAGCGACGGCAATCTCTTTAAATCGCTCGAACTCGGCTACACCTCCGGGTTTGACCGCATCTATTTCGACAATATCCATCTGACCCTCTGGCATGCGGATGCGGCCGACGATGGCAGCCGCCCTGAAGACTATGGGGCTGCATTTTCAGCGGCATGGTTTGTTGGTAATAAATGGATGCCATTCTTTCGGGCAGGGGCCTCAAAAGGAACAGCGGCGCTTTACGATCGGTCCATCTCTGCAGGTCTGGGATATTACGGTCGCAATACTGACCTGGCCGGGCTGGGCCTGAACTGGGCCGAGGCAAGAGGCATAGACGGTGACCAGTTCACGCTCGAAGCATTCTACCGTTTTTCAATCTCGCCCGGACTGCAGATCACGCCGTCACTGCAGTTCATTTCTGACCCGCTGCAGGACCCCACTCAGGACCGTATTACGCTGTTCGGCCTAAGAACCCGGATCGTTTTCTAATGTGAGTCGAAAGCAGACGCCAAAAACAACAAAACACTCAGTTTTGTCGACAAAAGAGAGGATCAATCCATGCGTACCTTGTTTCTGGCATGCACGTTGTCTGTGTGTTCGACTTTGTGTTTCGCGCAGACTTACGACGTTGTCATTCTCAACGGTCGGGTAATGGACCCGGAAACCGGGTTCGATCAGATCGCTAACGTGGGAATAAGCAACGGCTGGATCACTGCAATTACTGACGAAGAAATTAATGGTAGCGAGTCCATCGACGCAACAGGGCACGTTGTTGCCCCCGGGTTTATCGATCTCGAGCAGCACGGGCTGGACCCTTGGGGTATCAAGGTAAACCTTCGTGATGGCGTTACGACTCAAATGGATTTTGAGGTTGGGGCAGCGAACATCGACGAATGGTATAGTGCGCGCGAAGGCGCAACACAGGCAAACTATGGCACGGTCGTTGGGCAAGAATTCGCACGGATGCGGGTTCATGACGGCCTCGTGCTTGAAGGTGGGGATATAGACTTCCGGAACTTCTTCGCACTGCGGGCACAATCCGTGGAAGATGGCGTCGAGGGGTGGTCTTCTGTTCCAAGCAACCGTGAGCAGATGAACGAAATCACTGCCCAGTTGGATGAGGGACTACGTCTTGGAGCACTCGGTGTGGGATCGACCATCGGCTACGCCCGCGAAGGTATTACCACCTATGAGATGTTCGAAGCGCAGCGGGCTGCGGCGCGTTACGGTAGACTGACTTCCGTCCATCACCGATTTCATCCCAGTGCTTCTACACCGACAGAAACACAGACGGGTGTAAATGAAATCTTGGTCAACGCGATGGTGCTTGGCGCACCGCTCCACATACACCATGACAATGACTATGGCTGGTGGGAAAATCAGGAAAAACTCCAAATGGCCCGCGATCAAGGCTACAATGTCTGGTCCAGTTACTATCCTTGGACCGCCGGATCGGGAAACTACGGAGCCTCGATCATCGCCCCTGAAAATTGGGAAGGTTCGATGGGGTACAAATACGAAGACACCATCTTTGACCCCCAGCTCGATCGCTTCGTGACAAAAGACGAGTTTTTGAGCTTCGCTGAGAATGAACCGGGACGGACGGCAATTGTTTTTAGCCCGCCAAGGGAGCAATGGCTGAATGATTGGATCACCATCGCAGGCTATGGTATCTCGGGCGACGGTATGGCCGGGCTGGATATCGAGGGCAATCTGATGAGTTGGGATGCCCCCTATGAAGACTATGCGGGGCATCCTCGGTCAGCAGGCAGCCACGCGCTTGTCTTGAGACTGGCGCGCGAAGCGAATGTGCCGCTTATGCTCACACTCACTCAGCTAAGTTACATCCATGCGAAGCGATTAGGTGACACGGGCTTGCGGGCAATGCAGGTGCGTGGGCGAATGCAAGAAGGCATGGTCGCGGACATCACGATTTTTGATCCGGAGACTGTGACCGAAAAGGCGAACTATACTCTCGGTCAGCAAGGTCTTCCGTCGGAAGGCATTCCGTATGTGCTCGTTAACGGATCCCTTGTTGTTAAGAACAGTGAAGTGCAGCGAGATGTTTATGCCGGACAGCCGGTCCGGTTTCCGGTCGAGGAGAGCGGGCGTTTCGTTCCGGCTGGTCGCGAGCAGATCATGGGTATTCTCACACCGGATACCGGCACGGCCCGTCCAACGCTGCTCGATGATATTACAAATAGTGAAGCCAATTTGGCACCTGTTGCGCCTCCAACTAGCCAGTTTGCATCGGTAGAGCTGACCGAACCCTTTGATTGGTTTACACCTCGCAACGGTCTAGATGACAGTACTCTATTCTATTGCGTCGTGCATGCTCGCTTCGAGGACAGCGCAACAGCAAAACGTGACTATGCGAAGGCTATGTTGTCTAAAGCTGGGGGGCAATAAACTCGAGCTAATAGAGAAATACAGAGCAAACTACCTACCAGAATGCAAAGACGATGCGCAGCAAACACAGTTCCACGGGCGGCACAACAATAAGTGCTAGTCGCTTAAGGGCTTGACACATTGTGGGGAAAGGATGGTGGGTGATGAGAGACTCGAACTCCCGACATCTTCGGTGTAAACGAAGCGCTCTACCAACTGAGCTAATCACCCGTGACGGTGCATTTAGCTAAGCCTGCGCCCGGGTGCAAGAGGGTCTGGCAGAATTTCTTTCCCAGAATCTGATTTGTTGGCCACTGACAATTCAATCGGGCAGGAAATTCGCCGTGCCTCGTGTTGCGGGGTCTTTTCGATTGTGAGGGGCTTATCGTTTTGCGTTCTACGTCGTGGGTGATTGCAAAGGCGCTTGCGTGTCACCTGCCGCCTCAGATATCCCCAAAGGAACTGCAACTTTCCAGGCGGGAGAAAACCGATCCTGTCCCACGCGCGCCGA
Organism: Ruegeria sp. YTSC230; assembly: GCF_059609665.1. Taxonomy (NCBI): domain Bacteria; kingdom Pseudomonadati; phylum Pseudomonadota; class Alphaproteobacteria; order Rhodobacterales; family Roseobacteraceae; genus Ruegeria; species Ruegeria sp. YTSC230. The sequence continues at coordinate 14,526 of NZ_JBXWMC010000007.1, read as the reverse complement.
GTTCTGATAGCGGCCCTGGTTCTGGGCGCTTTGACGCTGGCCCCGCTTCGCGCGGGGGCCGAGGGAATTTTGGTGTTTGCAGCGGCCAGCCTCAAAACTGCCCTTGATGAGATTGCACCTGAATTTGAGCAGGAAACTGGACAGGGCATAACTATATCCTACGCGGCCTCGTCCGTTCTGGCGCGCCAGATTCAGTTGGGTGCCCCGGCAGATCTGTTCATCTCCGCCAACGTTGATTGGATGAATGTGCTGCAAGATCAGGGCCTAATTGACCCCACAACTCGTGTAGATTTGCTGGGCAATGGCCTGGTTCTGGTCGCTGGGAGCGAAGGGGCTGACATTGGCGAAATGCGGCCCGGGGTCGCTTTGGGCTCCGCACTGGACGGTGGATATCTGGCCATGGCGCTGGTTGATGCCGTGCCGGCTGGGATCTACGGAAAGGCGGCGTTGGAAAGCCTGGGGCTGTGGCAGGGCATTCAGGGTCAGATCGCCCAGACGGATAGCGTGCGCGCAGCCCTTGCACTTGTTGCCACAGGTGCTGCCCCAATGGGGATCGTCTACCGATCCGACGCGCAGGTCGAGGGACGGGTTCGTGTCATCGCCGAATTTTCGCCCGACCTGCATCCGCCCATCATCTACCCGGCGGCTCTGACGGCTGCCGGTGCTGAATCCGCGCGGGTGTTTCTGAATCACCTGCAATCTCAGGCCGCGCGGGCTGTTTTTGAAAAGCAGGGTTTCACCCTGCCGAACGGATAGCGGTATGGGGTGGTTGGGACCTGCAGAGCTTGAGGCGCTGAAGTTGTCGCTACGTGTGTCGTTTTGGGCAACACTGGTGACATTGCCGTTGGGCATATTCGTTGCCTACGCGCTGGCACGTTGGCGGTTTCCGGGTCGGCAGGTCTTGAATGGGCTGGTGCATCTGCCGTTGATCCTGCCGCCGGTGGTGACCGGCTATCTGCTTCTTCTGACATTTGGAATTCACGGGCCGCTGGGCAAGTTGCTGGCAGAGATCGGAATTGTCGTGGCGTTTCGTTGGACTGGCGCCGTCCTTGCCGCGGGTATCATGGCATTTCCGCTGATGGTGCGGGCCATACGCCTGTCGATCGAAGCTGTGGATCCCAAACTGGAACAGGCCGGAGCCACACTGGGTGCATCACGCCTGTTTGTGTTTGCCACGGTGACCCTTCCGATGATCCTGCCCGGCGTCATCGCCGGTGCAATACTGGCCTTTGCCAAAGCGATGGGAGAGTTCGGGGCAACGATTACCTTTGTGTCGAATATCCCGGGTCAGACGCAAACCCTGCCGTCAGCGGTCTATGCCTTCCTGCAAGTTCCGGGCGGCGAAGCCGCGGCCACCCGTTTAGTGGTCATCTCGATCGTGGTTGCTATGAGCGCGCTGTTGTTGTCCGAGTTCATTGGGCGACGCGTTGCAGCGCGGGTGGCCGGATCATGAGCCTGTCCGTTCGTTTGCAGCACGATTTGCCTGACCTCAAGCTGGATCTGAGTTTTGATGCCCCACCCGGTGTGACGGTTCTGTTTGGGCGGTCCGGGTCTGGAAAGACAACCATCGTAAATGCCGTCGCCGGTTTGGTGAAACCCATGGCCGGTCGGGTTGCTGTAGACGGGTGGGAGCTGTTTGACACCGCGCAAGGCCTCTGGTTGCCACCGCACAAAAGACGGCTGGGTTACATCTTTCAGGAAGGTCGTCTTTTTCCACATCTCACGGTGCGCCAGAACCTGTTCTACGGAAAATGGTTCGCGCCCAAGGGTGCGCGCCGCGAAAGCCCGAACAAAGTGATCGAAATGCTGGGGATCGGGCACCTGTTGAACCGGCGGCCTTCAGGGTTGTCCGGCGGGGAAAAGCAGCGCGTTGCCATTGGCCGCGCTCTTCTGGCCAGCCCACGGTTGATCCTTGCGGATGAGCCTCTGGCCGCATTGGACGACGCGCGAAAGGCTGAGATATTGCCGTATTTTGAACGGCTGCGGGATGAGGTTTCGGTACCGATTTTGTACGTCACACACTCGGCCGCGGAAGTTGCGCGTTTGGCGACGTCGGTTGTCGCGTTGCAAGAGGGCAAGGTCGTGCGGCACGGCCCGGCCTCCGATGTACTGGCCGATCCGTCGGTCGCACCGGCGGGTGTGCGGGCTGTCGGTGCGGTGTTGCAGGTTCGGGTCGTCAAACATCATTCGGACGGGCTGACCGAGTTGGACGCAGGCGGGTCGTCTTTGTTTCTGCCCCGGATACCCCTGCAAATTGCGGAAGAACTGCGAATCCGCATTCCCGCGCAAGAGGTTATTCTGTCCAGCAAACGCCCCGAGGGTCTTTCGGCTTTAAATGTTCTGGAAGGTACGGTCGACACGATCCGCGCGGGCGAAGGGCCGGGTGCTATTGTGTCCGTAAGAACACCCGCGGGTTCTGTTTTGGCCCGGGTTACTCGCCGTTCCGTCGAAGCGTTGGGATTGGAACCGGGCAAACCCTGTTTTGCGGTCATCAAAACGGTCGCACTGGCACCGCAAGACGTGGGTGGGCACTTGCGCGGGGTCTAAGCCAGCGCGCGGGCTTCGAATTCTCGCAGGATCAGGCGGGCTGCTCGGCCGAATCCTAGCCCATTCGGCATGGCTGTGTCCGGGAAAATGGCGGCGAGCTCCTGCAATGCGTCCGAGGACAGAGTGTACAGGGATTCTTCGCCGAGATAGAGGCTTTCAGCCAGTGCGCCCTCGGCTGTCAGTATTTCGTGGCTATCCAGCAGGATGTGAAAATACTCGACCGGGTCATCCGAGGTGTCAATCGCGATACCTGGCCAGGAACAAAGGTGCTTGGCCGCAACCAGCGCGTCGGGCGCGCCGAACAAAAGCTCGACCTTTGGGCCGCTGACCAGAATGCGGTGTTGCTGTGATACCAGCAGATCGCGTTCGGGCCGTCCTGCGCCAAGGCTGCCAGCTTTGATCCGAACCGGGCGCATGGCCGGATTGTCACGTAATCGGTCCGGCGATAAGGCGCTGCTTTCCACCCACCGGATCGGTTGCAGCCCGCGATCTACGGTCATCACCTTGTCGCCAACGTTCAGGGTTTCTATCATTCGACTGCCACTTTCGGCCTGGATCAACGTGCCCGCAGTAAAGCACACGCCTTCAAGAGTGATGGTGATAACCTGGGTCAGGTTGTAGGGAGCGATATTGAGGGAACTGTCAATTTCAAGCCCGGTGACTTGCACGGTGAAGGTATCGGTGACGATATCTCCAAACGGGATATCGTCAAAATCGCTTTGGTTGACCGTATAGGTCCACTCGCCGGTATTGGGATCAATGGATGCGACACCCAGCAACGGTTGTTGAGATATGGTCCAGTTTTGCGACAGCGGAAAACCGTCCAGACCCAAATCTCCGGTTGCCACATTTGGAGGGTCTCCGGTTACAAAGCCAGTTGTTGTCCCTACGATCGATACCATTTCAAGACCCCTCCATTTTCAGGACCTCACGAAATTCTTTCTTCCGGTAAAGCTTCATGTGTAAGCCCCCCGCGTCGTCGCGGGTCCACTCCACGATGCGATTTCGGGTCAGGTCGCTGTCCATCCGATTGGTTCGAACCCGAGGGTGGGGGATTTCTTTTTTCAGTGTTTCGACGATCTGGTTGGTCTGTCCAAACGGGGCCACAAGGTCGACGATCCAGAAGGACGTGCCGCTGGCAAAGTCCGTATCTTTCAGCGGTTTTTCCTGAATGGCGTACCGACGCTCGGCTTCGGGGCTGAGGCCGGCGAAGGTCACAAACCCGCGTGGGAAACCGTTCTGCCGGAAAATGTGGTACTGGTTCAGCCGAAAAGGCGTTTCAAAGGCATAGAGCACCTGCCCGAGGGTGCGCGGCCTGTGTGTATTGGTCAGCGATGCAAGATAGAACATGGCGCCGAAATCCGCGTATTTTTCGGACGGGATATCAAACCAGTCATTTGGAAACGCTTTGCTCAAAACAAACCCCAGCCAATATATGCCTTGATCCTAATTGCTTATAATCAAAAATGATACTGATTTGCCTGTATGTGCTGTGTCGGGGTCCTGTCGGCCGAATTCCCGAAAATGGTGCCGCTTTACTCGGACCACGTGTCCGGTATGATCTTGAATAAGTGTTTCGAAACAGGAATTGCCATTATGCGAGTTTTGAAAATAGCGGCCCTGGCAACATTTGCGGTGTCGCCTTTATTTGCACAGGGAATTGGGATCGGAATCGGCGCTTACCCGGGTTTTAAAACCACAGTCACTCCTATGAACAACGGTGTTTACGAGGTCGCCGTCAGTGGGTCTTCGGCCCCGGTCGCGTATTGGTGCGGGATAGGCGACTTTGCTATTCGCAGCCTGAGAACAAAAGCAACCCAGCGTATCTATATAGTTCGGGCCTACGAAAAAGGCGTGCGCACGGTGCAGTTTTCACTCACCCCACCCGATGGTGTCGATACCACGCCGGGATATTCGATTACCGTAAAACGTGTGGGTGAGAACATGTCGGCGGGGTCCGCGCAGGGCTATTGCTTTGACAACTTCCTGGATTTTGGGTTCCGCTAATCTATCAGGCCCATTTTGCCATTGGCGGAAGGCTCATCAACACCGCATCCGGGTCATGGCCGGTTTCCAGCCCGAATTTTGTGCCCCGGTCGTAGACGAGGTTGTATTCGGCATAAAGGCCCCGATGCACCAGTTGCGTGTCTTTGGCCGCTTCGTCAAAACCCTGGACTCGGCGCTTTTCCACCAATGGCAGGAAAGCAGGCAGGAACGCGCGACCGATATCCTGGGTCAGCGCGAAATCTGCGGCCCAGTCTCCGGTACAATAGTCATCCATGAATATCCCGCCTACGCCTCGGGCGCGCTTGCGGTGAGGGATATAGAAATACTCATCAGCCCAGTCTTTCAGGCGAGGGTAATGGCCGGGACCATGTGGATCCAGATGCGCCTTTTGGGTGGCATGAAAATGCGCTGTGTCCTCATCATATTCGATGCAGGGATTCAGGTCCGAACCGCCGCCGAACCACCATGCGTGCGGGGTCCAGAACATGCGGGTGTTCATATGAACGGCCGGTACATGCGGGTTTTGCATATGCGCGACCAGAGAAATTCCCGACGCCCAGAAACGCGGATCTTCGGCCATCCCCGGAATCCCCTTACGCGCCGCCATGGCCTGTTGCGCTCGCGCACCCAAAGTGCCGTATACGGTCGAGACATTGACGCCGACCTTTTCAAAGACCCGCCCGCCACGCATCACGGACATCAACCCGCCGCCCGCATCGCTGCCGTCCTCGGATTGGCGTTTGGTTTCCTTGACCTCGAACCGGCCAGGTGCTGCGTCTGCAAAAGGGCCAGAGTTGTGGGTGTCTTCAAGTGCCTCAAACGCGGCGACAATCTCATCGCGCAATTGGCGGAACCACGCGGCGGCGGTTGATTTTTCGGTATCGAACATAGGGATTAATGAGCCGGAGCTGCGACGGGGTCCAGCAAGGTGCGGCCGCCATCAATTGTCAGAATTTGTCCGGTGATAAAGCCGGCTGCATCCGAGGCCAGGAACTGTGCCGTTTCGGTCAGTTCGTTCGGGGCTGCGATCCGGGCCAAGGGCGTATGTCTCTCGATATCGTTGCGAAAGTCCCGGTTTTCCTTGAGCGTGGACTGCAGCGAGGCGCTCATGACCGATCCCAGCGCGATGGAATTGACGCGGATTCGTTTCGGGGCCAGTGCAACGGCCAGCGAACGTGTCATCTGATCCAGTGCGGCGGTGGATACGGAATAGGCCATCAGATCAGGGTGCGTGCGCCGCGCCGCGATTGAAGACAGGTTGATGATCGACCCGGCGGGGCCTTCGTCAGTGTCACCTGCTTGTTTTATCATGCGTTTGGCGACCGCCTGGCTTAGGCGCAGCGAGGGCATCAGGTTCTGATTGAGCAGCATGCGCACGGAATCGTCGTCCGCGTCCAGTGGATCGGACGGGATCACCTGGCGCGCGCCATTGATCAGGATGTCCACCTGATCAAACGCATCAAGCGTGGCAGACAGCAGGTTCGCGATGGTCAGCTTTTCCCGCAGGTCGCCAGCAAAAAACCGGATGTTGCTGTCATCGGCCTGTTCGCCAAGCTCGTCGGACAGCCGTTTTTCGTCCATGTCGGCAAACATGACATTGGCCCCGGCATCCGCAAAGTGGCGCCCGATGGCCAGTCCGACACCATTGGCGCTGCCTGTGACAATGGCGGTCTTGCCGGCTATGGAAAAGGACATGCGTTGTCTCCTGATTTGCGGCAGAGGTTAACCGGGATCACCGTCGAGGGCGAGAGGCGTGAAACACCTTGAACCGATTGTCGCCGGACACCTCCTGAACCTGTACGAAATTCTCGGCCAGCGTGACCTCGTAGGGCAGGTGGCGATTTGCGACCATCCACAGATTGCCGCTCCGGGTCAGGTTTCGAGCTGCGGATTTGATAAAGCCCTGACCCAGCTCAGGGTCGGCGGCGCGCGATTTGTGGAACGGAGGGTTCATGATCACCGTGTCCAACGGTTCTGGCGCGTTCCACGCGACGGCGTCGGCCCAGTGGAACTGCGCGCAGGTCTTGGCCAAATTGACGCGTGCGCAGGTAAGGGCGATCTGGTCAGCCTCGACAAGATGTAACGCGCGCGGATTGGCGGCCTTTAGCACACCGGCTGCGAGATACCCCCAGCCAGCGCCCAAATCAGCGATCCTTGCACCCAGCTTTTCGGGTAATGCGCCCAGCAGCAGGGCCGAGGCAGGGTCAATCCCATCAGCCGAGAACACACCGGGCGCGGTCTGAAAGCCATCGACTGTCTGATTGTTCGGGGCGGCCCAGTCGGCAAAAGCCTCGGGTGCGGATTGGAACCAGAAGATCTTGCCATGCGCCTTGGCGATGGGCCCTTCGACTTCAACGCGTTTGCGGATGTCTTTCAGCAGGCTATCGACGCCGTCGGTTTTGGCACCGTCTATGACAATCAGTCCGCTGGCCCGCTGACAGGCCTGATGCACCATGCTGCGCGCCAGCGCCTTGGCGCGGGGCAGGATCACGATGGCATCCTGACAAGGGTCTTGGGCTTCCGGCACAGCGGCAAAGCCCTGTCCGGCAAAGTGGTCGTGAAACGGTTTGAATGGCTGCACCACCTGCGTTTCACGCGGCAGGGCCGACAGATCGCTGTCGGATGATGGTCCAAGCACGCTGAGTGGTTGCGACAGCTCAAGGCCGCTTTGCAGGGCAAGATCAAGACGAGGGGACATCGGCAAATATGAGAGAGAAGGCTAAGGTGGCCTTACTCTTCCCGTTCCATTGTGCATTGCAGGGGGTGCTGGTGCCTGCGGGCAAAGTCCATGACCTGGCCCACTTTGGTTTCGGCGATCTCATGGCTGAACACGCCAACCACGGCGACGCCTTTCTTGTGGACGATCAACATGATTTCAAACGCCTCGGCATGGGTCATGCCAAAGAAACGCTCCAGCACATGCACCACGAATTCCATCGGCGTGTAGTCGTCGTTCAGCAGCAGTACTTTGTACAACGGCGGGCGCTTGGTCTTAGGGCGCGTCTGCACCAACAGCGACGGATCATCGTCGTTGTCCGGTTGGTCAGACATCATCCATTTGTGTTCAGTCATTGCGCCTTTGTCCGATTCAGGCTTCGGTTTGTCTGATCGGTTATATAACGTGCATGGGGCCAGAGAAAAGAGCCAGCAGGACGTAATCGAAATGGAAAAAGCGCTGACCACAATTGGGTTCGACGCCGACGACACGCTTTGGCACAACGAGCGGTTTTTTAAACTGACGCAGACCCATTTCACGGAATTGCTGGCCGATCACGCTGATCGCGATCACCTGTTGGATCGGCTGCTTGCTGCGGAAAAACGTAATATCCGGCACTACGGCTACGGAATCAAAGGCTTCACCCTGTCGATGATCGAAACCGCAATCGAAGTGACCGACGACCGTGTTCCAGCCTCGGTTATCCGCCAGTTGGTCGAAGCGGGGCAGGACATGCTAGCCCACCCGATCGAGCTTTTGCCCCACGCGCGAGAGGCCATCGAAGCGGTGACTGATACGCATAAGGTGATTCTAATCACCAAGGGCGACCTGATCGATCAAGAGAGAAAGCTGGCGCAATCCGGTCTGGGAGAATTGTTTGACGAGGTCGAAATCGTGTCCGAAAAGTCAGCGCAAACCTACCGCGATATCTTTGCGCGGCATGGTGACGGACCCGAATCTGCAATGATGGTAGGCAATTCGATGCGGTCCGATGTCGTCGCCCCAATTCAGGCCGGATGTTGGGGCGTCTATGTGCCCCATGGGTTGGTCTGGGAGATTGAGAAGGCAGAAACCCCTGCGGACAATCCGCGCTATCGCGAGATGCGGGATTTGGGCGAACTTGCTGATCTGGTTCAGCGCCTAAATTGATGTTGCCAATTGGTCTCAGTTTCCAAAAAACGAGGTGGGAATTACGTTAAGGGGTTCAATTTGCGTGGATGTGGTAGGTTGCGGGCTGCGCGCGTCTACATGTAGTGTCGGTTTGGACGCTTAACAAAACAGCGAATTTGCACGCTTTCGGTTTATTTCATTGGGTCTCTGTGTTAGCCTTGTAGGCAATAAAAAATAATTAACGCTGACCGGGAAAACCCGGCGGCCTGAGGTAGACAGAGGCAAAGATCGTGCAGGTTCGGCGGACAGTTCCGGCCCGGATGGGCTTATTTCTTATAGCATTCTTGTGGCTGCTCTCCTTCGCGCCGTTGCAGGGATTTGCGGCACCATATGCGGCGATGGTCATCGACGCCCGGACAGGGGAGGTTCTGCATTCGCGCAATGCTGACACCCGACTGCATCCGGCCTCTCTGACCAAGATGATGACACTCTATATTGCATTCGAAGCGGTGCGGAATGGTGAGATCACCTTGGACACGCCCGTTCGGATTACAAAAAAGGCCTCTTCTGAACCCCCCTCGAAGCTGGGCCTTCGCACCGGGCAAACCATTGCGTTCCGATATCTGATCAGGGCAGCTGCCGTGAAGTCCGCCAATGATGCGGCCACGGCGATTGGCATCGCGATCAGTGGATCCGAAGCCGCATTCGCCCGTCGTATGACGCGCACGGCCAAGGCCATGGGTATGAGCCGCACAACGTTCAAGAACGCACATGGGCTGACGGAATCGGGTCACTTGTCGACCGCGCGGGATATGACCACGTTGGGTCGCCATCTGCTTTATGACTATCCGCAGTATTACAACCTGTTCTCGCGCCAATCCACGCATGCCGGGATCAAGACGGTTCCGAACACGAACCGTCGCCTATTGGCGGCCTATAAAGGTGCGGACGGTATCAAGACCGGATACACGCGTGCTGCGGGCTTTAACCTAGTTGCATCGGCCAAGCGCAAAGACGAACGCATCATCGCGACTGTCTTTGGCGGCAAATCCGGCGCATCGCGGAATGCAAAAGTCGCTGAGTTGTTGGACATGGGATTCCGCCGTGCCCCTTCGCGTGCCCCGATCCGCAAGCCGGCCCGCCCCACCTATGCCGGGAACGCGGGATTGGGCGCAACCGTCGCGGCCCTGACCATTGCGCCAAAATCCAGTCTGCGCCCCGTTCTGCGCCCTGGACCGGGTGCCGCAGTTCAGGTTGCTGGCACTGTGGCTGAGACGGCTGCCAAAAACGGTACGCGTATCAAGGACGGAATCGCTGCGGCGATTGCAGCTGCCGACATCCAACCGTCTGGTGATAGCGACGCAACCCGCCCCGCTGCGCGCCCGGCCGACCTGGTTCTGGCCTCGACCGATCCGGCAGTGCAGCCCGAACCCGAGCAAGAGATTGTGACCCGACTGTCAACATCGGGCGGACGGCTATGGGGCGTGAACGTTGGCCGCTATACCACCCGATATGAGGCGGAAAAGATTTTGCTGAAAACGGCCCTGTCGGAAATGACCACTCTGGAAGGCACGCTACGCAAGGTGAACCAAAGCGCGCGCGGCTTCGACGCGACATTCCAGGGCATGACCCGCGAACAGGCCGATCTGGCCTGCCGCCGGTTGCAGGCCCGGAATGTGACTTGTTTCATGATCGGGCCGTCATAAGGCTCGACATACTCTCCTGAATGGATCTGGGCTGCGAGGAAACTCGCAGCCTTTTTTTGTCAGTCGAAAACGTGGCCATGTTCGTATTGTTCATCCTGACCCGCCGCAGCGGTCAGGGCGGCAACGTTATCCTTGGTAAAGAACCCGTCATAGTGGTGGCAACGTTCGATATACTCGGTGATCAACAGCGTGTACTTCGAATGCTTCGAGAAGATCTGTTTGAGGTTCGGATCATCCTTACACTCGCCCACCACATGGGCCAGGAACGGCACCCCCTCATCCTTGAGTGTGTTGACCACAAAATCGACGTTCTTTTCACCCGCGCCGTGGTCGCCGTCCTGGATCTCGATTGCCATGTGGTGCAGGCGACGGCCAAAGTTCCGCACGAAATCCTCGGTTGGCATCGGCAGCTGTTCAAAGGAATTGACGAAGGAGGGCGTGTTGTTCGCGGTGAAGACCTTGGCGGGGGATTTCTTGTCATCATCCACATTCGCGTTTCGGTTCACATTGGTAGACGAGTTCATCTCAAAGATGTTGTACGCGCCCCAAAAGTAATAGGGCACCATGGTCAGAAACTCGAGGATCGCGTCCTCACGCTCGCCGGCCAGAATGCGTGTTGCAAGGTGGTCGACCCCCAGCATCAAAGGCGCGATTTTGCTGTCTGCCCCGAACGCCGCCGCCTGATCCAGTCGCGCCTGTTCGTCATTGCTCAGCAATATCCGGTCACCCAAACCGAGGCTGTCGGTGTCGTTGAAATCCAGGGATGAGTATCCAACCCTGTTACAGGTGAAATCGGACGGCGACGTAAATCTGAACCCGTCCGAAGTGTAGAACGGGTTTTCGGTGTCTCCCTTGTACTCAAACCTGATGTTCTGATCTTCAAGTGTTTTGGTCAGGGTCTTGAGGTCCGTGGCGCCATAAATCTCTCCGACATAGCGGGTCTGGGGGGTGTTGCGGGCCAGCGGGTACATACGGTTGATGCGCGGGATATAGTCTTCGAAGGTCGGGCTTAGTGGCGCCATGACGATAATCGCGGGATAATCGGTGTGTGAGTGCATGACCGCAAATTTGTGCGTCTGACCCAGATAGCTGGCCGTATGTCGGTAAGGTGTCATGACATAAAGCTCGATCAGCGTGTCGAACATCGCGTCCGGTTCAACCTGAATGACGATCGCCTGCATCGCCCCGACCTGATCCGCCACGCCCGAGCTTTGGCGGCGTTCGTAGATCATCGGTAGGTATTGGTGAAAGAACTCAGAGTTCTTTTTGTCGCCGCGCGGTTCGTAATTCATCAGATCAAAAGACATTGGCCAACCTCCTTGCCTATACCGGTTTGGCATCGCGTTGCTTGGAATTGTGGTATTCAGAACATGCACTTGTCGGGCATGCTAGGGTCTGTATTCCATACAGGCAACAGTCAGAGGATAGATCGTCAGGATTACGCCCTTCTTTCTACCGCATGAATTTAGTCACATCGACCCCGCCGTCGATCAGGGATGTGCGAACCGAACGGGCGATTTGTACCGCGGTTGGACCGTCGCCATGCAGGCAGATCGTGTCGATGGATGTCTCAAGCCGCTGGCCGCTTTCGGTGATGATGGCACCTTCGCGCACCATGTTCAGGATGCGCGGTCCGGCAATTTCGGGGTCATGAATAACCGCGCCGGGCAGGCCGCGGTCGACAAGAGTTCCGTCGTCGTTATAGGCCCGGTCCGCAAAGATCTCGCCGACCCACTTGCACCCCAGTTTGCGCACGGCTTCTTCTTGTTTGGTAACGGCCAAAACCATGATGATGATGTCCGGATCGACATCCAGCGCGCCCTGATAACAGGCTCGGGCCATGTCGATATCGACCGAGCACATGTTGGCCAGCGCCCCGTGCAGTTTCAGGTGCCGCACTTCGGTGCCAACGGCCTTGGCCATTCCGATTGCCGCCCCCAGTTGATACCGAACCAAATTGCGCAGGCTGGCATGGGGCACTTTCATGTTGCGTCGGCCAAATCCTTGGAGATCGGGGAAGCCGGGATGCGCGCCGATCCCAACGCCGCTTTCGGCGGCCAAGGTCATCGTCTTGGCCATCACATCCGGGTCACCGGCGTGAAAACCGCAGGCGATATTGGCGGATGTGATGATTTTCAGAAGACTTTCATCATCGCCCATATTCCATGGGCCATAGCTTTCGCCCATATCGGCATTCAGATCGACGCTTGGCATGGGTGATACTCCTTAGTCGGTGGCAGAGATCATTCCGCCGATCAATTGGTAGGACAAGAGGTCCGGGATGTCATGCGGATCGCGGACCAGCGGTTCGACCCGCATAGGTAGCCGGGCAAGTTCGGCTTTGTGGGCGGTTTGCAGGGCTGTGGCCTCGTCCAGTGACACGAATTCGAACTTGATCTGCCCGCCCGCCGGGGTTTGTGCCGCGCGCGGAAGGTCACAGGGCAGAACCGTCGCGATACGGGGATAACCTCCGGTGGTCTGACATTCAGGCAACAGGATAAAGGGGCTGCCTGTTCCGGTCATCTGTATGTCACCGGGGGTAATGACCTCGGACAGAATGTTCAGCTGACCCTGGGCCGCGAAACCTTCGCCCTCGCTATCCAACTGCATCCCCATTCGGTTGGCCCGACTGCCACGCCGAAACTCGGTTTGCACAAAGCGGTCCAACGTTCCCTGATCAAACAGGAGGGTCTGAAAGCTGGCGATCACGCGTAGAACGCCACCCGAGAAGCGATCATCCGGGTAGAGTTTCATGCCCGTCACGCCTGATCCGTCGGCGACTGGCAATGTATCTCCGGTCTGAATGGTACTTCCGATCTTGGCGGTCAAATGCGCTGAGCGTGATCCCAGAAAAGCTTCGGACGCGATCCCACCGCTGACATGCAGGTAGCCATAGGTCCCGCGCGTCGCAGCACCAATCACCAGCCGCTGCCCGGCTTCCATCTGGTGCGACGCATTCCAGACCACAGGTGCGCCATCAATGCTGGCCTGCATCGGAGCACCTGTCAGAGCGATGCCGAGAGATTGCGTTGCCTCGAATTCGCCACCCATTCCAGCCATTTCCAAAGCGGCAAGTCCCGGGCTTTGACGCAGCAACGCTGCGCCCTCGTGCAGGGCCAGTTGGTCGGCGGCGCCGGATCGGGACAGCCCCTGATCCAGATACCCTACACGACCGTGGTCTTGTATGGTGCAGGCCGGGCCAATGCGATGAACAATCAGACTCATCCCACGATCTCCTCGCAGGTGGCACCGCCTGAGCCGTCCGAGTTGTTGGCGCGGATGGTTTCCAGTTCGTCGCGCGAAACGGACAGGAACTGCATTTCATCCCCTGGCTTCAACGCAAAGCTCTGCGGTGCGTCAGGGCGAAAGCAGCGAAATGCGGTTTGGCCCACGTGCCGCCAACCGGTCGGAGTGGGGCCCGAGAACAGTACGAATTGGGAAATTGCCATTACCAAGGCCCCCTCTGGGACCATAGGAGTCAGTTCCTTCAGACGTGGAATATTGAACTCAGGACTAAGCGGACCAAGATACGGCTGCCCTGGTGCAAAGCCGATGGTTAATACGCGTACCTTTGTGTCGCTCAGCCGCCGAACGGCTTCCATGGAATCCAACCCCGCCGCCGCCGCTGCCTCGTCCAGTTGCGGAGCAAGCTTGCCGCCATAGACTGTGGGGACCCGCCACAATCTGCGACCGGCAGGCAGTGGTGCCTCAAACCAATTTTGCTGTGCAAGTAGGTGTCGCACTTTACGCTGGATTTCAGTGCGAGGCAGTTTGTCGGGATCGAACCTCAGATAGGCCGATGCAAGGGATGCAGAGGTTTCGACAACACCGTCCCAGGATGCCGCGTCGATTGCGCCCCTAAAGGCCAGCGCCGCCCGGTTCGAGGGTTCGGCCATGGCATCGGCAAAGGAAACAAGAAGGCCGTCATAGCCTACGGTATTTATGCGTGGAAACATGTCGGCTGTATCGGTGGTCATTTCACGGCTAACCCGGGCATCTTACAGAGGCGACCACACATCATCCCGGGCCAATGCGCAAGCCCGGCGTAGGTAGACACGCGCGGATTCCATACCTGAATTGAGTACTAGCACCGTTTTTTAGGCCGGTTCCGACTCATTGAATCGCTTCCGACTCGATTGAGTCTTGTGGTGTGATGGGGCGCCCTGTCTATATATAGGGGTACGATTACTGGAGGCGCAGGCAGGTGTAGGTCCGACTTGTATTTCAACTGATGAGATCGCCGTTCGAAGAGGTGTATGATACAACTTAAGATATTGATAAAAAACAAATAAGTAGAAAAATGGAAAAAATTCGCCCAGGAGGTCATTTTCTGCTTGCGGACTTATGCGGTTATACTTAGAACCCCCTTCACCGGCGCTGCTGAGGCGGCGCTGACGGGTCGGAGAGACGGCCGGACGCATCGGAGAGACGGTGGAGACG